>CAYRVF010000188.1:0-6539 GCA_964427535.1 uncultured Ktedonobacterales bacterium
TGCCGGCGGTGGGATTCGAACCCACAAGCCCGTGAGGGCAGCGGTTTTTGAGACCGCCGCGTATACCGTTCCGCCACGCCGGCTCGCGCCCGCAGTATAGTCACCCGGCTGCCTGAGCGTCAAGCGCGGTGGCATCACGGGCGATGGGCAGCGGGCGCTCTTACGTGGGGAGTCACAGGCCGCGATAGACGCGCTCGATGGCGGTGGCGTGGCCGGTCGCCACGTTCGCCTCGATCAGCACGGCGTCGAGGCCGCCGGGGCCGGGCGCTGGAGAGGGCCTGCGTTGCTCGCCGACCCTGAACACACCGAGGAAGCCTTCTTTGCCGAAGCCGATGATGCTGTCGCGTCCGCCCGTCATGCCCACGTCTGAGACGTAGGCGCTGCCGCCGGGGAGCACACGCGCGTCGGCTGTTGGGACGTGGGTGTGGGTGCCTACCAGTGCCGTCACGCGCCCGTCGAGATACCAGCCCATCGCCTGCTTCTCGCTGGTGGCCTCGGCTTGCAGATCGATCAGGGTAATCTGAGAGCCCGCGGTCGCCATCTCGCCCAGTATGGCGTCCGCCGCCTCGAAGGGCGAGGTAGCCTTCGGGCGCATGAAGAGCCGGCCGACGAGATTGCCCACGCCTACCCGCACGCCTCCCGCGTCGAACGTGCCCCAGCCGCGCCCGGCAAGGTCGCCCTCCAGATTGGCGGGACGGATGATGCGCGTCTCGTGCTCCAGGTATACGCCGACGTCCGCCTGATCGAAGGCGTGGTCGCCGAGGGTGACGAAGTCGGCCACGCTGAGCAGCAGGCTCGCCGTCTCCGCCGTCGCGCCGAAGCCGTTGTCGGCGGAGTTCTCGCCGTTGACGATGACGGCGTCGAGGCACAGCTCACGGCGTAACTCCGGCACGAGTGCGACGACGGTCTCGCGCCCGGTCTGCCCGACGACATCGCCGATGAAGAGTAGACGGAATGTGCCAGGCATCGCGACCGTCCTTTCCGCTCCTAGCGCACCGTCTCCGGCGGCGTTGAGACCAGCCGCCAGACGTCATCTCCGCCAGTCGACTCGTCGCGCCGCACGCGCCCCTCGCGTTCGAGCTTGAGCAGGTGGGCGGAGACCGAGAGCGCCGCGACGCCGTGCAGCGCGGGGTCGACGTCGGCGTAGATACGCGCGACCAGCTCGGGAATCGACGCTGGCCCCTGCCCGAGGGCGTCGAGCACCTGCCGCTCGCGTTCCTCGCGGTGGGCAATGTAGTAGTCGAGCAGCTCGCGCGGCGCGTCGATCGAAGGGCCGTGCGCGGGCAACATCAGCGCGGGCTCCAGCGCGCGCAGACGGAGCAGTGAATTCAAATAATCGAGCAGATCGCCTTCGGGCGGCGCGATGACGACCGTGCCGGTGCCCGCGACCAGATCGCCCGCGAAGATCGTGCGCGCGTCTTCGAGCAAGTAGCAAAGGTGGTCGAAGCGATGCCCCGGCGTGTGCAGCGCCCGCAGCGTCCGCCCGCCGATGCGCACGACCGCGCCGTCCGACAGCGTCTCGTCGGCGACGGGCGAACCCTCGCGGCTCCACGCCAGGATGGGCGCACCTGTGAGCGCGCGCAAAGAGGCGGCTCCCTCGATATGATCGGGGTGGCCGTGGGTGATCAGAATCGTCCGCACGCCACCGACATCGTGCGCCGCCGCGACGATGGCGTCCAGATGCTCGCGGATATCGGGACCCGGATCGATGACGACGGCGCCAGCCCAGGGCTCCGTGACCAGATACGTATTCGTGCCCGGCCCCGTCATCAACGACGGGTTTGGTGCGAGTACGGTGCGCACGCCCTCCGGCAGCGTGATCTGCAACTCCACCCGTCTACTCCTCGTCTGGCAGCAGAATGACCTCGGCGCCCTCGCGCGTGGCCGTCCGTGGCATGATCGTCCGTGGGACCATGCCGGCGAAGCGCGCTTTGGCCGCCTCGGCGTTGCGCATGCCCGTCAACGCGCGGAGCTGATGCACGGTGGCGAAGACCAGCGGGAAGGAGCCGTCCTCGAATTGCCGCAGCGCGTCCTCGGGGCGGATCCACACGTCCTCGGTCGTCTCCAGCCGGTCGGCCGCGGCCTGCTGCGATGTGGGCATATCGGCGAGGAAGAAGTGCGTGTCGAACCGCTTGGGCATGCTCTCCGGGGTGATCCAGTGCGCCCAGTGGACGAGGGCGTCGGTCGCGAGTTGCAGGCCATCGCTCCGGGCGATGTTTTCGAGCGTGAGCGTGCCTTTCTGCAGCGCGGTGCGGTACGCGGCGTAGCGGTCCACCGCGTCGCCCTCGATGGCCAGTGGAGCGCCGTCGCGCGTTGCCAGTAGCACCCCGGCCTCCTCGAAGCACTCGCGCAGAGCGGCGACCCGGAACCCGCTGCCGAGTGTCGTCGGCCCCTCCCCGACGGACCGCGTAAGCCCTGGCAGCAACTCGGCGTCGCGGTCGGTTTCCGTCACGGAGCCGCCCGGAAAGACAAAGACATCAGGGGAGAAATCGCTCTGGATATGTCTGCGCACCATGAAGACTTCAATGCCCTCGGCCCCGTCGCGCAGCAACACGACGGCGGCTGCCGGACGCGGAGGAACGGGACTCGACTCTGCCATGCCAGATACTCCCTACTCGTTGGGTGTCGCGCATGCGCCGGGTGGTGGAGGCATCGTACCACAGCGCCAGGGCGGGTGACGGAGATGCGAGCGTTCTGCGTTTCGCTGCGAACGGCGGGGTGAGAGAGTCCTGCCTCGCCCCTACAACGCGATCACGACTGTGAGCGTCGGCAGATTTCTACCTGACCTTGGAACCTGCACTAAAGTCCGGTTGAATGTGAAAATTTGTTCTGGTACGCTTGGAGGGTTGCGCCGCGGAAGCAGGTGGCAGAGCGCTGGGTCTGTGGCCGTTCATTAAGTATGTAAAGTATGTAGAGCCGGAGGAGCCTGGAATGGAGATGCGCGAGTTCACCCTCGCTGGCGAGTACCACTACAATCGCTCCGGCGCCGTCCGCTGGATTCTCTCGCACATCGCGCGCTATCCCGTCTTCTGGCTCGGCTTCGTGCTCGCGTACGCGGCGGCGAACGCGCTGTTTAGCGCCGTGCCTGTCCTTGTCGGCGCGGCGTTCACCGTCGTGCTGCAGCCACATCCCGTTGCTGCGGCGCTGATTCCGCTGGCCGCGGGCATCCTTGGGCTGATCGTCGCGCAGTTTGTGCTGGGCACGGCGGGCGCGTTCTCCGGCGAGGTGCTGGCGCAGCGGCTGGAGCGCGACTCCCGCGACGAGCTGTACCTGAGTTTGCTCGGCAAGAGCCAGACCTTCCACAACCGACAGCAGGTCGGCGACGTGATGGCACACGCGAACAACGACGTGCGCCAGCTCAACGCCATGATGAATCCGGGCATCGCGCTGATCTTCGATTCGTTCCTGAACATCCTCGTGCCGCTGATCTTCATCGCGCTGCTGAACCCGCAGTTGTTGCTGGTGCCGGTGATCTTTGTGATCGCCTTCGTTATCTCGCTGCGTTTGTATACGCGGCGGCTCTCGCCCATCGCGGGGGAAATGCGCGCGCAGTTTGGCCGGATGAACGGCCGGCTCGCCGAGACGGTCTCGGGCATCGAGGTCGTCAAGGCGACGGCGCAGGAGGCGCAGGAGAAGGCCAAGTTCGCGCGCGAAGCCAGTCGCTACCGCGACCTGTACGTCCGCAACGGCGAGGTGCAGGCGCGCTACCTGCCGCTGCTGATCTATGCCGTCGCGTTGATGGGCGCGTTCCTGCATGGCGTACTGCTCGTCACGCACGGGCAGCTCAGCATCGGCGGACTGATCACCTACATGGGCCTCTTCGGGCTGATGCGCTTTGCGACGGGCGAGTCGATCTTCACCTTCAGCCTGGTGCAACTGGGCATCGCGGGCGCGAACCGCATCCTCGCGCTAATGCGCCAGGAGACCGAGCTGGATGAGACGGCGGACGGCTACGCGGGCACGATGCGCGGCAAGATCGTCTTCGATCACGTGACGTTTGGCTACGGCGACACGCCGGTGCTCCGCGATGTCTCGTTCACCGTCGAGCCAGGGCAGACGGTCGCGCTGGTGGGACAGACCGGCTCGGGCAAGTCGACCATCCTCAAGCTGCTCAACCGCATCTACGACGTGCGCGAAGGCCGCGTGCTGGTGGACGGCGTGGACGTGCGCGACTGGAACCTGGGCAGCCTGCGCTCGCAGATCTCGATCATCGAGCAGGATATCTTCCTGTTCTCGAAGTCGATTCGCGAGAACATCTCGTTCGGCCTCGGCCAGCGTGCTGACTTCGCCGCGATCCAGCAGGCGGCGCGCGAGGCGCAGGCGCACGAGTTCATCGTGACATTCAAAGATGGCTACGACACGGTGATCGGCGAGCGTGGCGTCACCCTCTCGGGCGGCCAGCGGCAGCGGCTCGCCATCGCGCGGGCGATGCTGACCGATCCGCGCGTGCTGCTGCTCGACGACTCCACCAGTGCGATCGATAGCGCGACGGAGGACGAGATCCAGCAGGCGATCAAGCGGCTGCAGGAGGGGCGTACGACACTGCTCATCACGCACCGGCTCTCGCAGATTCGCTGGGCCGACAAGATTCTCGTCTTGCAGCGCGGTGAGCTGATCACGCAGGGCTCGCACGATGAGTTGATGCGCACATCAGACCTGTACCGCCGCATCTTCACGCGCTACGAGTCCGCGCCATCGTCCTCGGCGGCGCTGAGCGCGAGCGTGCCATCTAGCAGGGAGTAGGAGAGGACAGTCATGGGCTTCGTGATGGATGGTCTGGACGCCGAGACCTACGACCGCACCTACTCGGATCGGGCGCTCGTCGCGCGCATTCTGCGCTACTTCCGTCCGGTCTTCCCGCTGATGGTGCTTGTCGCGGGAATGATCGTACTCAGTTCAGCGGCCGATACGGTGCTGCCGCTGCTCATTTCGCGCGGCATCGACGCGCTGCAGACGACCGATTCCGTGCGCGTCGTGCTGCCGCTGGTCGCCGCTATCCTCGTCTCGGGCGGGCTCTCGTGGGTCTTCAACTTCGTGCGCCAGCAATATACCGCACGCTCGGTCGGCGATGTCGTGCTCACGCTGCGGCTCGACGCCTTCAGCGCCGTGATGGACCGCGACATGTCGTTCTACGACGAGTACCCCTCGGGCAAGATCGTCAGCCGTGTGACGTCGGACACCGAAGACTTCGCGACGGTGGTCACGCTGACGTTGAACTTGCTCAGCCAGGTGCTGCTCGTCGTCTTCATCGCCGTCGCGCTCTTCGTGATTAGTCCGTCGCTGGCGCTGCTGGCGCTCTCCATCGCGCCGGTGATCGTGGTCGTCGCGCTCGGCTTCCGCCGCATCGCGCGAGTGACGACCCGGCATTCCCAGCGCGCGCGAGCCAACGTCAACGCGCTCATCCAGGAGTCGCTGAGCGGCATCACTATCGCGAAGAACTTCCGCCAGGAGCAGCGCATCTACGACCAGTTCGATGCGGTGAACAAGCAATCCTACAAGGTGAACCTGCGCCAGGGGCTCGTCTTCACGGCGATCTTCCCGGTGCTCACGGCCATCGCGGGCATTGGCACGGTGATTGTTGTCTACTTCGGCGGCCTGCAGGTCATCGGCCACGGCGTCTCGGCGGGCTCGTGGTACCTGTTCGTGCAGAGCATCAACATCTTCTGGTTCCCACTCACCAGCATCGCCTCGTTCTGGAGCCAGTTCCAGCAGGGGCTTTCGGCGAGCGAGCGGGTCTTCGCGCTGATCGACGCGGAGCCGCGCGTCGCGCAGACCGACGCCCAGCACGTCGGGCGGCTGGACGGCGAGATCGAGTTCCAGCACGTGGACTTCGAGTACCTGTCCGGTGAGCCGGTGCTGCGCGACTTTAGCCTGACGATTCGGCCGGGCGAGAGCGTCGCGCTCGTCGGCCACACTGGCGCGGGGAAATCCTCGCTAGGCAAGCTGATCGCCCGGTCATACGAGTTCCAGGGCGGGCGCATCCTCATCGACGGGCGCGACATCCGCTCGTTCGATCTCTCGGCGTATCGGCGGCAGCTCGGCGTCGTGCCGCAGACACCGTTCCTCTTCTCCGGCACCGTCGCCGACAACATCCGCTATGCCCGGCCCGACGCGACCGACGATGAGGTGGCGGAGATCGCGCGCGGCATCGGCGGTGGCGACTGGCTCGACGCGCTGCCCGACGGACTGGAGTCGCCCGTCGGCGAGGAGGGGCATGGCCTCTCGCTCGGCCAGCGCCAGCTCGTCGCGCTCGCTCGCGTGCTGCTGCAGGACCCCAGCATGATCATCCTCGACGAAGCGACCGCCAGCGTCGATCCACTCACCGAGGAGCAGATTCAGGAGGGGCTGGATGTGGTGCTGCGGCGGCGTACCTCGATCCTCATTGCGCACCGTCTCTCGACCATCCGCCACGCCGACCGCATCCTCGTCCTCGACGCGGGCCGTGTCGTGGAAGAGGGCAGCCACGACGAGCTGCTAGCGCGCGGCGGCTCCTACGCCCGCCTCTACAACACCTACTTCCGCCACCAGTCGCCCGACTA
>CAYRVF010000189.1:0-6395 GCA_964427535.1 uncultured Ktedonobacterales bacterium
GCTGAGCAGGAATACCTCATAGTCCATCGAGAGGCCGAAGAGGATGCAGAACAGCAGAATCGGGATCGTGCTGTCGATGGTGCCACTGGCCGAGAAGCCGAGCTGGCTGGCAAAGTGCCCCTGCTGGAAGATGAACACCAGCGCGCCATACGCGGCGCCGACCGAGAGCACGTTCATCAGAATCGCCTTGAGCGGCAGCACCACCGACCGGAACATCAGCAGCAGCAGGACATACGTCGCGACCAGGATGTAGAGGATCGCCTTCGGGAAGTTGCCATACAGGTAGCGGTTGAAGTCGAGGCTGATGGCCTGCAAGCCGCCGACATAGACGTTCAGGCCTGGCGCGTTGGCTTTGTCATCCGCGCGCAGGTGGTCGATGAGCGCCTTGCCCTCGGTGCTGTCGAGCGTGGTGTTGGCGGTCGCCGTGATCACGGTCGTGTCGCCGCCGGTGGTCTGGCCGATGAGCGCGGCAAGGCCGGGCACCTGCTGATACTGTCCGGAGACGTAGAGCTGCGTGAGCTGCGCCTGTGTGAGCGCGGGCGCGCCCGGCGTGACGGGCAGGCGTGTGACGCTCGTGACACCGGTGATGTGCGGCTGCGCCGCGACCCACGCGCTCAACTCGCGCACCGCGGCGAGATGGTCCGCGGTGAGGATGCTGCCGCCGTCGGGCGTCTGCGCGACAAGCTGCACCTGTTGCTGCTGCGAGCCGGGATACTGCTGCGCGAGAATGTCGAGACCCTTGCGAGCGTTCGAGGACGCCGGCAGCGCCGATGAGGATGGCGTGCCGATGTTCATCGAGAGGGCGGGCGAGGCGAGCGCGATCAGCACGGCGGTGACAAAGACCACGATGACCACCGGGCGCCGCATCACGCCCATCGCCAGCGTGTGCCACAAGCCCGGGCGCTCGCTTTCCTCAGCGGTGCTTCCGGCGCCACCGAGCAACTTACCGAGCACTGGAATCCGCAGGGCATTCACGCGCGGGCCGAGGATGCCGAGCAGCGCGGGCAGCAGGGTCAGCGCCGCGAGCACCGCCGCCGCGACGACGACCGCGCCGCCGATGCCAAAGGACGTCATGAATGGGATA
Source organism: uncultured Ktedonobacterales bacterium (assembly GCA_964427535.1). Classification (GTDB taxonomy): domain Bacteria; phylum Chloroflexota; class Ktedonobacteria; order Ktedonobacterales; family JADMIN01; genus CAYRVF01. The sequence goes on from CAYRVF010000189.1 coordinate 1,085, forward strand.
CCGATGAGCAGCAGCCCCGTGAAGCCAATCATGACGGTGAGTCCGCTGAAGAGAATCGCCTCGCCCGCCGTGGCCACCGTCCAGCCGACGGCGTCGCCCCGGCTGCGGCCACGCGCGAGTTCTTCGCGGAAGCGGCGTGTCATGAAGAGGCTGTAGTCAATGGAGATGCCCAGCCCGACAATCGAGGCGACGTTCAACACGAAGACGTTCGTCGAGGCATGCACCGCGATGGCATAGATGACGGCGAGAGCCACCGGCACGGCGACCAGCGCCAGCAGCAGCGGCAACGCGGCGGCCACCAGCGTGCCGAAGACGATCAGCAGCACGATGCCCGCGATAGGCAGCGCCGCTTCCTCCGCGCTGCGGGTGTCTTGCTCGCTGATGGTGTTGAACTCGGCATAGACGGCCGGGTCACCGGTGAGATACGCCTTCGCGGGGCCGCTCGACGGCAGCAGCGAGCGGAGCTGCGTCAACTGCTTCTGTGTCGTGTCGACGTTTGAATTGAAGCTGAGATTGACGTAGGTCGTCTTGCCGTCCTGCCCGTCGATCGGCGCGGGCGTGATGCGGGTGAGATGCGGGAAGCTGCTGACGCGCGAGGTGAAATCGGTAATCTCACGCTGATAGCTCGGATCATCCATCTGGGCCGTCGCCGACTGGAAGACCACGAGCACCTGCGACGCGGGCTGATGCAGCCTTGCGTTGATGATATTGGAAGCATGCACCGACTCGCTGGTATTCAGCGAGTAGCCGCCACCGGTGAGCACCGAGCCGATCTTCGCGGCGAAGGGAGCGCTGATGGCAAGTCCCACGATCCAGATCGCGAGAATCACCCAGCGCAGTCGATAGATCGCGCGGCCATAGCCGATGCCGAGCCGGTAGAGGCCATGCGCCTCGGGTGCGGCTGAGGGGGCTGGCGCCGTCTCCGTTGGCCGAGAAGTCCGATTCTCTATTCGCATGTGTGCTGTCCTTTTCTGGTCTGCGGCGCGCTCAGCAACAGCACGCCAGCGGCGAGTGCAACACCCTTCCCGCTACGCCTCGGCAACTTCCGAGCAACCAGTAAAGACTGCCCCAAGCACGCAGGCCGCACGAACGCCATCTTATCTGTACCGCATTTCACGCCCTCTGCGCGAGAGTGCTGGCCAGAACTTCTCAGCTGATGTGTCGCGGTACGAGATAGGTCAGCGCGACGGAACGTTCCGCGTAAAAACGCCGAGTTTGCTCGCCCAGTGGTCTATCCGCTGCGATAGAGCCGCCACAGGGGAACGGCGAACAGTGATGTCGTCGGTGGCAAGGGGATGGAAAGGAGCTCGCGAGTGTTGTCGAACCACGGCGCGATGACTGAAGGGCGGATGGACGGGAGCGGCGAGGAGATGTCGTGGGGTGAGGACGAAGGTTACTCGGGCGCCTTCGACGCGGCCCTGGAGTACCCGCCCAATTCCGGCACGTCCCTGCCGTCGCCACAGACACCGCACGGCTTCTCCGCCTCCGCGATCTATCCGGCGGGCAGTGGAATCAGCGATTCGCTGACTCCCTCGGCGCCGACCGCGCGGTATTTCCCCGCCGACGTGAACGCCCGCCGCTCCAATCCCCTCTCGTTCGCCGGGCAGTCGGCTCCATTCCAGCCACCAATCACCTCGGGGTCGCTTAACATCCCGATCGGCTCCGGCGGTCTCGCCTGGCCAGCCTCGGGAGCGCTGCCCTATGGGCAGTCGTCTGGGCCGCTGGATACGCCACGACGTGCCCAGTCGACGAGCGGCATGCTCCCGCGGTCATCCGCACCACTGCAGGCCCCTATGGCACCGTCAGCGACTCCGCGGCCGGGAAGTGCTGAACTGCTCGACAGGTGTGCCGACGAGCTGCAGCGGCTGGAGCGCGAGACGAACGAGCTGAATATGCTGCTCGCGCAGGACCGGCAAGAGCTGGCCAAGTTCACCGAGCGGAAGCAGGCGGCTCAAAATGTCGTGGAGGAGATGGAAGCTCATCTCGAACACTACGCGCGCCAGCAGATCCGGTCGGCATATCTCGATGCCTCAGAGGCTGAGATGGGCGTCTTCATGCTCACGGAGCATATCGAACATCTCGAAGGCAAGGTAACCGTGCTGGAGCGCTATGCCCGCTTTCTGAGCACCGTCCTCGCCGCGCTGCGCGGGGGAGACGTGTCGTACGGGGCGCGCCCGCAGACGTCGCAGCCGCCATCCGCCCCCGCCGCGCACCAGTCCGCGCCGCTTCCATTTCCGACCGACGGGATGCCCGCGCCGATCTCGGCGCCTTTGCCGCCGCTGCCTGCACGGCCGAGCGCGCCGTCGCAGCCCGGAGCGACGGCGCCCGAGATGTCGCGGCAGCGGCACGCCGGAGTGCTCTCAACACCGGTGGCGCCAGACGAGGGGCCGGGGCTGGTGCTCTCGATACGCAACTACACCGCCGAAGTCGCCCAGAAGTACGGCGTAGACGTGAACGTCCTCGCCAGCGCCGACGACTATCCATTGCCGCTGGAGGCCGAGGTAGCTCTGTTCCGGGTGCTCCAGGAGGCCGTCAGAAACGCCGTCCATGCGGGGCAGGCACGCACTATCCACGTGTCGGTTGACGCGGCGGAGGGCATGCTGCGGCTCCTCGTCGAGGACGACGGCTGCGGCTTCGACGTTCAAGCCGCGGTGGAGCGCATGGCTAGCGGCACCTCACGTGGCCTGGCGCGCATGCACCGCTACGCCGAGGCGCTCGGGGGCCAGCTCACGGTGGAAAGCGGGATCACCGGCAGCCGTGTCGGCGTGAGCGTTCCGCTCGCCTGACGCGACGAGACGATCCATCACGGCGTCAGTTGGGACTGCGGAGGGGGAGGAGGAGCGCTCGGGCGGGACACGGCGCAGAGTGCCAAGCGAACTCTCTAACGGGAAATACACGGATCGGAACTTCGCAGCGATTTTTCATGAGTTTGCTGGCACGGTGGCAATGAGCCTGCATGAGAAGCAAGGCAAGGGAGAAGCGCGAGACACCTCCTGAACTCGCGACGGGCGCCGGAAGGCTAGATGTCAGATGGCCCGCGATAGGGGTAGGCCGCTTCACCGAAGGTCGGAGTCCGCTATGGACTCTACGGCACTTTTTGTTGGGTCATCTGGGAGAGGGGAAGCAAACAGCATGTCGAAGCAGCTTGTGCGCTCGGAGCGCGGTCAGGGTCTGGTGGAGTACGCGCTGATCATCGCGCTCGTCGCGGTCGTCGTCATCGCCGCGCTGATCGTGCTCGGGCCGACCATCGCCTCGATCTTCACCAAGATCAACACCGGCCTCTAGGCTGGTGTGCCTCGCGGGTCCGGCGCGGACGCTCGACGGAACTCCGGACCCGCGAGCGGCAGGTCTCAACGTGGCGGCGATGTGTTCGGCGTCATGGTCAGTTCGCTCGTTTGTCGTGTACGTGTGTAGGAGAGGGGAAGCAAACAGCATGTCGAAGCAGCTTGTGCGCTCGGAGCGCGGTCAGGGTCTGGTGGAGTACGCGCTGATCATCGCGCTCGTCGCGGTCGTCGTCATCGCCGCGCTGATCGTGCTCGGGCCGACCATCGCCTCGATCTTCACCAAGATCAACACCGGCCTCTAGACCCGGCACTACCTTATCTCGCGTGAACGTCACGCCGGTCGCAACGCGTGTTGTCGCCGGCGTGCGTCTGTTTTCCGGAGCCTCATTCCCCCCACCCCCCTTCCCTTTGCGAGGGGAAGGGGGAGAGGTTCCGCCCACGAGCTTCCGGACGGTTATGCGCACGCACACATGGGCGAGAGAGGCGGGACTGGGCCGGGCCGGGTGATATACTGGGGAGGGGTATCATGGCCATAAAAAGCACACGCGAGGGGCACCGATGAGCGAAATGGCAGTCTTTACCGGTAACGCGCACCCAGAACTGGCGCGCAGCATCTGCGACCACCTGGGCATCCCGCTGGGGAAGGCGCAGGTCTTCGAATTCTCGAACGAGAACATCTTCGTCAAGATCGACGAGAACGTACGCGGCAAAGACGTCTTTATGGTGCAGCCGTTTAGCTCGCCAGTGAACACCTCCATCATGGAAGCGCTGATCATGCTGGACGCGCTCAAGCGCGCCTCGGCCAATCGCATCACCGCCGTGATTCCGTATTATGCCTATGGCCGCACGGACAAGAAAGATCAGCCCCGTGTGCCGATCACCGCGCGCCTCCTCGCCGATTGCATCAGCGTGGCCGGAGCCAATCGCGTGCTGACGGTGGACCTGCACGCGGGTCAGATACAAGGGTTCTTCAGCGTGCCGGTGGACGAGCTGACGGCGCAGACGTTGCTGGCGCACTACTTCTTCACCAAAGAGCTCGACAACTTCACCGTCGTCGCGACCGATACCGGCTTCGCGAAGAAGGCGCGTAACTTCGCCGAGCGGTTGAACGCGCCGCTCGCGATCGTGGAGAAGCGGCGGCTGGGCAACGACGGACGCATGGAGAGCATGGGCCTCATCGGCTCAGTAGAGGGGCGGCACGCGGTCATCGTGGATGACGAGATCGATACCGCGGGCTCGCTACTGCAGGCGGCGCACATCGTCAAAGAGAACGGCGCGCGCGACATCTACGCCTGCGCGGTGCATAGCGTGCTCTCGGGTCCGGCCGTCGAGCGCCTGCAGGACCCGATCATCAAGGAGCTCGTCGTCACCGACACGGTGCCACTGCCAGAGGAAAAGCGCCTGCCGAAGATCACCCAGCTCTCGGTGGCCGAGCTGCTGGCGGGCGCCATCGCGCGCATCCACGAAGGGCGCTCGGTCTCGCAGCTTTTCCGCTAACGTGTGGCCCAGGTGGAATGACCACCTGGCAACCGGCATACGAGCAAGCTCGCAGCTTCCCCAGTTCTGCGCGCGGCGAATGCTCCCGATTCTGAACGAGCCGCCGGTCCGCGAGGGCCGGCCGTTTCTTTACGGTGAAGCTCAGCGGTAGTGTGGTTGGAGAGACACGCGGAGAGAGTGCATGTCTGAGGGCGAGAGCGCAGGCGCATGCCGCGACTTCGACGACGTGCTGCGCTTTCTGCGGAGTCTGGCGGACCCCTGCGAACCGCCCGTCGGCGTCGGCGCCTTCGACGTGCTCTTCGCGAGCGAGCGCGAGGTCTGTGTCTGGTACACGCCCGCCCGCGAAGGACACGAGCCACGCGAGGTCGGCATTCCCACGGCGCTGCTCGCGGACGCATGGGCGGCGCTCGCCACGGGCCGCGAGCTGGACGAAGCGGCGCTGGCCGAGATCGGCGGCAACGCGGCATACGGGCGCTGGCTGCTCGCGGTGCTGGCACAGGCGCCGGGCGTGCGCGTGGATGGCGAGCGAC
>CAYRVF010000190.1:0-6339 GCA_964427535.1 uncultured Ktedonobacterales bacterium
GCGGCCTCGTCATCCTCGCCGTCGCCGTCACGCTCAACCCGCACGTCCGCCACGCACCGCCGATCGGCGAGGCGGATGCGGTCGGCGTGTGACGACACAGCAGCCGCGTGGCTGGTGCTCCCGCAGGCACGCCTCCAGTATCGTCGCCGTCACCTCCGCCGCGAACCGGCGCGCGAGCCTGTACGCGCCAGCCGCATCCGCCTGCACGTCAATGGCACGCGCCGCGACGGGCAGCCCCTGCAATGCGCCGCCTGCGCTCCCCGTCATCGCTCACAGGTGGACGAACTTGCACGGAAATGTCCGGCTGTCGAGATGACTGTACGGGACGATGTCGCCGCGATTGTCCGGAGTGTCGGTGGTGGGCCGGACGGCGCGCCAGCATACTTGAGGCGTCTGCAGCACAGCTCCGCAGCAGTGAACAGGAGACGCCTCATGACCGCATCGAGTATCGCATGCACACCGCCTCGCCAAGCAAGTTCACGCTTGCTCTGGCGCAACCGGGCTTTCATGACCTTCGCGGCTGGCGATGCCGTCTCACTCTTCGGGACGGCGATGGCGACGATTGCAATGCCCCTGCTGGTCCTGCGGATGACGGGGTCGGTGCAGCAGATGGGTCTCATCGCGACGCTGATGAGCGCGGGGAGCCTGCTCGCCGCCTTGATCGGCGGCGCCATCATAGACCGCTTTGACCGCTTCCGCGTCCGGCTCGTCTGCTGTTTCGCCTCCGCCGCGCTGTTCTTGACCATCCCTGTCATGTGGTACGTGGTTGGACCTTCCATGTGGCTCCTGCGGCTCATCGCGCTGCCGATAGGGTTCTTCGAGCTGACCGCATTTGTCGCCATGGCGGTCAGCCTGGCGAATTTCGTCGCGCCCGAGCAGATCACCCGCGCGACGAGTGTGTTTGGCGTCTGCCAGTCCGTTGCGACCTTGCTTGGACCGATGGTTGCTGGGTATATCACCGTCCGCTTTGGTGGGGTGGTTGTCATGGCGCTTAATGCCGCGTCGTTCCTCGCCCTCGCCGCGGCGCTGCTCTCTCTGCGCGCAGCACGATCCGCAACGACACCTCGGCCAGCGCGTGAGCCTGCGTTTTGGAAGAGCGCAGTGAGGGGACTGCACTATGTCTGGGAGAACCGGTTGCTCTTCTGGGCGACCGTCATCCGCTTGGCTGGACTATGCTTCACGCTTGGTTCAGTTGACCTGATGGTCTACCACCTGCAACATGAGGCGATGCTCTCCCCCAGTGCGGTCGGCCTGCTCTTGAGCGCGGGAGCATGCGGCGGACTGTGCGGAAATCTCCTGACACCTGTGCTGCGGGAACGGTTGGGGTTCAGCCCGCTTTACCTGGGAGGAATCGCGCTCAGTGGCATCTCGCTCGCGTGCTTTGGCCTTTCGCAGCAGTTTGGTGTACTCCTGATTTGCGCGGTGACCTTCAGCTTTGGGGATGCCTTGGCCACCATCTCCGGCTACTCTCTCCGCATGCAGATCACACCGGAACCGCTGCAGGGCCGCGTCTTCAGCGCATTTCAGGCGATGATCTATGCGGGAGGCGGCGTGTCAATCGCGCTCGCCACGACTCTCGCCGCGCGAATCGGCGCCGGCGTGACCCTGGCGCTGCTCGGCGCCCTTGTCGCCCTTGTCGCAGCGGCTGGATTGAAGACGCCGATGCGCTACCGCCGACCAGAGCGGCACGCCCGCTATGCTGAAGCCGCCTAAATTGCGTGCAGCGCGCGTTCGATGTGGGGAGCGTACCAGCGCTCCCCTAATTCACCGCAGATGGCGAGGGCGGCGTGCAGGCGTTCGCGCGCGAGCTCACGCTGCCCGAGCGAGGCAGCCAACGCTCCGAAGCGATAGAGCGTCTTGGCGTCGAGATGAGCGGTCGGCCCGGTTGGGCAGATTATCCGCGCGTGCGCCAGCGCCGCCTCAGCCTTCGCTCCCTCGGCAGGGTCCCCTTCGGCCAGCAGCGCGAGCATCCCCACGGCCCCGATATGATCGAAATAGTCGTCCTGGGCCCTGCCGTACTCATAGACCTCGGCGACAAGCTGGCGCGCCTTGACCGTGTCGCCCCCGAGATGCCACGCCCACGCCTGGAGCAGAGCTCGATCGCCCCAGATGTGCGATTCGAACTCCAGCCTCATGAGATCGCCGTCCATCGCGACACGGGAGAGCTGCTCCTCAGCGGCCTCAGGTCGCCCGGCCAGCAAATCGTGCTCGGCCTGACAGAGCAGCATGCGGCCTCGTTCTTCTGGTTTTAAGCCAGGGCGAGCTTCAAGGCGCGCAAAATACTCCCGAGCCTCGGAGTCGCCGCCTTCGCACAGCGAAAGCCACCCCATGAACAGCAGCACCTCGGGTAGCATCTGCTCGCTTTGGAACTCCGGGGTCGCCAGAATGGACTCCCACAGCACACGCGCCCGGGGCCATTGCCCACGAAAGAAGGCATTTTCCCCACGAATCCAGGTGAAGTGACAGATGAACACAACGTCGCCGGTCCTGGCGGCCACGTCGAAACCGCGCTCGGCATACATGAGATGACGATCCCATTCTGCTTTCGGATAGCACGTGCAGGAGAGATTGTTATACGCCACCGTCAAGACGGAGAGGAGGCCGAGCGCTTCCAGACGCGCGATACACTGCTCCTCCATGCGCCGCCCCTCGGCAAGCGATACTGCGCTGGCTGTGGCCGTGGCCACACGCATCTCGGCGTGGGCCTGCAGGGCCGCATCACCGGCCTGTTGCGCGTAGCTGAGTGCCCGCAGTGCGGCCGCAAGATTGGCATCGTGAGCGCGGCGCGACAGGGTGTGCAGCCGCGCGAGCGCCAGATAGGCTAACGCGAGGGAGCGGGGCGATATCTCCGTGGATGTGGTCGAGAACACGCCTTCGACCAGGGCGAGTCCTTCCGCTATCGTTCCACGATGGCAGTGCACCTGCCCCAGGTGCGCCGCCACCCGCACCGCCTCGTCGTCGTGTCCCTGGGCGCGGTGAATAGCGAGGGCCTCGCTCAGGAATGCGATCGCGTCGTCAAAACGTCCGAGCACATAGCTGATGATTCCGCCCTGTTCGCAGGCATGGGCAACGGAAGCTGAATCTTCCTGGTCGCGCGCGAGGTCCAGCGCCAGGCGGTAGGCGTCCAACGCGGTGCTGTGTGCGTACACGCGTTCCGCCTCGGCGCCAGCCCGCAACGCGAAGGGTAACGCACGCTCGGGCTGGTCGCTCTCGCCGAAATGGCGGACGAGCTCTGCCGACCGCCGGGCATGATGACGATCGCGCAGGATCGCTTCCGCCGCCGCTCTATGCAGGTGCCGCCGCTGCCTCGAGCGCAGCTCGGCATAGCAGGTCTGTTGTATCAGGACATGCTCGAAAGTAAATCCGTCGCGATCGGCGTCACGGATAATGTGCGCGCGTGTCGCTTCCGCGAGGGACTCTTCCAGTGCCGTCTCGTCCCAGAGTCCTAGATGGAGCGCGTCGTCGAAGCGAAAAACATAGCCGAGCACGCTGACCGCATGCAGCACCTCTTGGGTGCGCGGGTCCAGCCGCGAGATGCGCACTCCAATGGCGGAGCGCACGCTCTCGGGAACAATCGGCGTACGAGAGTTGTGCGCCCGCCACCGCCCTTCCGCTATGATCAGGTCTCCTTGTTCACGCAAGGCCTGCACGACTTCTTGCACATAGAAAGGATTCCCTTCGGTCTGCTCGTGAATGGCCGCCACGAGCTCCTCACCGACAGACGCTTCCTTCAGGAGCGCGGCGATCAAGTCCGCTGTTCCCTGCAGGGCGAGCGGGCGCAGTTGCAGGCGCTCTGCCAGCCGCTCACGGGCAAATGCCAGGAGTGTCGCCTCCAGCGGATGCTGCCGATGGACCTCGATAGCGCGATATTGCCCCAGGATCAGCAGACGCGACCCGCGCGCCTGACGCGCCAAATGGAGCATGAGGTCGAGGCTGGCGTCATCGGCCCATTGCAGATCGTCGAGCGCGAGTACCAGCGGCGCCTCTTCGGCGAAGGCCTGCACGAAGCGCGTGACGGCGCGCATCAAACGGAACCGCTCGCCGTGTTCGTACAAGCGCTCCGGCGCATCGGCGGACATCTGGGCGAAGAGGCGCGCCGACTCAGGGAAGTCTGTTGGGATGCGTGCGCGCAGTCGCGGGGAAGCGGCGTCGTACGCCGCCGCGAGGGCTTCGAGAAACGGAAAATAGGGGACCGACTGTGCCGTCTCGTAGCAGCGGCCGGGTAAGACATGGAATCCTTGCCTCCAGGCCGTCACCAATATCTCCTGGCCCAGACGCGTTTTCCCTGTGCCCGGGTCGCCAGCGAGAAGCACGACGTTCCCGTCGCCCGCCGCGACCTTCTCGAGCATCGCGGTCAGTCGCTGGTATTCGCTAGCACGCCCCACAAGTGGTTCCTCGGGTAGCGCGCCGATAAAATTGCCAGTGGGCCACGGGGGTGTTTCGGCGCGAGCCGCCGGACGCGGCGCACGGGTGGGGGAGTCGGCACCGTCGGATCGCAACCGAGCCTGTCTCAGAAACGCAGCGCGGTCAGCATCTCCGAGGGAGAGGGCATCGGCCAGCAACTCGGCCGTATCTCGGCGCGGCACGCGGCGCGTGCCCCGCTCCAACGTCCCGATGGCGTCCGGACTCAGTCCAGACGCTGCGGCCAGATCTTCTTGCGTGAGGCCGCAGGCCATTCGGTGACGCCTCAACAACGTGCCAAATGATGAGCGTTGGCTCGCCATCGCAACGCCTCCGATCCCGTTCCCAGCCCGCACCATCGCCCATCAGCATCACGTGTCGGGAGCAGGACTGACAACGCGCGGCGCCGTCGCACGCCGCGCGTTGGACGCCCCGGTTGCTGCGCTCGCCCTGAGTAGTACAACAGCCACAGGTACATGGCAAGAGGCGGAAAGCCTCTGAACACCTCAATATCCGCAAGGGCGCGGCTCCCCAGCGTACGGCCACGATCCCGCGCAGAGCGCGTCCGCTCGCGAAGGCACCTGTGCAGACGGGCAAGCACATCTGGCCGATGGCAATTGGTGCCGCCGACGCGCTGTGCGGGATGCACGAAGCGTGCTACCCCTCGGCTGCCTTAAGATCGGCCGCGGGCGCCCCCTTGCCACAGGGGATCGCGCGCCGCCCGCCGCAGCACCTTGCCCACCGCACACTTGGGCAACTGCTCCGCGAAGCGCACCGACTGCGGCACTTTGTAACCTGCCAGCCGCTCGCGCGCGAAGGCGACCAGCTCCGTCTCGGTGGCCTGCGGACGTTCCAATCGAATCGACGCGCTCGCCGGGAGAATGATCACGCAGCTATGAGGCAATGGCCCGGCGCGCTAGCATGACGACGTCTGATAGCTCACCGCCGCCGGCGCCCCCGCCCGCGGATCCGACGCACTGAACGAGATGGCGCCGCTGTTGCCGAAGAAGAGCGACGTGTTCGTGATCGTGATCGTCGTGTGCTCTCCGGGGTCGAGCTGCCCGCTCGACGGCACGACCGACACACCACCCCCGAAGAACGGCCCGCTCTGGCTCCAGTCCACGCTCTCCGGCCCCAGGTTCGACAGCACGATCTGCGCTTTCTTCGTCTGCCTACTGCAGCCCAGCGAGACGCTCGCCGGATTGACGCTCAGCCAGTTTATCACCGGCGTTGCCGTGGGCATCGGCGTCGCGGTTGGTAGCGGCGTCGCGGTCGGCAGCGACGTCGCCGTCGGGGTCGCCTTGGCGCCGGCGAGCGGCGAGCCCAATAGCCCTCCACCCCCGAGCGCCGACAATACCCCCACGAAGGCCAATACCGCCACCAGCGCGGCGATAGCGCCGAGCGCGATCACACCTCCGCGCGGCCGCCGCGGCCCATCGCCCCAATCGCGGGCCGCCGGCCGGAAGCCGCCGTAGCCCCCGCCGCCCGGCCACTCCGGCGTTGCGCCTCCCGCGCCTCCCGCGCCGTCCACTTCGGCCGACAGCGCCGCCGCGTCGAAGATCGTCGGCGCCTCATGCGTCGGGAATGGAGCACGCGCCGAGGGTTGTAGCGCGCTCGTCGCGACCCCCGCGCCGCGCGTCGTCGGCGCCGCCCCGATGGTCGTCGCGTCGCCGAGCGCCCGGTTGCGCGCCGCCGCTCGTAGCGCCTGGGCGAATTCGCCCGTTGTCGCCGGGCGCGCCGACGGATCCGGGCTCAGCGCCTGCGCGATGGTCTGCTCGACGCGCGGTGGGAGGTCCGGCCGCAGCGCGCGCAGCGCCTTCGGGCGCCCGAGCAGTTGCCGCCGCAGCACCTCGCCGTACGGCCCTTCGCCGAAGGGCAGTTCCCCCGTGAGCATCGTGTAGGTCAGCGCGGCCAGCGCGTAGACGTCCGTCGCCGGGC
>CAYRVF010000191.1:0-6299 GCA_964427535.1 uncultured Ktedonobacterales bacterium
GCTTCGGTGCGGCTGGCGGCGCCGAGCTTGGTGAGAATCGCGGAGACGTGGAACTTAGCGGTGTGTTCGCTGATGTGCAGTCGCTGAGCGATCAGCTTATTGGGTAGCCCCTCGGCGAGCAGTTGCAGCACTTCGAGTTCCCGAGCCGTCAGCACCTCGGAAGTCGGAACGAGCCGCTCCGTCTCGGCGACTGGCATCCGCTCGGGCGGCGCGAGCATATCCGTCGCGAGCCGCCGATCGAGTGCGACAAGTCCGCCGCCAACGGCTCCGGCAGCCGCCAGTATCTCGTCCGCGGTCGCGTCACGCAGCAGCGCGCCGAAGGCCAGCCTCTGTTCGTTCGCAAGATGTGCCAGCTCTTCGAGCGTGCGTAGCGCATCGGGATTCGCCCTGCCCCGTGCCCCCTGCAGTCCTGGTGGCGCCAGTACGAGCACACCCCGCGCCGGACGCAGCGCGGAGGTCCACTGCGCGACTGTGTCTGCGGTCTCGATGCCGTCCAGATCCACGAGCACGATGTCTGGCGGCTCGGTGGTACGTTCCTCGCCTGGCGTCGGCTGTGCCGTCGCCTGGGCGGGAGGCGTCGTGGTGGGCGCGGCGTCGCCGGTGACTTCCCACCCTGGCTGCCCACGCACGACGGCGACCAGACCGGCACGCACAGCAGGATACGCCGACAGGACGAAGATGCGCATGGCTGTCGCCGCCTTCCTCTTCTCGCGCCGCTCAGTAAGGGAACCGGCGGCAAACGCCGCGAACGGCCACCGGCAGGAGTTTTCCTTCCGGCAGCCGCTCACAGTCTCTATCAGATGTATCGGGCTCTGCAAGCCTACGCGGCGGCGCGCAGCTCGGGAACGAGCGAAAGATCCATGCGCTCACCGCCACGGAGCATCGCAAGCATGCGTGGCCGCGTACGCTCGCCCTGCCCCCGATTGAGCACGCGCACGAGCTGCTCGGCATCGCCAATCTGTATGCCGTCCACCGAGAGCACGATGTCTCCGGCAAGCATCCCGGCTTGTTGTGCGGGGCTACCTTCCTCGACCACCGCCACCAGTGCCACGGTCTCCTGCGGGAGCGCGTGTCGCTGGCGCAGCGATGGTGTCAGCGGCGCCGTCAGCACCTGCACGCCGAGGTAGACCCGCGTGCCCGCCTGGTCAGCCTCCGCGAGGAACCGCTCGACGACCCAGCTCGGAATCGCGAATGCCAGCCCGCCGCCGATCATCGCGTTGATGCCCATGACGCGCCCGCGCGCGTCACTTAGCGGACCACCCGAGTTCCCCGGATAGAGGCTGATATCCGCCTGAATCAGGTCGATGCGCGGCAGGCTCCACGGTCCGAAGCGGCCCGGCGTATCTGGTCGCGGCTGGGACGGCGCGGGTGCCGACCCTTCCGCTGGCTCGGCTGGCTCGACCGGCTCGACGGCGATATCCGGGTCCACTGGAGCGCGCGCCGCGACCACGCCGAGCGTGGCGGCACCTTCACGCCCGAACGGGTTGCCAACCGCGACGACGATCTCGCCGACACGCAGCGCCTGCGAATCGCCAATCTCGGCGGGCACAAGTCCCGTCGCGCGCAGCTTGAGCGACGCCAGGTCATGTGAGGGATCAACCGCCACAAGTGACGACTCGATCTCGCGGCCGTCCTCCAGCCTCAGGGTAAAGGTCGTGCCGCGTCCCGCGCGAACCACGTGCGCGTTCGTGATCACGATGGCCTCGACCACACCGTTCGCATCGGGCGCCGACGTGCGCCAGATCACGCCCGAGCCAATGCCGCCCCGACCGGCCCGCACCTGCACCAGACTTCTCCGGACCCGCGCCGCGACCTCCGCCGCGCTGTCGGAGAGCGCGACCGTAGCCGACAATATTTCAGTTGCCATGTGCAACGTCCTCTTCCATCTGCATCGGAGGGCGCGTTTGGCCCTCCGTGTCTCGTGTCGCGAAGGCAGACCTACTGCCGCTCAGCAATCGTCACCTGCACGTCACGCGGTTCGCCGCCGCGCAGAATCCGCAGGGTCGCTGTCTGGCCGAGCCGGTCGCCACTGAGCTGCGCGCGCAGGGCCTCCACATCGGACAGCGACTGACCGTTGATGCTGACGATGATGTCACCGATCAGCAGACCCGCCTGGTCGGCCGGGCTGCCTGGCTCAACCGTGGCCACGAGAAGCGCGCTCTCCTGCGAGACGCCCGCCTTCTGCGCGAGCGCGGGCGGCAGCGGCACCTGCTGCGTGCCGACACCGAGATACCCGCGGCGCACACGCCCGTGGGTCAACAGCGTATTGACGACACGCTCCAGTGTGACCACCGGGATCGCCGTGCTGTTTGCTCGTGTCAGACGCGAGCTGTTCAACCCCACGACGCGGCCAGCGAGATCAATCAGCGGGCCACCCGAGAAGCCGGGATAGAGCGTCACGTCGGCATAGATGATGCCCTCCATCTCGCCGCCCTGCCAGGTGCGACGTGGGCCGTCGATATAGCTGACCGCGCCAAACGAGACGCGCGGCCCCGAGCCAGATGGCCGACCGACTGCCACGACGAGATTCCCGACGCGGGGTGAGGGTCCGATCGTCGCGGCGGTGGCCGACGTGCCTAGATCAACGCCCGTTGCGCGCAGCACGGCGAGATCGGTGCTAGGATCGCGTCCGACGAGCTGCGCCTTGGTCTCGCGCCCGTCAGGCAGCGTGATGGTGATGTCGTCCTCGCGCTCGACTACGTGGTCCGCTGTCAGAATGACGGTCTCGCTCGCCGTGCGCCACAAAATTCCCGTAGCGGACTGCCGGGGCCGCGCCGCGACGGTGACGATCGACCGCGCCGCACGCTCGACAACGTTCGCCAACTCATCCGAAAACCCGCTCAGTGCGGAGGTCTGTGACTGCTGTCCAGTTGTCTCAGCCATTGCCAAATTCTCCTCTTGCTGTGTCACCTCTTCGTTTCCGCGGGGCTCACAAGCCTGCGGACGAGAGGAACTTGTCTTCAGCATAGAGGACACCGGCCCGCGCCAGCCCCCGCCGTTCGTTCAGCGACCGGCCTAGACGTTCGTCTAGTGCGGTGCCCAGATGGTGCGGACGCGGGCAGGGACCGCGGACGCGTTGGAGATGTCGACGCATCCATTCACACGTCGGATGCTACCTATAGCGATGCAGTGCGTATAGAGGAGAAGAGAACTAGACGACGCGGGTAACCCCGCCGCTGGATGACGATATGACAGATGTACAGAATAATGGAGTACGCGCATCAGATGGCCGCGGAACATGTGGAACGTCCAGCTAGCGAGGACGTGAGCGAGACACAACCGGCCGCGCCGCACCGTCCACGGTGGCACAACTTCACGGCGTTCGTCCTCTCCGGTGGTGGCGCACGCGGCGCGTTGCAGGTCGGCGCGCTCCGGGCGCTGTTAGAGGCCGGTGAGCGACCCGACGTGATCGTCGGGACCTCTATCGGCGCATGGAATGGCTCATGGATCGCCCGCTACCCCACACGTGACGGCGTGCGCGGTCTGATAGAGGTCTGGAATGGCCTGAGTACATCCCGCGTGCTGCTCGGGCGCGAGCCGTACCTCTATCCACGCCAGCAGGCGCTCGCGGGGATGCTCACCCTGACGGCGGTTCGCCGGGTGACACAGAGCGCGCCGTCCCTCTATAGCGACACGGGGCTGCGCGATCTCATCACGCGGCACATGAGTGACACCGCCTTTGAAGACCTGCGGATACCGCTCTACGTCGTGGCGACCGATCTTACTCACGGCCGGCGGGCGATATTCGCGCGTGGGCTTGTCGCGCCCGCCATCCTCGCCTCGTCGGCAATCCCCGGCATCTTTCCGCCAGTGCGCATCCGCGACAACGACTACGTGGACGGCGGCGCGGTAGACAACGCGAGCATCGAGACGGCGCTCCGTCTTGGCGCGCGGCGACTCTTCGTGCTCGACGTGGGCTACGGCGACGGTCAGTTCGAGTCCGCCTCATGGGACCAGGTTGCCCGCGCCAGTGGCGAGCGGCCCAGGCCGAGTGCCATCCATCCACTCGCCGCCGTCATGGAGCGCTCGGCCCAGGTCATGGCGCAGTACCACCTCGACCGCGCCATCGCCCGTGTGCCCGCAGGAATCGAGACACACATTCTTCGGCTCTCCTCGTCGCACGGCGGTGGCGCGCTCGACTTCAGTAGCGCGCGCAGGTGGATGGACGACGGCTACGAACAGACCCGCGGCATTCTCGCTCGCTCGATCGGGGAGCGCGCCGTCGTCGCACTGTAACGGGTGTCCGGACACGAGCACACTCCGTACCATGCGGCCGCAGCCTTATAGTCCCGGTATCCTGGCGAATCGGACTATGGCTGTGAGTCGCTGTGATGTAGTGGTGTCCGGTGTGTGACGGGCAACCGATGTATGGGAAAAGGTGGCAGTGTTGGCGAAAAGGATCCCGCCAGCCGTACTCGTCGTCGACGACGACCTCGCCATTCGCGAGACGTTGCGCCTGGCGTTAGAGGACAGCCAGTACAGCGTACTGGAAGCCACGGACGGGCAGGAGGCACTCGATCTGTTGCGCGCTAGTGAGACCAGCCTTGTCGTCTTGCTCGACCAGTTTATGCCCGTGCTCGACGGGTTAAGCGTCCTCGCGGACGTCATCACTGATAGCCGTCTGCGCGACCTTCATGGCTATCTGATCATGACGGCCAGCCCGCAATCGCTCCCCCCGACACTGAACACACTGGACGAACGTCTGCTGCTGCAGACACTCGCCAAGCCGTTTGACATCGACGACTTGCTGAATGCCGTCAGGGCGATGTCCGATCGCGTGTATGCGCGCATCGGTGCAACGGACGACCTGTCGACCGGCGAGGGCTAGCGCCACGTGGCCAGCGTCTAGCAGGGGCAACCAATGGCAAACCCCGACCGGCCTCCACCCGATCGCTGGCTATATTTCCGAATCGCCGGAGTCGTTGTAGCCCTCCGCGCCGCGCTCCCCCTGCCCCCACGAGGCCTCGTCCCGAATGGGCGCATCCGGTGATGCGCCTTCATCCTCCGACACCGGATAGACACCACTGCCGCGAACATCCTCACGGCGGCCCGCTCCGTCGCCCGGCATGCCAGCACTGTGGTCCGCCCCGGTTTGTGTGTCTTGACTCTCCCGCCAGGCCTTTTCGTCCGTGTTACTCATCGTCGCGTGCCTCGCGATTCTGGTGGTGAACCGTCGCGTGATCTCCACTCTCGCGACGAGGACGGTCACCGCCCATCCGTCCGTTGGTGGCCGCAAGAGATGCGCCAGTCGCCCAACCGTTGTGAGTGGCCGTCCTCTTGTCTCCCACCTCAACAAGCTTACAATGACGATGTGTGACGAAGACGGATGCGCGCGTACCTAGTGGATACACGTCCACGTCCAACCACCTACCCGCGGCCGCCCGCAGCGACACACTCCCAGCCCGCAGACAGAAAGCAGAGGGCGTGATGGACGACTACGGACATTCGGGGCTCACACGCTCCGGGCTGATGTCGCCTGGCCCCCAACGGCCAGTCTCTGTCTGCCTTGACGAACGGGCACCGAGGCGTTATACTCCAGTTGCGCGCGGGAGTGGCGCAGTGGTAGCGCAATTGCTTCCCAAGCAATGGGTCGCGGGTTCGAATCCCGTCTCCCGCTCCAACCCTCAAGAACCCAGGCCAGTAGCGGTCTGGGTTTCTTGTTGCGCTTGTCATCCAGGCAAGTGACGCGGAGCCTCATGAAGTGCGATCCGAGCCAAGGTGGCGGCGAGCGAATTCGGCGAAATGGAGGTAATGCTGGCCGACGCTGTCTGCCTTGCGCGGTTCGTCGTGCTCGATACCCTGACTCCGGCCGAGCGCCTCGCGTTCGTGCTGCACGACCTCTTCGACGTGCCCTTCGATGAGATCGCTCCCGTCGGCGGGCACTCGCCAACCGCGGCGCGGCAACTCGCAAGCCGCGCGCGCCGGGTGCGGGTCGGACGACCAGCGGCGATGGCCTCCGATGCTGATCTTGCTGCCCAGCGAGCCGTGGTCGACGCCTTCCTCACTGCTTCGCGCGCCGGGCACTTCCACGCGCTGCTCGCGATACTCGATCCAGAGGTCGTGCTCCGCGCCGACGACGCGGGCGTGGCCACGGGCGCGTGGAGCGGCGTCCATGGCGCGCAGGACGCCGCCAGGCGGTTCACAATAGTGCGGGGAGCACGTCCGGCGCTCATGAACAGAGCCCTGGGAGCCGTCTGGGTGCCAGGCGGTCAGCCACGTGTCGCTTTCGTATTCACCGTGACAGACGACAAGATCGTGGCGATCGACCTGGTCGCCGACCCCGAGCACCTGCGCCAGCT
>CAYRVF010000192.1:0-6272 GCA_964427535.1 uncultured Ktedonobacterales bacterium
CAAGCAGTATCGGGTGAGCCCCGGCCAGACCGTCGAGGTGGAGCTGCTGCCCGCCCAGCCGGGAACTGAGGTTTCGCTCGATCGGGTGCTGTTCGTCTCCACCGACGAGAACTCTTTTGTCGGCACTCCAGTGGTTCCCGGCGGGCGCGTGGTCGCGACCGTCGTGCGCGAAGGCCGTGGCGACAAGATTATCGTCTTCCGCTACAAGTCCAAGAAGCGCTATCGCCGCACGACCGGCCATCGCCAGGACTACACCTACCTCACCGTCACCGACATTCAGGCCAATGGTGAGAGCCTCGTCAGCGACGAAGAGCGTCACCGCTACGAGCGCCAGGCGCGCCGGGCGGCCAACCGCTACGAGGCGAAGCTCCTCGAAGCGTTTGAAGAGCTCGGTCTCGCCGAGGAGCCGACCGAGACGACCGTCGGCTAACATTCGCTAGGGAACACGGGAGAACCGCTCCACCAGTAGTGGACGCGGACGACGACCGACAGCACGGCAGCAAAGGACGGAGAAGAGCATGGCCCATAAAAAGGGTGTTGGAAGTTCTCGAAATGGGCGTGACAGCAAGCCCAAATATCTTGGCGTGAAGCTCTATGATGGGCAGTACGTCCGCTCGGGTGGCATTATCGTGCGCCAGCGCGGCACGAAGTTCAATCCCGGCCGCAATGTCGGTCTGGGCCGCGACTTCACCCTGTTCGCGACAGTCGACGGCACGGTGAAGTTCGAGTGGGACTCGCGCACGAAGAAGCGCGTCAGCGTGTATCCACTGCCAGTGGCCGTTGAGGCCGAGGCCGAGACGCAGCCCGTCCAGGCGTAGGCTGTCGTCCGCATGCTGCCGGTGTCCCGGTCGATCGTGCTCCAAGAGGCAGAGGCACATCGCGTGCTTCTGCCTCTTCGCGTACTGCGGGCGGTGTTCGGGCGCGTCTGCGTTTGCCGCCAGGCACGAACTCATGGTATAGTGGCTCGAACTGAGCTACATCTCGTATCCGAATCCTCCTTCACGTGTACGTCTCGCGCCGACACATCGTTCGTCGCGATGAACCTAGAGATTGGAGAGGGGGAGCAGCATGTCGCTGCGCCTTCTAGCGGCATCAGCCACAGATGTCGGCAGGCAGCGTGAGCAGAACGAAGACAACGAGTTCACGCAGATCGTCGAGGACGACCAGCGCTCCGCTGGCATTTTTGTCGTCGCGGACGGTATGGGCGGCTATCACGCGGGTGAGATAGCTAGCCAGATCGCCGTCGAGACGTTACAGGACGCCCTCTCCCCGCTGCTCGCCTCGACGCCCAACCAGCCGACCATCCGCCTCAACAAACGCAAGGGCCGCAACAAGCGCCAGAAGCAAGATGACATCGCCCAGGCGGATGTCGACGAGTCGAACGGCGAGTCGCGCGAAGGCGCCGTCACCCAGCAGCTCGCCGAGACCGTCGTCGTCGAGCATTACGCCGACCAGCTTCGCGCCGCCGTCGAGCGCGCCAGCCAATCCGTCGTCGAATACGGGATGGAGCACCACGAGGCGCAGGGGTTGGGGTCTACCCTCACCGCCGCCCTCATCGTCAACGACACCGCCTACATCGCGAATGTCGGCGACAGCCGCACGTATCTCTTTCACGATGGCAAGCTCCAGCGGATCACGCACGACCACTCGCTCGTCGAGCAGCTCGTCCAGGCGGGCCAGATCACGCGCGACGAAGCGTACGACCATCCCAGCCGCAACCTGATTTATCGCTCGCTCGGCGCGGGCAAAGCGGAAGTCACCGTCGACATCTTCACGGAGCAGCTCTCTGACGGCGACGCCCTGCTGCTCTGTAGCGATGGACTGTGGGAAATGGTCCGCGACCCGCAGATCGAGAGCATTCTCGCCGAGGTGCAGGACCCGGCCGAAGCGACACGCCTCCTGATTGACCGCGCCAACGAGAACGGCGGAGAGGACAACATTACCGCTGTGCTCGTGCGCTGCGTCGCCAGGTAGGAGCCGCCGCATGGACCTGACATCGGGGACGGTCTTGGCGCGGCGCTTTCGCATTCTCAAGCGTCTCGGCGAAGGCGGCATGGGAAGCGTCTACCAGGTTGAGGACCTCACTGCGCCCGGCAAAGTCTGGGCGCTCAAGGCGCTCAACGTCGACGATGCCGCCTCCTCGGAAGATGTCGCCTGGGCAGCGCGACGATTCGACGACGAGATCGCGCTGCTCTCGACGCTGCACTCACCGCGCATTCCCGCCTTCGAGGCGGCCTTCACTGAGGGCGGGCAGCGCTTCCTTGTCATGGAGTACATTCCGGGCACGACGCTCGAAGAGCGGCTCGCCCAGGCGTCCGCGCCGCTCCCCGAGCGCGACGTGCTGT
This sequence comes from uncultured Ktedonobacterales bacterium, assembly GCA_964427535.1. Lineage (GTDB taxonomy): Bacteria > Chloroflexota > Ktedonobacteria > Ktedonobacterales > JADMIN01 > CAYRVF01. Next base: position 2,346 of record CAYRVF010000192.1, read on the forward strand.
CATGGATGATCGACGTCTGCGACGTGCTCAGCTACCTCCACGGCCGCCAGCCGCCGATCATCGTCCGCGACCTCAAGCCGGGCAATATCATGGTCACGCCGCGCGGCGAGGTGCGTCTGATCGATTTCGGCATCGCGCGCCATTATAAGGCTGGCAAGCTCAGCAACACTGAGAATCTTGGCACGGCGACCTATGCCTCACCCGAACATCACGGTCACGGCCAAACCGACGCGCGCTCGGATATCTACAGCGTCGGCGCGACCATGTTTCACCTACTGACCAACACCGAGCCTGCCCCCGTCGAGACGCCCAAGGCCGGCGTGCTACGACGGCTCAATCCCGCGCTGAGCGAGGCGACCGAGCGCATCGTCATCCGCGCGATGGAGCTGATTCCCGCCCTGCGCTTCCAGTCGGCGGGTGAGCTGCAATCCGCGCTTCGCTCCGCACTCAACGCGCTGCCCGCTCCAAAGGTGGTTAGGAGCAGTTCGCCCGCGTCCGCTTCGTCTCGCACGGCTCCCTCGGCGGGCGGCATGGCACGCTGCCCACGCTGCGGCCATCTAAACCGGAGCTCGGCGAAATACTGCGCCCGCGATGGCGCGCGACTGCAACCGCCGGGGGCGGCGACAGTGCAGGCCGCGCCGGTCACACGCGTGGTGACGTCGAGCGCACAGTTGCAGGCGCAGAAGGCCACGACGCTCTTCGCGGCGGGGAAGTATCAGCGCGCGGTGCAGGTCTGCCAGACAGCCGTCGACCAGGGATACGCCACCTACGACACGTACATGTTGCTCGGGCAGGCCCACACGCGCCTCGGACGCCCCGTCGAGGCCGCCGACGCATACGCCCAGGCCAGCCGCAAGCGCCCCACGGCACAGTCGCTGCTGGGCGAGGGCACGGCCTGGCTGGCGGCGCGCAGATTCCCCGAAGCGCAGATCGCGCTTACGCGGGCACGCGCCCAGGCGCCGCGAGACGCGGAGATTGCCTACCAGCTCGGACTGGTCTGTCTCGAACAGGGCCAGCTTGCCCAGGCCGAGGGCGACTTCCGCGATACCGTCGCTCTCACCCCGAACGACCCTCGCCCGTATGTAGGGCTAGGGAGAACGCTGCTGCGTGCCGGGGACCGCTCTGGCGCGCGCGATGCGTTCAAGCGCGCGCTAGCGCTCGACCCGTCGCACGCGGATGCCCGGAGACGGCTGCGCAATCTGGAGACGAGCGCCGCCCGCAGGTAGCGCCGGGCGTTCGCCACCGATGCGAGCACTCTCAGGCCAGGTCCATTTTGGCCTGGGACCTGCGCGCTGTGCGCCCGTCGTGCCGAACACTGGCCGTCCGGCTGGGCGTCCCTCGACACTGTCGACAAGATATCAACGAGGATAGAGGAGGAGTTATGAAGGTCTGTCCAAACTGCGGCGCGACGCTCCGCGATGTGGCGCGATTCTGCAATCGCTGCGGCGCGGTGCAGCCTTCGGACGCTGAGATCGTGCCGTCCGCGGTCCTCGCGCAGGATGCTGAGGAGGTCCTGGATTCGCCGACCTCCGCGCCACCGGGGGGCGCCCTTGGCGTCCATGACACTGAGAGGTCCAATGGTCGCGTACCCAGGCCATCACGAGTGCCGCGACATCGTGACGAAGAGGCGTCCCTCCCCACGGGCGAGACAGACTCTGGAGGCGAGTCCGGCGATACGTCGCCGGATGCGGTGGTGATCACGTCGGAGCTCCCGACGACAGAGACGGAGTCTGAGCCGCAACCGGAGAGCGCCCCAGCGGCCGACGCTCCATCTCAGACTGAGGACGAGGCGCCGACAGCAAATGGCGAGGGGCAGACCGCCAACGCCGACGGGGCAGACGATGCGCCCACCGTCCCGCTGTCGGGGCGAGCGGCGTCGTCGGCTGTGCTTCCCTCCGACTGGACCGAGGCCGAGACGCAAGAGTACGCGACACTCGCGGCGGCGGGGATCGCGCCGGAGCTACCGAATGTGGACATCGGCGACGAGTCCGCCCTGCCAGACGACCTGCCGTGGCCCCTGCCGGTGAGCCTGATCGTCGGCGGGCGCTACCGCGTGGAGGCGCTCGTGCAGTCAGAGGCAGCCGGCCCCGACGCCGAGAACGTGTACCGCGTCACGGACCTGCAAGGCTACGAGCGTTGCTGGTCATGCGGCACCGAGTACGGCGCGACCGCTGCCTCCGACCGCTACTGCCGCGAGTGCGGCGCCGATATGCTCTCGCGCGACTACCTGCTCTACGAGCGCGCCGAGGTCCCGAGCGAGCAGCAGCTGGGTGAGGATGACGCCACTACAGCGCAGACCCAGTCGCATGACGGTGCTCAGGCCGAAGCGGACATCCGCACGTTCGCCCAGCGCGGGCGTGCCTACCGCGTGGTCGCGCGCGAGGCTGAGCCGCCGCGCTTCCCGTTGGGCGCGCGCATCGCGGTCGCCTCGGCCACGGACGTCGGCCAGACACGCATGGGCGAGCGCAACGAAGACAGCTCCGGCACCTTCTCGCTTACGCTCAACTTCGATTCACACGCGCAGCCGGTCGCGCTAGCGGTCGTCGCGGATGGGCTGGGCGGCCATGCCAACGGCCAGGATGCCAGTCGTCTGGTCGTGCGCACCGTGATCGAGCACGTTATTCGCAGTGTCACGCTGCCGTTCCTGGGGATGCCTGCCGATGGCCAGGCGACGATCGAAGGGATGGAGCACATCCTCACCGAAGCCGCGCGTGCGGCCAACACCGCGCTCTACGCCGCCAACGAGGAGTCCCAGGCCGACATGGGGGCGACCCTGGTCGCGGCGCTTCTCTATGGCGAATCGGCGTGCGTCGCCAATCTCGGCGACAGTCGCGGGTACGTGTACGACGAGGCCGGATTGCGGCGCATCACAACCGACCACTCGCTGGTCGAGCAGCTCATCTCGGGCGGCCTGATTCAGCCAGAAGAGCGCTACACGCATCCGCAGCGCAACCAGATCTTTCGCAGTATCGGCAATGATGCGGAGATCGAGGTAGACATGTTCGTCCAGCGGCTGGCCCCTGGCATGCGATTGCTGCTCTGCTCGGATGGCCTCTGGGAGATGGTGCGCGACGACGAAATCGCCCACATCCTCGCCGAGACGCCAGACCTGCAGCAGGCGTGCGATGCGCTAGTGGCGGCCGCGAACGCGAACGGCGGCGAGGATAACATCACGGCGGTGCTCGTTGCCATCGACGGCTAGCCGGGCGTTGGGCGTCGTAGTGAGCCGTCGGCACGTGGCGACATGCAACCCGCAAAGCGTCGGCGCGTAGACGCGTTAGAACGATCTTTCGATACGACGGCCGGATGTGCGGACGACGCAGACACGCGCGACGCGGCGATGTGCCGACGAAAGGAACGAGATACAATGGCCGGTGAGGTCCAGGTAGTCTGTCAGGTGGGACGTGAGCGAGTCCAGGCCACCGGCAGCAGTCAGCTCGTGTATGTGTTGGTAGAAGCGCGCCCCGTCGTCACGACGATACAGACGCGCATGCCGCTCAACTTTGCCCTGGTGCTCGATCACTCGGGCTCGATGAAGGGCGCCAAGCTCAAGGCGGTCAAAGACGCGGTGAACCTCGTCGTCGACCGCATGCAGCCAGACGACATCGTCTCGGTGGTGGTCTTCGACGATAACGTGCAGGTCGTCGTGCCGGCCCAGCCCGCGAGCGACAAGGCGCGCATCAAGTCGCTCGTCAGCGGCATCAAGGATGGCGGCGGCACAGCCATGTCGCTTGGCATGAGTGTGGGGCTCACCGAGCTTCGCAAGAACGCCTCGCCCCAGCACGTCAATCGTATGGTGCTGCTGACCGACGGCGTGACCTACGGCGACGCCGACCGCTGCCGCCGCATCGCCGATGACGCGGGCGCGGCGGGCATCGGCATCTATCCGCTGGGCATCGGCGCCGATTGGGATGAAGACCTGCTCGA
>CAYRVF010000193.1:0-5809 GCA_964427535.1 uncultured Ktedonobacterales bacterium
GTGTGCCGTACCTCAGATGCGTCTGTCGAGCGACGCCCCGTATTGCGTACGGATTGTATGTATTGAAGATGCCGGCTTCCAAGGGGCCGGCGCGATGAAGATCGTCATGCGGCGCAGGCCGCGTGATGAGGGAAGTTCGAAGGAGCCTGAGTGGCGACCCGTATCTACGTAGGGAACCTGCCCTACACTGCTGACAGTCAGCAGCTTTCTCAGCTTTTTAGCGTGTTTGGAGATGTCGTCGAAGCAACCGTCGTGACAGATCGCGAGACGGGCCAGAGCAAGGGCTTCGGCTTTGTCCAGATGGCGACCGACGAAGCGGCGAGCAACGCCATCGCGGGCCTGAACGGCACGATGGTTGGCAACCGGACGATTCGTGTGAATGAGGCGCAGGCGCGACCAGAGCGCGGCCCGCGCGGTGGTGGCGGCGGCTACGGCGGTGGCGGCCGGGATCGCGGTGGCTACGGCGGCGGCGGTAGCTATGGCGGTGGCGGTGGCTACGGTGGTGGTGGTGGCGGCCGGGATCGCGGTGGCTATGGTGGCCGCGGCGGCGGCCGGGACGATTATGGCCGTGGCGGCCGGGATGATTACAGCGGGCGTGGCGGCCGCGACGACTATAGTCGCGGCGGTTTGAGCTTCCAGGGCCCAGCAAATTATCCGCCTGCCGAGGATGACGAGAACAGCAGCAGCTTCCATCGCCATGAGCGGGGCCGGGACCGCGATCGTGCCCGCCGCGAGCGCGACTGGTAAGCCGGATTCCCACCTTTGCCCCCTCTCCCAACGGGAAGAGGGGGTTTTCTATTGGGTGAGCACGCGGTGACCCTCGATGCGCAGGCGGCCCGACAGCGCCAGCGCGATAGCCTGAGGGAGCACGTGGTGCTCCTGCTCCAGAATCCGGGCCGAAAGCGACTCCACAGTGTCGTCGTCGTGAACGGGCACGGGCGCTTGCATGAGAATGGGTCCGGCGTCCACCTCTTCCGTCACAAAGTGGACGGTGCAGCCGCTCACCTTGACGCCCGCTTCCAGGGCGTCGCACTGGGGACGCGGAGCCATGCCGCCCGCGAAAGCCGGCAGCAGCGACGGATGGATGTTGAGGATGCGATACGGATAGGCGCGCACGACGCATGGATCGAAGATACGGGCATAGCCGGCGAGCACGACGAGATCAACGTCGGCCTCGCGCAGCGCCGCGACAATAGCAACCCCTTCCTCCGCGCGAGAGCCGTAAGACCGAGGAGCGACTACGCGGGTTGGGACACTCCTGGCAGCGGCTTTCGCCAGGGCAGGCGCATCCGCGCGGCTGGAGATGACGATGCCGACACGTGCGCGGAGCGACCCGCGCTCGATAGCGTCGAATATCGCCTCCATGTTGCTTCCACGCCCAGACACGAGAACACCGATGGACTGCACTCCCTGTCCCGCGTCTGGTGGTGGCAGTGGCATGATGGAAGAGGTCATGCCAGCCCCTCCACAACCACGCGCGGCTCGTTTTCTTGCCGCTCGCGTACGGTGCCCACATGCTGCGCCCCGGCGTCGCGCGTGCTCTCCAGCACCTCCGACAGGTTGGATGGGCGGCAAAAAAGCACGAAGCCCAGCCCCATATTAAAGACGCGCACCATCTCACCCCAGGCGACATTCCCGCGTGCCTGGATGAGGCGGAAGATGGGGGGAATGTCCCAGGCGTGCGCATCCAGCGCCACAGCGAAGCGGTCTGGCACGACACGGGGCAAGTTATCTACCAACCCGCCACCGGTGATGTGCGCCATGCCCGTCACAAGCCCGGCTTCGAGCAGCGGGCGAACGCTATGCAGGTAGCTGCGGTGCGGCTGGAGCAGCTCGTCGCCAAGAGTACGGCCAAGCTCCGGCACATAGGAGAAGAGATCGTCGCTCGCGAAGACCTTGCGTGCAAGCGAGAAGCCGTTCGTATGCAGGCCGGCGGAAGGCAGTCCGACCACCGCGTCGCCGGTCTGGATGGTCGCGCCGCTCACGATGCGCTCGCGCTCGACGATGCCTACGATGCACCCTGCGAGATCGTAATCTCCCGGAGCGTAGAAACCGGGCATAGAAGCAGTCTCACCGCCGACGAGCGCGCAGCCGGCGGCCCGGCAGCCCTCCGCGACGCCGGAGACGACCTCGACGGCCTGATCCCCATCCATGGCGCCGAGGGCGAGGTAGTCGAGAAAGAAGAGGGGGTGCGCGCCGCAGACGAGAATGTCGTTGACGCAGTGCGCCACGAGATCGGCGCCGACGGAGCGGTGGCGATTGAGGGCGAAGGCGAGCTTTAGCTTGGTGCCGACGCCGTCTATCGAAGAGACCAGCACTGGGTCGCGCATCCCGATCGCGCTCAGGGAGAAGAGTCCCCCGAAGCCACCCAGCCCTGCCAATACCTCCGGTCCGTGGGTCGCGCGAGCGGCTTCGCGCATGCGCAGCTTGGCGTTGTCGGCGGCGTCCAGATTGACACCCGCACCAGCGTAGGCATCGGCTGAGGTGCTCATCGATCCTCCTTTATATCTGTCCGAATCCTTCACATCGTGTTGAGCAAGCGCAGCAGATCGTCCCGGCTGGAGCGCACCATCTGGCGGATGGTGCCGAGACTCGCGGCGTTTTCGGCGAGCGTCACCACGGCGGCGAACTCACCAAGGGGATCTACGCTCACCAGTGCGTCCTCGTATTCGAGGATCGCCGCGACTGTCTGGCCGCCGGCTAGCTCGCGGGCCAGCGCCTCCGCCGTGCCGAGGGCGCTGGCGCCCATGGCGCCAAGCGATTCTAGGAAGCGCACGTCGCCCCGGCCGATCTCCTCGATGGGCAGACCGTCGCGACCCACCAGTACGGCGGCGCGCACGCCGGGAATGGCGAGGAAGCGACCTAGCGCGTCGCGAATGCTCGGCATGTGAATACCTCTTCGTGTGCTACCTGATGCTATCCGACCGGAAGCTCGGCGGCTAGCTCGCGCTCCAACGACAGGCGGTCGGGGAGCGACATCTGCACCGGCATGGGATAACGCCCGGTGAAGCAGCCGGTGCAGAAACGCGACCGGGGCAGATCAATGGCCGCGATGAGTCCGTCGAGGCTTAGATAGTGCAGGCCGTCCACACCGATTTCTCGCGCGATGGACGCGACGTCGGGCAGACGAGCCGCGATGAGCTGATCGCGCTGAGCGACATCCAGCCCCAGATAACAGGGCCAGCGGAACGGCGGCGACGTAATGCCCAGGTGCACCTCGGCGGCGCCCGCGTCGCGCAGCATCTTCACCAGTGGGCGCACGGTCGTGCCGCGGATGACGCTATCATCAATCATGACGACACGCTTGCCGCCCAGGACGGCCCCGAGCGCATTGAACTTCATCTTCACGCCAAGCTGGCGCAGCCGCTGGTCGGGCTGGATGAAGGTGCGCCCGATGTAGCGGTTCTTGATGAGGCCGTCGGCGTACGGCAGGCTCCGAGCCGCCGCATAGCCTGCGGCAGCGGGCGTTGCGGAGTCGGGTACACCGATGACGATGTCGGCGGGGACGGGAAACTCTTCGGCGAGCTTGGCGCCCATGCGCTGGCGGGCGAGGTAGAGCGACCGGTCGCTGATACAACTGTCGGGACGAGCGAAATAGATGTACTCGAAGAGGCATGCGCCCGACGCGACCGGCGCGATGCCGGTATGCGCATGCATACCATCCGTTCCGCTGCCGTCGAGCACGACGATCTCGCCGGGCACCACATCGCGGACCGCTTCGCCCCCGACCGTCTCGATGGCGCATGTCTCGGATGCCAGCACCCAGTGATCCTGCATGCGGCCAATGGTGAGTGGGCGGACGCCATACTGATCGCGGACGCCGATGACACTGTCGCGCGTCAGGATGGTGAGGCTGTAGGCGCCCTGAAGGGTAGGCATGACCCGCCGCAGCTTCTCGACGAACGTCGCGCCCGGAGCAATCGCAATCAGCCGTCCAATAATCTCGCTATCGCTCGTGGTTTGAAGTGTTTCACCGTCGGAAAGGAGCCGCTCGCGCAACACATCGGTATTCGTAAGGTTGCCGTTGTGAGCCAGCGCGAAGGGACCGAGCGAGCTGTCGAGCACGAACGGCTGCGCATTCTCGATGCGGCTGGACCCGGTGGTGGAGTACCGTGTGTGGCCGATGGCGAGCGAGCCAGGCAAGCCGACGAGATCCTGCTCGGTAAACGCTTGCGCGACCAGACCCATCTGGCGGTGCAGGTGCATGCGGGTGCGGTCACTGGTCGCGATGCCGGCGCTCTCCTGCCCGCGATGCTGCAAAGCGTACAAGCCGAAGTAGGTAATGCGGGCGACATCCTCGCCCGGAGCGTAGATCCCGAAGACGCCGCATGCCTCTCGCGGGCGATCGGGCCACTCGTCTTCATAGCACGAGTCAGCGCACGAGTCAGCTCTTGCGTGTGCCTGGTCTTCAACGGTGCAACCGGCAGCATCGGCGCCGTTCCGCACGCGCACACCTCGCTTCCGCTGTTTGGCATAGTCTCCACCGCTCGAGATGGCGGTTCTTCTTCGATTCTACACGATGGAATGGCGGACCGGCAAACGGCAGGGACTGGCAGAACGCTCAGCAACATCCATAACACTCACGCGAACGGAAATGTTATAATAGAGACGACTATGGTGTGGCAGAATAAGAATACCCGGCGGAGCGCTCGAGGGGCGTGCGCCACCGCGGGCGATGGAGCCAGAAGGTGGCGGGCATGGTAACGGAAAATGATCTTCACGGGACGATAAAGAGCGGGCCAGTCCGGCGCTCGCAGACGGATCCGGCTGGCGCGAGCGGTGAGGAGTACGCGCGCATCGAGCAGGTGGCCGCGCGTACGGGGCTGACCAAACGCACGCTGCGCTACTATGAAGAGATTGGGCTGCTGGCGGCGCCAGGCCGCACCGAGGGCGGCTATCGGCTGTATAGCGAGCATGACATCCAGGAATTGGAGCGCATCAAGCGTCTAAAGGATTTGCTGGGCTTCTCGCTGGCCGAGATTCGCGAGATCGCCCATGCCGAAGAGGAGCGCGAGCACGTGCGTGCCGCGTGGGAGAACGAGACGGATCCCCAGCATCGCCTGGAATGGCTGGACCGGCTGGAGAAGCAGAACACGCATCTGCTGCGTCTGGTGGATGAGAAACAGGCGGGATTGCAAGAGATGCGGCAGAACTTGATGACCCGCCACGAGCGCTGGCAGGTGCTACGCGCGGAGCTGGAGGCCCAATTAGCTACAGGTATGGAAGAATAAGTGCGCTCGCGGCCATAAATGGCCGGCGCACGGTCGTGGCGGCTAAAGCCACATCCCCCCACTCGTCGCCTCTTCACACCGGGCATTAGCCCGTCGTCCCCTACTCCAGCCTTGCAGAGCCGCCATCCGCTCCCTCTGTATCGGACCCCGTCGTCTCTTGTACAGCCCTTGACAGCCAGCCTAGCCGTCAGTATACTTGTTCCCATCTCCTGTCGCGTCACCGCACTCCGTGTTCTTGTGGATACGGAGCAGTGCGGCCGGGACATGCTGCGGAGGGGTTGAAAAACGCTGCGATGGATCGCGCGCGACAAGCAACACGAAAGGAGCGTCTCCACCACACTGGAAACAGCGAGCTGTTGATGTCCGCGCGTTCGCAGACGCGCCCGTTATCCCCTGAATCCGTCCCGCCGGATTTAGCTACCCGCCCCAGCACGGCCCCGTCGTGCTCTGCGCTCGGTAGCGCGCTGTCCGGCACGCCGACATCCGCGATGCTGCCATCCGGCAGCCCGCTCATCAGGAGAAACATACGGTGAAACGAAGTCGCTCGATTCTCGCCGCCTCGCTCGGAACCGCTGGAA
>CAYRVF010000194.1:0-5551 GCA_964427535.1 uncultured Ktedonobacterales bacterium
CTGGGCGATGAAGGTGCGGAAGCGCGCGGTATCGAGCACGCCCGCCATGCCCATCACGCGCTGGCGAGGGAATCCACTAACCGTGTACGCGAGCTGCACCATCGCGTCGAGCGGGTTCGTGACACAGATGAGGATGGCGTTGGGCGAGCGCTTCACAATCTCCTGCGTCACCTGTGTGACGATGCCCTGATTGGTGCGGATGAGGTCATCGCGGCTCATACCCGGCTTGCGCGCGATGCCCGACGTGATGACGACGATATCAGAGTTCTCGGTTTCGTCGTAGCCATTCGAGCCGATAACCAGCGAGTCGTAGCCGAGCACCGGACCCGCTTCGAGGATGTCGAGCGCCTTGCCCGCTGGCATGTCGGGAATCACATCGACCAGCACGACATCCGCGTAATCACGTTCCGCGACGCGCTGGCCCACCGTTGCGCCCACGTTCCCGGCTCCGACGACGGTTACTTTGCTCCGCATGTAAAGTGCCTTTCTGTATGCTCGAAGATGATCGCTGCGTTGCGGTCGCCGCAGGCAGTATATCATCGCGTCTGCCAGGCATAGTAGATAGCGCAATCCCGCCTCACGGGGCATCGCTGGCGCTTTGCGCTCTGCCAGCGCGGCGGATCGGCATGCGGTTGGCGCGTGTGGCGCAGTCGTGTTAGGATGCGGGCGTCACGAGTGTGGCTGAGGATACGGAGGCGACATGAGCACGGACGCGGCCAGCATCGCACAGGATCCGGCTCGACCTGTCTGGCCGATGTGTTACGCCCATCGTGGCGCCCGCGGACACGCGCCCGAAAATACACTGCTGGCGTTTGAACTCGCCTTCGATCTCGGTGCGGACGGCATCGAGTGCGACGTACAGCGGAGCAGCGATGGGCAGCTCGTCATTGTGCATGACGGCACGCTCAACCGCACGACGAATGGAACTGGGCCGGTCGCGGCGCAGCCGTTCCAGGCGATGCGGGCGCTGGACGCTGGCGTTCGCTGGCGCATCAGGCAGTGCATCCCGACGCTTGACGAGACGCTCGATCTGGTGCGGCGGCGCGGCGGACACCTGAACCTGGAGCTGAAAGCCGAATCCGTCGAGGAGGCGATTGGGACAGCACGAGTCGTCGCGCCCGTGCTGGGCGGGCTCGACGCCGAGACATCGTCCCGTGTGCTCGTGTCGTCGTTTCACCTGCCAGCCGTGGCAGAGATACGGCGACTGCTGCCCAGCGTGCGTGTCGCGGGACTGTTCGCCAACGGCGAGTGGGCGCGCGGCCAGATCGTCCCGAAGGCGTTGGAGCTGGGTGTAGAAGCCATCCATCCGGGGTGGCGGCTCGCCTCGCGGAGGCTGGTGCGGCAGGCGCACGACGCCGGTCTGCGCGTGAACGTCTGGACGGCCAACCATCCCGCGACCATCCGGCGGCTGCTGGCGTGGGGTGCGGACGGCATCTTCAGCGACTTCCCCGAGCGGGTGGTGATTCTGCGCGCCCGCGCCGCCGCTCAGTCGCAAACTCAGCCCGTACCTGAGCACTAGAGAGATGCACCGCAGGCGCCCGTATGTGGCGACGGAGCCTTACACGTCCAGTTCCGACAAGGGAACGACGTACGCCGAGCCAGGCGCATCCGGGTCGGCATCGCGCGGGCCAAGCGGTGGACCGGAGCGTGTTTTCGCCCCCATCTCGTCGAGCGCGATGGCGAGCAGCTCGGTGCTCTTGAGGTCTTTCAGCGAGGCGGGCGCGTAGTCGCTGCCAGCGGTGCGGCCAGGGAAGTAGCGCAGCGTCATGCGCTCGAACGCGGCGCGCTTCTCGTCGAGGTCTTTGATGTCCTCCGCGACACCGAAGACGATGGCGCTGCGATAGTTCATCGAGTGGTTGAGTGCGTCGCGCGAGGCCACCAGGCCGTCGAGCAGCGTCACTTCCACGCAGACTGGCGTGCCCGCGCGGAGCGCCCGCAGCGTCCGGCTGGCATAGGCACCGTGGATGTACAACTTGCCGTCGGCGTAGTCGTAGGTGAACGGCAGGACGTACGGCTGGCCGTCCATCGCGAACGCCACATGCGCCACCTTCCCAGCGCGCAGAATCTCCTCCGTCCGCTCGGGAACCGCCCGTTCGGCGTGCCGCCGCAGACGCGTACGCGATGCATGTGCGTGCTCTCGTTTGCTAGGTCCGGTCGTTTTTGCCGATCGCTCGCCAATTGACTCTGCCACGCGCGTGCTCCCTCTCGCTCCGGTCACCTTCTGCAATCTGGATATCTGAAGTGCCAGCTCCAGTCGGCTTCGCGGCCTGGCGGGCGTATGGCACGGGTGGTAGAATACGCGACGTAATGGTCTGGTGCAAGTGCCATTCCTTAGGAAGTAAGTAAGGCCAATTGTGCGACGTACCGGCTCCGAGCTACCGCTCACACTGAACCGAACCGAGACCGCGCCGGAAGGGCTGACCCGCCAGCTCTATGCCCAGTTGCGGGCAGCGATTCTGGATGGACGGCTTCAGGCGGGGGACCGCCTGCCGCCGAGCCGCGCACTCGCGGAGTCGCTGGGCGTCGCCCGCCTCACCGTCGCGACCGCCTATGAGTGGCTGACGGCGGAAGGCTACGTATATGGGCGAGTGGGCGCGGGCACGTTCGTCGCCTCGGCGTTCGGGCAGCGCCAGGCCGCGGCTGACAGCGACGAGAGTGTGACGGGCAAGCGACCCAGTGCCGAAGACGCGGACCAGTCCCTTCCCCTGGAGGTCGACGGCGCTGCAGGTTCACGGCATCCGCACCTGAGCGTATGGGCGCGGCGCATCGCGGAGATTCCGATGCTCGGCGGTGACACGCAGCCAGAGCACATCGCACACGACTTCCGTCCGTCGTCGGGCGCGGCGGAGGCGTTTCCTTGGGCACGCTGGCGGCGCATACTTGCCGCCGAGGACCCGTTCGAGCCGCTGGCCGAGCTACGGGCCCGCGAGCGCGCGGCGGGTGCCGGCCAGTGGGACCTGCTGCTCGGGCCGATCGAGACACGGCGGGCCATCGCGGCGTGGCTGCGGCGGTCGCGGGCGGTGCGCTGTGAGCCGGAGCAGGTGCTTATCGCGGGCAGCGTGCAGCAGATGCTGGCATTGCTGGCACGCCTGTTGATCGAGCCGGGGCAGACGCTCCTGGTGGAGGATCCTTGCTATTCCGGGTTCCACGCTGCGTTTCTGGCCGAGGGCGCGACGCTGCGCGGCGTACCTGTGGACGCGAACGGCATCGCTGTGGATGCCCTGCCGGAGCCAACGAAGGCCGCGCGCGCCGACGCCGCTCGGGCGCTGATCGTGACGCCGTCGCACCAGTATCCGACGGGGGTGACGCTTTCGCTGGAGCGCAGGCTCGCGCTGCTGGAGTGGGCGCGCTCGGCGGGTGTGGTGCTAATCGAGGATGACTACGACGGCGATCTGCGGCTCGAAGGCCAGCCGCTCGAAGCGCTGCGCGGCCTGGACGACCGAGACGACGTGATTTACCTGGGCACGTTCGCCAAGGCACTCTATCCCGCGCTGCATATGGGCTATGCTGTGCTGCCGCACTGGCTCGTGGAGCCAGTTGCCCGCGCTCGCGCGACGAGCGACCGGCATCCCCGCTGGCACGATGCGCTGGCTGTGGCGCGCTTCATCGAGGAGGGCGACCTGGAGCGCCATCTCGCGCGTGTGCGGCGGTTGTACCGGGCGCGGCGCGATGTGCTCGTCGAGCTGTTGCGGACGGAGTTTGGCGAGCTGGTGCGGGTTGGCCCGGCTGAAGCGGGCATCCACCTGCTGGCGACCCTCCCTTCGCACGTCGACGATGTCGCGCTCGTCGAGCATGCGGCGCGAAGCGGAATCGCGCTGACGCCGCTCAGCCCTTATGTGGTGCGACAACGGCAGTCGGGTCTGTTGCTCGGCTTCGGCGCGCAGACGCCGGAGCAGATGCGCGCGGGTGTGAAGCTGCTCGCGCCTCTCGTGCGGCAGGCGCCACACGCGGGACACTGAACCCAAGGCCGGCACGCGCCGTATAATGCACAGTGACAGGACGGGGGCAGCGCGACGGACATGTGGTCGCGCTGCGGCGGCTGCCTTTCCGCCAGATCGAAATGAGGACTCGATGCGATCTGAGAATGAGCCGGTCGCGCGTCCGGATGGCGGCGTCGACGTGACATCCCAGCAGCCTGGATGGCCGCGCGCGTATACCTCCCGGGGCGTGTCGATCCCCTATCCGCCTCCGCCTGAGTTCTACGAGACGTACGCGACGAGCATGCCTCCCCAAACGTCTATGGCCACTGAGGGAGTTGCGGTGCCACCATCAGCGGAGTGGTTGGCGCCGATGGCAGAGCCCGCACGTGTTCCCGGTCAGGGAGACGTGAGTGTCGCGTCGCCGCCCCCGCGAACTCTCCGCAACATCCTGCTCAGCGCGGCGAGTGCGCTGCTGAGTCTCGTCATCTATGTCGTGTTCTTCGGGCCCAGCATCGGCATCGGCATCGTGGTGCTGCTATTCGTGCATGAGATGGGGCACTTCGTCGTCATCCGCGCGAAGGGACTACCCGCGCACCTTCCGGTGTTCATTCCGCTGATCGGCGCGTACGTCGCGATGCCGCGCCTTCCCCGGACGGTGCGCGACGAGGCAGAAATCGCGCTGGCGGGTCCGCTGGCGGGCGCGCTCGGCGGTCTGGCCTGCATCGGACTCTACCGTATCACTGGGGATCTGCTGTTTTTGCCGCTGGCCCAGCTCAGCTTCGTACTGAATTTGCTCAATCTGCTGCCCATCACGCCGCTGGACGGCGGCCGCATCGTCGGCGCGATCTCGCGCTGGCTCTGGCCGGTCGGGTTGCTGCTGGTGATCGGCGCGTTTTTGCGCTCGCATAATGTGCTGTTGCTGGTGCTGCTGTGGTTCAGTGCCGTGCAGATTGTGGCGTTTCTGCGTATCGCGGGCAGCTCCGACTATTACCGTATCTCGTTCCTCTCGCGGGCCTACGTCACGGTGGTGTATGTGGCGCTGGCGGCGATGCTGGTGCTCGCGATGTTCGGCACGCAGGGGCTGCTCAGCGCGCAGCACATCCGCATCTGGCCATAGGGCGAGGGGCGCTCCAAGTGGCTGACGTCCGCGTGTGATACAGGTGCCGGTCGGTGCTGGCTATCTTGGCCGAGTCGCCAGGTGGCGAGAGGTCCCGAGGACGCCGGGCACGGACCGCGTTGATCGGGCGGCCGGGGGCGTCTTGCCCCCGGCCGGGCCGTGGCAACGGACGGTCACAACACCCGATTGAGCAGCGGAATCCTGCGCACGCCGCTGCTGACGAGGAAGCAGAGCGGCAGCGTGATCAGCACCACGACGACGAACTTGAGCAGGGGGTAGAGCGCCACCGTGGCGAAGGCATACGCGAACGGTACCACGACCAACGGGTGGATCAGGTAGACGGTGTAGGCGTCGGCCGCCGCCTCTTTGGCCAGCGGCCTCTGCCGATTCAGGCGCTCGCGGAAGAGGACCAGCAGGCCGAGGCTGACGCCGACGAGGATGAACGGCTGCCACAGGGCCACGACAAAGGCCAGCCAGTGGAAGCCGCCCGCGTACATCGAGCCGGGGTCGGTCC
>CAYRVF010000195.1:0-5546 GCA_964427535.1 uncultured Ktedonobacterales bacterium
GCAGCGCGACGGGGAGGCGTCCCGTCTCGTCCTCCAGCACGAGGAAGCCCATGCCTTTCGCGGTCGGCGGGCGCTGGGCGGAGATCGGCCAGCCCGCGACGCGCACCATGCGGCCATCCGCCAGCCCGGCGAGGTCGGCGATCGAGCGGATGCCCTGCCGCCGCAGATCGCGGCGCATCAGCCCGAGGGGATGCGGGCGCGCCGAGAGGCCGAGCGTCTGATACTCCAGCGCGAGGCGTTCTTCGCGGTCGAGTCCGGGGAGCTGGGGCACGTCGTCGAGCACCTCGGGAGCGACGCGCCAGTCGAAGGTCATCTGCGCGATGCCGTCACGCTCGGCACGGCGCTGCGTGCGACGCCGGGGCGCGGTTCCGGAGAGGCTGGGAGCAATGATCTGCCAGATCTCGTGCAGGTGCCAGAGCAGGCGTCTGCGCTCTGTGCGCAGGTGCAGTCCATCGAACGCGCCCGCCAGCACCAGCGCCTCGGCCGCCTGCCAGGTCAGGCCAGCGGGCCGCATGCGCTCGCAGAAATCGGCGAGTGAGGCAAACGTCCGCTCGCATCGGTCCTTTCCTGTAGCCATAACCGACTCTGCGTCCAGCCCGGCATCGCGCCGCCGCTCCCAGAGGATCGCCTCGGCGAGCTCCTCGCCGACCTGTGTCACCTGACCCAGCCCGATGCGGATGCCCCACCTGCCCGGCGGCGTGCCCACGCGCTCGACGGAGAAGCGGTCTTCGCTGCGGTTGACGTCGACCGGCAGCACGGGCACCTTCAGCAGCTTGGCCTCCTCCAGCACGACATGCGGCGGAAAGAAGCCCGCTGGCTGGTTCGAGAGGAACGCGGCGAGGTAGTGCGCCGGGTAGTGTGCCTTGAGCCAGGCGGTCTGGTAGATCGTGCGGGCAAACTCGGCGGCGTGGCTCTTACAAAAGCCGTAGCCGACGAACTTGCTGATGGCCTCGAAGACGCGCGTCGCGTCGGCTGATGTCTCGCCGTGCGCGACGGCGCAGGTGACGAACTTCGCGCGCATGGCCTCCATCTCGGAGCGTGTGCGCTGGTGCGACATCGCGCGGCGGAAGCCATCGGCGTCGGCGTAGGAGAGCCCGGCGAACGAGTGCGCGATCTCGAGGATTTGCTCCTGGAAGAGCAGGATGCCTTCGGTCTCGCGCAGAATCTCGCCCAGCACGGGATGCGACGTCCAGAAGTCGTCGGCGGGGCGGCCGCGCCACGGCGTCTGCACCGCGTCGGCCTGCTTCTCTTGCCGCCGTGAGACATACGGGTGCACGAAGCCGCCTTGCAGCGGGCCGGGCCGGAAAAGCGCGGTCTGGATGATGATGTGGTCGAACGACTCGGGCTGTGTCTGCGCAAGCAGATGCCACTGTCCCGGCGATTCGATCTGGAAGACGGCCATCGTCTGCCCGGCGCGGATGAGCCGCATCGTGGCCGGGTCTGGCGGATCGACCGGTAGCGCGTCGATCGGCGGGCGTGTGCCCGTCGTCTCTTCGATCAGGGTAAGGGTTTCTTCCACCGCGCCTAGCGTCCGCAGGCCGAGCAGATCGAACTTGATGAGACCGAGCCGCTCGACGTCGTCCTTATCAACCTCCAGCGCGCGCACGCCGTTCGCCGAGATGCGCACCGGCAGCAGCGCGGAGAGTGGGTCGCGCGTGAGCACCATGCCGCCGTTGTGCAGGCTGAGGTGGCGCGGCAGGCGCAGCATCCGCCCGGCGAGCGTGAGTAGCAGCGGCAGCCGCGCGAGGCAGCGCGCCCGCACCTCCTCCGGCGCGGTTCGCTCAATGAGCAGCCGCATCTCGGGAGCGTAGCCGGGCAGGTCGTCGCCGTCGCAGTGGTGGGGCAGCACCTTCGTCATGCGGTTGACGAGCGCCAGCGGGAAGCCGAGCGCCTTGGCGGCATCGCGCAGCGCCAGACGCGGGCGGTAGGTGATGATGTTGGCGACCATCGCGGTGTGCCGCTCGGTAAACGTCCGCTCGACGTAGCGGATCAGCTCCTCACGGCGGTCGCTCTGCACGTCCACGTCGATATCGGGCATGCCCCGCCGTTCCGGGTTGAGGAAGCGCTCGAAGAGCAGCCCGTGCTGGAGCGGGTCCACACCGGTGATGCCGAGCAGGTAGGCGACCAGACTGTTCGCCGCGGAGCCGCGTCCGCTGCAGCGGATGCCCATGTCGCGCGCCGCCCACATGATCTGATGCACGCAGAGGAAGAACTCTTCGAGGTCGAGCCGGGCGATGACGTCGAGCTCATGGGTGAGCTGCGTTCGCTCTGGGCTGCCTGCCCGTAGCGCCTCTGGCCGCGCCGTGTAGCGCCGGACAAGCCCCTCCTCGCAGAGGGTGTGCAGCCTGTCTTGAGGTGACTGCCCCTCGGGAATCGCGATGCGCGGCGCGGTGCATTCCGCCTTGAGCAGCGAGAGGTCGCAGCGCCCGGCAATTTCAGCGGTAGCGGCGAGCGCCTGCGTCGCCCCCAACACGCCCGCGAAGAGCGCCCGCATCTCCTCAGCGGACTTGAGGTACGCTTCGTCGTTGCGCGGCCGCTCGGCGTGTGGCTCGTCGACGGAGATGCCCAGGCGGGCACATGTCAGCACGTCGTAGAGCGGGTAGTCGGCGGGGGTGGCGTAGCGCACGCCGTTCGTCGCCACGCAGCGCAGCCCCACGCGCGTGGCGGTCTCGGCCAGGCGCCGGAGCAACGTCGGACTCTCGGGCAGCCGGTGCTGCTGTAGCTCGACAAAGACGCGTTCGCTGCCGAACGCCTCGGCGTAGCCGCGCGCCACTGCCTCGGCCTGCTGCCCGCGCCCCGCCAGCAGCAGCCGCGCCAGCGCGCCGTCGTATCCGCCGGTGAGCATGATCAGCCCGTCGGGTTGCGCGGCCAGCTCGCGCCAGAGGATCAGCGGCGCCTCTGGCTCGGCGAGGTTGGCATCGGTGAGGAGCTGGCAGAGGCGGGCGTAGCCGGTCGCGTTCTCGGCCAGCACGACGAGCCGGGCGGGCGCGTCCGCGTCGCCGAAGATGGGATCACACACCGCCAGCTCCACGCCGACGATCGCGCGGATGCCGTGCTCGGCGCACGCGGCCTGAAAGCGGACGACTCCGGCGAGCGTCATCACGTCGGTGAGGGCCAGGGCGGGCATCCCCACGGCGGCGGCGCGTTCGACCAGCGCCTCCACGGAGCTGCCCGCGCGCAAGAAGCTGAAGGCGCTCGCGCAGTGCAGCTCGACGTATGGAGGGATGTCCTGCTGGTGGCTCATGTGATGTCGTCGTCTCCAGAACCTCACCCCCTACCTCCTTCCCTTGAGGGAAGGGGCCGTGAGGCGGGCGCGTGTGCCGGTGGGGGAGGATGCGGCGCGGCGGACGGCGGCCCCCTCCCCCTGACCCCCTCCCCCCGGCTGACGCCGAGAGAGGGGAAATGTAACGCGAGCGCTGTGCGCCGCGTCCGTCTGGCTCCTCTCTCCCAGCGTACGCTGGGAGAGAGGCTGGGAGAGGGGGCAGGCCGTGCCCCTTCAGTCGTGCGCGCGATCGAGTATCCAGCGGCCGTTTGTCGTGTCGTGGTAGACCTCGAAGACGTGCTCGCCGAGCGTGCTGGCGCAGAGCACCCGGTAGTAGGTGCGGTCGCTCGCGCCCTGCCCATCGCCGGATTCCCACCAGCGGTCGCGCAGGTGCCAGGTGGCCAGCACGTCGAGCACGCGGTAGGTCGTCGCGCGCCAGATGAGGCTGTCGAGCGTCTCGCCCGTTCGCGTGACCTCGATGGGGTGCGCGTATCGGTGCGCCATGCCGTCTCGTTCTCCTTTCGGTGTCCATCTCTCTGCCTGTCGTCCGCTACCACCAGTGCAGCCGTTGCGGCACCTGCTGCCAGATATCTCCCGCCGTATCTGCCTGGCGCAGATGGGGGCGCGCCGTCTGTGTCGCACGCGATGAGTGCTCGGGTCGCCGCTCAGGTCCGAGCGCCACGAGCTGGTAGCGGTCCTCGGGAAAGATGGCGTCGGGCACGGCCAGCGCGGGACTAAGCAGCAGCGCGCGCGCGTGCCGCTGGGCAAGCGTCTCCGCGATCTCACGGGCGAGCGTCAGCTGCTGCTCGCGCATTCGCCAGAAAGTCGCCTGCTCTGGATACGCCGGAGCGAAGTTGCCGAGGATGACACGTACCTCGTCGACCCCGAGGGAACCACTCTGTCCGCGCTCGTGGAGCAGCGGCAGCACCAATCGGCGCAGCTCGTGCTCGATCAGCCGGGCCTCGCACGTCCGCTGCCGCAAGACGAGGCGCGCGCGCTGGATGCCGCCGTTCTCCCAGTGGAGCGAGACGCGGATGCTGCCTGTCTTCCGGCCTCGCCTGCGCAGGTGCGCGGCGATGCGCCTGCTCAGGTGCGGCAGCGCGGCGGCGACGCGCTCGGGGGAGGCCGGTGTCGTGAAGCGGAAGCGGGACCGCTGGCGAAGCGGGCGCGGTGTCGGCTGCAGCGGTCGCACGTCGTCGCCCCGCGCCACCGCCGCGAGGAACGCCCCAGCCGCGCCGAACTGTCGTCGCAGCGCGTGCTCGCTCAGGCGGGCCACATGCCCCAGCGTACGCAGGCCATAGAGTTGCAGGCGGTCGAGCATCTCGGACGTGACGGTGCCCTGCGGATGCAGATTGGCGAGCACGCTCACCGGCATATTCCGCAGCATCAGCGGCGCCTCTTCGGGCGTCACGATGCGCAGGGGCGCGGCGGCGGACGCGGCAAGTTGGGCCAGCGCGAGGCTGGGTCCGATGCCAGCGCGCACACCAAAGCCGTTCTGGTGGAGCGTGGTGATGAGCGTTTTGAGGGCCGCGAGTGCCTCGTGCCCAGTGCAGGCGCCGAGGTCGAGCAGGGCGCTCCCCGACGAGACCCGCTCCACCCGCGCGGTGAGGCGATAACACGCGGGCAGCCATCCGCCGCGACGCGAGGATGCCACCGCGCGTGCGGGCAGGAGCAGGCTGGCATAATAGATATGCTCCTGGTCGAGAGCGGAGGAAGATGCTGAAGAGGGAGGTGCGGCTGCCTGCATATTTTTCACCATTTCTCTGACGCGCACAAGAACGTACGTTCTAATAAATGGTGGAGAGCCGCCGCCGCGTCAAGGAAAATTGGGGCCGGACAGCAGGCGAGCAGGAAAACCGAGGTGAGTCTTGGGTACAGATGGACGTGGGCTGCGTGATATGTCAAGAATGTGACACGAGCGCCGTTCCCGCCTGGAACTCTGCGGTAAGGGTGGCTACTGACTAGCCGCGCGGGCCTGCCATGTCCACGTGCTTTGGCTGGTGAGAGTCGTCTGAGGCAGCCGCGCCCAGCAGCGCATCGTCGGCGCTCGGATGAACCAGCGGCTGGTAGCCAGCATGGAACACGGCGACAAGTGCGCGGGGCGTCAGCACCGTGACACTGCCCGTGGCAGGCAGCGACTGCCGAGATGTGTAGCCCGCCGCCGACCACGCCAGAAGGTGCCCGCGCCAGAGCAGCCAGGCCGTACCGGCGTGCTGGATGAAGGTGCCATCAGGAAGCGCGCCTATCGCTTCCTGATAGGTGCGTTTCCGCTGGTTCGTGCCAT
>CAYRVF010000196.1:0-5509 GCA_964427535.1 uncultured Ktedonobacterales bacterium
GGTCTCAAAAACCGCTGCCCTCACGGGCTTGTGGGTTCGAATCCCACCGCCGGCACCCTCGATTGCTTGATCTCGCGTTCTTCCAGGTGACGCTCCCGTGAGCGGGACGTGCCTGCCCCGTTATGTTCTTCCTCCTTCTGGTGCGGGCGCATCCCTTGCGCTGTGCGGTTACGATAGCCCGTGACACGCGGCCCTCCATCTTCTCGGGCTGAGAAGCAGGCGATCTGCCCATTGCGGATAACCCGCTTTTGAGGCATACTTCTCCCAACACTCGCCCCGAAACATGACGTCGTCGTCATGTTTGCTATACCGGGTGGTAGGAAGGAGGGTGCGTCGCACAGAGGACGTGTGCGAGCGAGAGTCCAGCTTCCCCCGTTGTCCCTGCTTCAGGATGCTGATGGGCCTGATCTTCGTGCGTGGCACTTCCCACACGGGAAGCCCCCCTAGATTAATGGAGGACCCTGTGGCGTACACCTCTTCCGAGAGCAACGGCAACCTTCCCCCGGATATGGCGCGCGTTATCGCCGCCGCTACGACTGGCACCGCTATTGAGTGGTACGACTTCTTCCTGTACGGCTCCGTGTCCGTGCTCATTTTTCCGAAGATCTTCTTCCCGGCGTCGAGCCAGGTGGTGGGCACGATCCTCTCGCTCCTGACCTTCCTGGTCGGTTTCATCGCGCGCCCTGTCGGCGGGGCTGTCTTCGGTCATCTTGGCGACCGCATCGGCCGCAAGTCTACGCTGGTGGCGACCTTGCTGCTCATGGGCATCTCGACCTTCATCGTCGGTTTGCTTCCAACCTACGCCGCCATCGGCGTCGCGGCACCCATCATCCTCGCCGTGCTGCGCTTTCTTCAGGGCATGGGCGTCGGTGGCGAATGGGGCGGCTCCGTGCTGCTGGCGATGGAGTATGGCCACAAGCGCAATCGCGGGTTCTGGGCAAGCTGGCCGCAGATGGGGGTGCCTATCGGCCTCATCCTCTCGACCGTGATCGTCAACTTCTTCAGTTCGCAGTCCTACTTCGCCACTGTTGGCTGGCGCATCCCATTCCTCATTAGCGGTCTGCTGATCCTGATCGGCCTGTACATCCGCCTGCGCATCCTCGAAACGCCGCTGTTTGCCGAGGTCCAGGCGAAGAAACAGGAATCCGCCAATCCCGTCGGAGAGGCCTTCAGAACGAGCACGCCGCAGATCTTGCTCAGTGCCGGCGCCCGGTTCGCCGAGCAGGCGCCGTTCTATCTGTTCACGGTGTTCGTCATCACCTATTGTGTGGAGAGCCTGCACCTGAGCAAGACGCTCGTGCTGAACGGCATCACGCTTGGGGCACTCGTCGAACTCATCACCATCCCGACTTTCGCGTATCTCTCGGATCGCATCGGTCGGCGACGGTGGTATCTCATCGGGTGCATCCTGATGGCGATCTTCGGCTTCCCCTATTTCTTGCTCCTCAACAGCCAGAGCAGCGGCGTCGTGATCCTCGCCATCATCCTGTCGCTGGCGCTGTTCCATGCCTGGGTCTATGGCCCGCAGGCAGCGCTCATCGCCGAGCGCTTTGGTACTCGCACCCGCTACAGTGGCGCGTCGCTCGGCTACCAACTCGCAGCGCCCTTCGCCGGTGGTCTCGCGCCGATCATCGCGCTGCTCCTGCTGAACGGGAAGACCACGCTCGCGGCGCTGGGACTCCCCAAGGTGACGGTAAGCATCGGCAGCGGCTCGTGGCAAGCCGTCGCTATCTACATCATCGTCCTCGGGCTCATCTCGTTCTTCTCAGTCCTCGGGCTCGCCGAACTGACCAACGCCAATATCTCCCAGGCCACGCCTGATACGGAGAGAGCGGTCCTGGTCGGCGAGGACTGACCAGTTCACGCGACCGTGTCCTGCGGGTGCTGCCCCCTCCACTTTGAGATGGGGGCAGCGCTTCGGGCGCACTAGTCCTCATATCTCGAACCCTGTCCTCTGCTTCCACCTCACTGAGCCGCAGGCAGCGGGGCGTCGAGGAACTCGGTGATGATCGGCACGAGCAGGTGGGTGCGCGACATGATGCCGTGATAGGGCGGCGCCCACCCAACATGCGTCGTGGATGGAAGCACCGCGAGCTGACTCGCCGGCAGTCCCCCTATGTCGCCGTCTCCCTTGCCGCCACCGAGCAGCGCAAAGAACTCGATCACATGCCCAAGACGCATGCCGTCCGCGTCTCCGACAAGTATCAGTGTAGGGGACTTAAGCGCCGCGACATCTGCGCTCCAATCGTAGTCCTCGGTCAGCAGGTGCCGCATTTTGGCGACGACGTTCGGCCAGGCATCAGGCGTGGGCGAGGTCTTGAGAAACGTGTCCGGTACCGGCGTCCCGGCAAACGTTTCGACACTCATCGCGGCCATGCCCGCGGCCTGCTCAGGGTACCAGCCACTGCGGCTGAAGGCGGTCGAGGCCAGCACCAGCTTGCGCACAACCTCCGGATGCCGGATCGCCGTTTGTAGCGCGACGTCGCCTCCCAGGGAAAAGCCGAAGATATCGGCCCGTTCGAGTCCGAGGTGCCTGATCAGGGCAGCGATGTCATCGGCCATCCACTCGTAGCGTAGGGGGCGGTCGATGTCGCCGGTGTGCCCGTGTCCCTGCAGCTCGACACCAACAATTCGACGGGTGGCGGCGAGCAGCGGAACAATCTGCCCCATCGCCTCGACCGTCATGAAGCCGCCGGGAAGCAGCAGAAGTGGCTCACCAGTGCCGTGTATCTCGTAGTAGAGATCGAGGCCATTCACTGAGGCGTAGCCGTGTTGCTGACTCATGTCGCTGGACACACGCGCACTCCTTCCGCGATGAACATCACGTCACGAGTATAACCAGGCGGTCGTGCAGTCGTAACCCTGTTCTCGAGGCGCTCGCCAGAAACGGACGCAGCCTGAGACAGATCATCCGTCGGCGGCTGGAACGTACTCGAAGCCAACGCAGCGCGAGAGGCCAGAGGCTGGTCGGGCGAGACGATTGCTCTACCCGGCTATAATGGAGGTGCGCGACGATGGTTCTGGCGCGCGCAGAATGCCCGTTGGCGAGGCGCGTGTGGTGCCACGCACCATCGTGAATGGCGGAGGAAATCATATGGTCGTCCATAGCGCTCCCAACGCCGGGCTTCCGCTCCCGCTGACGATCGGCCTGGTGCTTATCGCCCTCATCGTCGACATTCGGGTGGCAATGTACTTCCTCGACGACCTCTACAAGCCTGAACGGCGTGTGTCAGGCGGCGACAAGAGCGTCTGGGCGGTGCTCATCGTTGTCGGCAGCGTCCTCGGCATGCTGGCCTACGTCCTCTTCGGTCGCGAGAACTGACGCTGCCACGACCACTCGACGACCACGGCTGGCATAGCAACACCGGCGGTGGCGGCGAGCAGGCGACCGTCAACTGATAGAGTCCGTGGCGACGGTGTGGCGCGGCGACGACGAGATCAGCCTGACGCGTCCGTGCGACACGCGCGATGACCTCAGCGGGATCGCCCGTCTCGAGCAGCATCTCCGCATCTATCCCGGCGGAGCAGAGCTTCCCTACACGAGCGCTCAGGTCAGCCGTCACGGCTACTTGGCCAGACACGTCGGAGGCATGTGGCGCGACATAGAGCAGCACTAGATGTGCCGCGTCGCGCTCGGCGAAGAACCGTGCCGCCGCGAGCGCACTCTCGGCCTCAATCGTCTCATCGATCGGAACCAAAATCCGGCGGAACATGGCGGGCCTCCTCTGTGTGCCCTGAGGGGACGACGCGCTGTCGCGCGTGCATCGCTCAATAGAAGGAGTGCATTAGTTAGAAGGAGTGCATTGGCGCTCCGAGCTCTGATACACCCGGAGCGTCCTGCGAGTCATGTCATGGAAGCGGTCGTCAAATACGCTGTGACAGACGTGCACTCTATGCGTTCGCCTGTCGCGGGATACTGCTGGTGGTCGGCGGCTTCTCAGCCGTCGCCGCGGTTGTGGTCAGCGGGCCGGTCCACAGAGTGCCGAGCGCTGGCAGCAGATAGTGATCGACGCCGTAGTAGCCAGCCACGCGCCACGCCAGAATCAGCAGAATGCCCAGGAAGCCAGGGATCGGGTTGGTGCTGACTGCTCCGGCGAGCAGGTAGTTGAAGTTCATCACCACGCCGAAGAAGGCCGCGATGCCGGTCAGCATGCCGATGATCAGGCCGATACCGACGGCAATCTCACCAGGACATGATCAGATATGCCCAGACGCTGGCATTGGCTGCACGAAGGTTTGCAGGAAGTTGGCGTACCATCCCTGCACGCTGGCGTGCGCCCCAGCGGTCTCGGCGAGTGCGCCTTTGACGAAGCCCGCCATCGCCGCGCCGTCATGGTTGGTGAAGACCCAGGCTCTGCCTTGCCCCTTCTCGCCAAAGCTGCCGAAGTCGATCGAGGTGCCGGTGAGCTTCACGAGTCCAGCGCTGAACCACTGATAGCCAACGTAGACGCGGATGATGAGCCAGACAATCGCCATGCATGTGTCGAGCCAGACAATCGCCATGCATGTGTCGGCGAAGAGAAGTCGGGCGGTCGGCGGCTCGGGAATCTGGGTCGCGACTCGCGGCTAAATGCTTCTCGTCGATGTGCTCATCTGAATCACGCTTCACGGACGGATCTCTGCACATCAGGCGATGTTGTCGAGTGCTTCGCACCTCTTCGTCCGTCAGCCGAAGGATAGAGTCCGCATCTCACAGCGGTCTCGCGACGCGTGACAGCGGCATCACGGCCCCGCCCCATCACAGACATTCATCGCGAGTCTGGAGAGAGTGAACTGGTCAGACTGCGTTGCGGCCGCGACATGTAAAGTCGTGATAACACGGGACAGCGGGCAGGAGGATACACCTCCTGCCCGCTGTCCCGTCCGAAACTCCACTGAGCGCGATTGCCGCGCTGGCGAGCGTAGAAGCGTCGGGCCACGACTACGTGTTCTGCCCGGTTGCGGACGTATTCGCCGTCTTCGCTGGCTGCGATGTGCCCAAACCCGGACGCACGATCAGCATCGGCAGGGTTGTGCCATGGAGCACGCGCTCGGTAACGCTGCCCATCGACCACTTCGAGAAGCCGGTCCGGCCGTGCGTCGCCATCGCGATGATATCGCTGCGCTCCGCGGGAGAAGCCTCATCCGTGTCACTCCCCTCGGCGGTGGCGATGATGGCCGAGGCGATGTCGACGTCTGTGGCCAGCGCGGTCGTGACACGCAGCTTCCCGTCGTACTCGCCACGCAGACGCTCGGCCATGCGGCTCAGATAGCCCTCCGCGTCGCGCTCCACTAGCAGCTCGGGAGTGTTGCCCACTGCGGTGGCGAGGCGGTTAATGACCAGAACGAGTCGCAGCTCCGCCGGTCGCTGTCTGGCGAGGGCAAGCAGCAGCGCGGCGGCAGGAGCGATGGCCGTCTCTGCCTCCTCAGAGCTATCGACCGGAACAAGTATGCGCAGCGGCCTCTGACTCTCCGCTGGAGTTTCAGCCGGTGATGAACGCAGCATCCGGAGCACGAAGACCGGCACGGG
>CAYRVF010000197.1:0-5412 GCA_964427535.1 uncultured Ktedonobacterales bacterium
TTCAGACTGCGTATCACGTTTCGAATCTAATCCAAGGAAACCAAGTGCTTTCGAAATGACTTCGGCCATTGATGGGTAATTATCCCCGCTTTTTGCCTCAGCCCTAGTGAAACCCGCAAGAAAGAGCCATTTGCCTCTAAAGTCAGTCTCTTCTATCTTCTCAGCTACTACCGGCAGGATTAGGCGGGTGCGGTCAAGTCTCCGAAGGCTGAATGCCCACTTGCATTCGTCTAGCACCCATTCAGATGCGAGAGCTGCTTGAGAGAGAACTACAATGAATATGGTACGCTCATCCAACTCGCGTAATAAGGTATCAAGCAGTTCGCCCGCACCGAGATTGTGCTCGTCATACCACACGTCTGCCCCAGCATTCTTCAGCGCATGCACGAGTGCATCAGTGAAGGTCTTGTCCTGCGAGCAGTGGCTGACGAAGATACGCATCTGGCTCACGGTGCATCCTCCGCTGTTGGGGCAACAACCTGGCGGCTATACTAGCGTATTGTGGGTGGTCTTCGGACACGAAAAAGCGGCCCGCTCCCTAATGGACGAACCGCCATAGCTTCAGACCAGACACGCAGCTGTCTATTCACTGCCGCACTGTTCAGACCATTACCCATGTATCACGTAGGCAGTGATTGTTTCGACAACTGTTGGTAGCGTGGCTTTCGAGGGGAGCTTGGCGTTAGGGTGTCTCTGCTTGACGTACAACCAGACCTCGTCCACGAGCTTCTTCTTTGTGAACAGTCCCAGCGCCACCGGTAACTGCTCCGCCCCCAACCTCGCATAGAGGTAGTACGGGTCTACATCTGCGGCAATGTTAATCTGATGTCCACCGATAGTCTGGATAGGTGTCAGCTGAGTAGTTGTCTTCTTGGCCCGGGTGCTCGGTTGGCGAGACGCAGGTGTCTTGCGCTTGGGCAATGCAGCTTCATAAGCGGAGCGAACACACGCCTCGAATCCCGGATTCGTCCGCAATTCATCCAGTGCCGCTTCCAAGAGGACAGCACCAAGGAGCTTCGCATTCTCAACGTCAAGTTGGCGAGCCGCTACCTCGGCAGCTTGTGCTGTGCGCTGCGCAACCGTAAGCGTCTTTTGGTTAACTGCTGTGGACATAGCCCATCAACTCCTCCACTGCGGCCTTGTAATCGGTCGCTCCAGTCCCGCGCTGGATAGCGAAATCGAGGATGCCAGCCAGTTTGCCGCGTGTTGCCTCTCGGTTCCGCGTTTCGAGCCGGTCATCATGACGAATCATCGCGTTGAACAGCGTGACACCGTTGAGGTCCAAGTCGAGCTTGAACTTCGCCATATCATCTTTCTTCACAGGGCCTGGGCGGTAGCGGGTGAGCAGGCACCCAACCACATGTACACCTGTCCCCATGAGTCCTCGCATCGCGTGTGCTGTCTCTAGCAGCCCGTTCATGCCGAGCGCTGCCCACGTGTCAAGCGCGGCAGGCACAAGGACGTGATGTGATGCTGCGAGTGCGCTCCGGGTAAAGAAGGACTGGCCGGGAGGAGTATCCAGCACTATCCAGTCAAACTTCTCTCCGTCCGGTGATATCACGTCTGGACTGTGCAGGGCTGCGACAAACGCCAGCTCTTGCTCAGGATGTCCGCCGCCACCCAGGTCAGCCATCCGCATCTCTGGATGTGCGGGAAGCAATGAGACGTTGGTGAAGCGCGTTCGCCGAATAAGGTGGGCAAGCGCCACATCCCGTATAAAGTGGTCAACGAGATTACCCTGCTCAACTTCTCCCTCCGGGGCAGGAAGTCCGCTGGTAAGACTTGCCTGTGGGTCCATGTCAACCAAGAGCACCCGCCAGTTACGCTCCGCAAGCGCGAGTGCGACGTTGAGCGCGGTGGTGGTCTTGGCGACGCCTCCGCGATTATTGCCGACGGTGAGCACCGTGGTATCCGTCGCCTTGCGTCGCGCTATGGCATCCGCCGCGTAAAGACAGTCAGGAGGCGTGGGCTTGGGAGTGGTAGGACGCCGGGGGCCAGCCTCTCTAACTCGTGAGCCACGAACGTAGGCAATGTAGCGTTTGAGATGGTCGCCGTTGACGAGCCGCATGCGCCCGCCGACTGCTGAAGCTGCTGCGACAGCTCTCG
Source organism: uncultured Ktedonobacterales bacterium (assembly GCA_964427535.1). Taxonomy (GTDB): domain Bacteria; phylum Chloroflexota; class Ktedonobacteria; order Ktedonobacterales; family JADMIN01; genus CAYRVF01. The sequence goes on from CAYRVF010000197.1 coordinate 2,107, forward strand.
CACCGGCTCCAAAGTCCGTGGTCGTGACAAGATATCCAGGCACTCCACCTGCGATGTCCAGCGTTCCCCACAGTCGCCGCATGTCGTTGGCATCAACATTTCGCTCAGGGGATAAGCGCCGCACTTCGATTCGGGCGACCAGATTGCCACCGATTTCATCGGTATAGAGATTTAGGTCTACGCCTGGACCGTTGGGCCATTTCTTCTCGGACACGTCTTCGACGGCATATCCAGCACACGAAAACACATACTCAACGAAGCCCTGAAACTCACGGTAGTCAAGGTCAAGCATGGCCGGAATTGTTGGATTATCGAATAAGTCTTCGTACAGCTTGACTCTGTCTTCCGTCAGCACGACCGCCATGCCCTGCCTCCTCAATCGGATAGCCCGTGATGCTCGCCGAGAAGAATGCGGCTACTATAGCATGCGAGCAACATATCTACAATCGCAGGGGGACTTGCGAAGACGTGTTGAGCGGGTGATTGGGGCGTAACCTGTGGCTTGGAGCGGATGTTGTCTCTTGAAGTTCTCTGACGCTAGGAGACGCGTCTATCTCTGCTCAATTGTTCGTAGTTGACGTGCTGCCTAAAATACGCCTAACGGGCAGGCAGAGAGGGGCGACACGTGAGCAACAAATCCCAACCGAAACCACCAGACGGTTTCGAGGCATGGAACGCCTACTGGACGGCGCAGGGGATGCCTTGGCGGACGGAGCCTAAGATTAACGAGGAACGGCAGCAGTTTCTGGCGAATCGGCGGGAGGTGAAGCCCGACCTCGAAAAGGGCATCTATCCCTTTAGGGACGGCAATGGCAGCGTCACGCTGAACCGTGCAGATGTAGAGTGGTTGCTGGCCACGCATGCGGACGGCACATGGGTCACAGCGGCAGGGTCGATGTCGCACTCGGGTAGCGGAAACCTCCATTTTCGGCAGGGGCTGGACCTACGCGGCGCAAACCTACGTGGCGTCAATCTCAGTCGTTTGCCTCTGTTCCAGACGTATGGCGGCTTGGAGAGCGGTGAATGGCACAAGGCAACGTATTTACAGCGCGAAGCTGCTGCTCTGCACCTTGAAGAAGCGAATCTAGGCGCAGCTGACCTTGACTTGGCGGCGCTGCGCTCAGCTCATCTGGAGGGGGCCATCTTACGCAATGCAGTCCTCACGCGAGCCACGCTCCGGTCTGCACAGCTGGGAGGAGTAGAGTTACCTGCTGCGGATTTGCGCGGAGTGTACTTTGACTCCGCCACAACGCTCGCCGATGCCGTGCTGGGCGATTTGTCAGCTGGGTTTGTGCGGCTCGCAGATGTGCGGTGGGGCGATGTGAACCTGTCTACCGTCGACTGGAGCCGCGTCCCGAAACTGGGTGATGACAGCGTAGCCCAAAGGGCACGGAAAGACGACGGAAAGCGCAAACCGCACGAGGTGCGACTGGCAGAATTTAGTGAAGCTGTCCGCGCCAATCGGCAACTCTCAGCGGCCCTACGAGGCCAAGGGCTCAATGAGCAGGCGGATAGATTTGCGTACAAAGCACAACTTCTTCAGCGACAGGTTCTGCTACGACAGAAACTTTATGGACGCGCCTTGTGGTCTTGGCTTCTCGATGCGGTTGCAGGTTATGGCTATAAACCCGTGCGCAGCGTCTTTACCTATCTCCTCGTCGTCCTCACTTTTGCTGCCGCCTACTTCACCCTCACCAACTTCGCGCTTACGCCGTATCTGCCCTCGCGCTCTTCATCGCTTGCTTGGTACGAGGCCATCGTCCTGAGCGTGAGTAGCTTTCATGGGCGCGGCCTGTTCCCAACCGGGCTGAGTCTGGGAGACCCGTTAGCGATATTGGCAGCGGGTGAGGCCATCATGGGTCTGTTGATTGAAATCACCTTCATAGCCACGTTCACCCAACGCTTCTTCGCCCGCTGATGCTCGCTCCAATGTTTGATTGTTCGGAACACGCCGTATTACGTCCAAATGAACCCATTACTTTTGTCAGTGCCTCTCGAATGGCTCAGACGTGTCAACATACCAACCACTCGCCCAAGGGCGCTTCTCGGCCTTTGTTTGATTCCCTGCCTCTGTACCTAGCCAAGTCGCAAGGACTCCGATGCTTCAGCGCAGGTCTTACGGCACCGCATGGAATGGACGTTCCCTCTCAAAATTTTGGAGTCTGAAAGGTGTCTTTAGTTCTGCTCGGTTGTTTACAGTTGACGTGCTGCCTACAATGTTCCTAAACGAGCGGACAGAGAAGATGAGCGGCAAAAAGAAGGACGTGCCACGGAAGCGAGGCATCAACGTGACCTTCAAGCAGGCTCCAAAGGCGAAGGTTGGGATGGGCCCAACTCAGCGCACTTTACTTGACAATACTCAGGTAGGCTAGTCGGATAGGTACACAGGATGATACTCGCGTTCTTGCAAGTGCCGTCATGGATGCGTGGCTAAGTTCTCTGGATTGCTCTTCGAAGACGGGCAGCATTTAGGTCAACGCAGAAGTGACAGGTGGGAGACGCAGTGTGATACAAGCTGGCTGGGAATGCGATTATCCGGGGTGTGGTCTGCCCATGCACGCGAGATGTAACCTGTGTGGACGCTGCTTCTGCATGCGCCATGTCCAATGGATACCGGCTCGTGATATCAGCTATGGTATCGTGCCCAACATCGTTCCTGCACACTTTGCGTGCGATGCTTGTCATGCGACTGTGCTGAAGAAGGAAGCCGACGATTTTAAGGCTGGCTGGACATGTATGGGCGTTCTTGTGGTCGGTACTGCGTTGCTCGCGCTTACTATAGCTGCTCCCCCAGTGGGAATTGTCCTCGACTTCGTATGCTACTACTTTGCGTACAAATGGTGGAACAAAACGCACCCAAGGCCAAAGCGACAAAGGCCGCAAAGGATTCACTGGTCAGCATCAAGCCGCGCTCCAACACTGGCGAATGCCAACCTTGGCACCGTAATGGCGTGGGAAAAGCAACATCAACCTGCGATAAGTAAGTTGGCCGTCGCAAGCATTGCCTTATCAATTACTGGCTGGAGCTTCCTACCAATAGTAGGAGCCATCTTGGGAGTCATCTTCGGCCATATCGCCCTCAACCACGTCAAGAAGTCACAGGGCCTGGTGCGAGGGCGGGAATTCGCAATCGCAGGGCTTTGGATAGGCTACGTCAATCTCGGACTCTTTGTGTCTTTGGTCGCAATAGCGCTCCCTTCCAAGATATCAGGAGGATATTAACTGCTCCATGCCTCCCTCCAACCGTGTTGCTTGGATGCGATTTCCGCACGAGATTAGCGGAGAGTACGACGAGTGTTTTGACCC
>CAYRVF010000198.1:0-5342 GCA_964427535.1 uncultured Ktedonobacterales bacterium
GCCGCCTGGCCGACCAGCGCCTCTTCCAGCGCGAACGTGTGGCCAAATCGCTCCGACACGGCGCGTAGCGCCCGCACCGCCTGCGTCGTGACCTCCGGACCGATGCCGTCGCCCGGCAGCACCGCTATGTGATACTCTCCCACGATCCACTCCATCACCCGGTCGCGCAACAGCTTCGCGTGGTGAACTATACGGGGACTGGCTCCGCTGGGTCAAGCGAGCAGTGCGAAGACGGCAGAGCATCCGCGCCTGTCGCTCGCTTGAGCGCGGGACTCGTCTCCCACGCGGCTTGACACCTGCCTTCGCGTATCGGTACAGTAACGGCGTGGTACGGGGCGTCGGCGCCCCGGCGGGTGGGTAGCGGGGGAGCGTGCAATGCGCGAGCGCACTCGGCGCAGGGTCGTGGCCGAGGCCAAGAGTCATCGCGCGACGCCCGAGGAGCTGCGCGAAGCCCCGCGGCGCGTGAAGGAGCTCGAGCAAGAGCTGCTCGACATGCCGCTCGGAGATGAGGCCAAGCAGGGCGAATCGCGCGAGCATCGGTACGCCCGGCTGCTCCGGCTGCGAGCCATGCGCGAGGATTTCGCCAGCGGCCGCCCGCCGATCCTGGGCGACCACGCCAACAGTCTGGTGCTCTCCGTCGTGATGACCGTCGCGTCGTTCCTGCTCTGCGCCTTCTGCGCCGGCGGTGTCTATGTCGGCCTGCTCCTCCTCAACCAGAAGCCCAACCCCACCGACACCGGCGCGGCGTTCTGGCAGACGGTCGAGGCGCGCAACTACGACCAGGTGCAGGGACTGCTCTCGCCCCCCGAGCGCGTCACCCTCAAGGACAACCTCGTCGCCACCGCGAACGACGCGGATGGGAGCTTCGGCTTCGTCACGAACGCGGTCATCGTCGGCCAGCCGGTGATCACGACGCAATCCGCCATCATCACCTACGACGTCACGCGCGGCAGCAAGAACCGCTACAAGGTCACGCTCCAATTGGTGCTGCGCGGCGGCACATGGCAGGTGGACAATGTCGGCGCCACCTTCGATCCGGTGCAAGCGGGCCTACCCGCCCCCAACCCAACCGTGACGCCGAGCCCCTCGCCTACGGGCACCCCGACGCAGTAGCCTGGCCCTCTTCAGCCACCCGGCGTGCCGTGGTGCCCGACTGCGAGCGCGCGCCGCCTCCTTGACGAGATGGTCCACGCCGGGGATTACCCGCGAGCTTCAGCCCGCGGGGAGTCTCTATCCGGCGAGAAGCCCCAGACACGCGGCGACAGCGCATGCCCTTCTCTATCACGATCACGCCCCGCGCTTCAGCGCCTCCGCATATTGCAGCTCGTAGAGCCGCTTGTAGTAGCCGTTCGCCGCCAGCAAGTCTTCGTGCGTGCCCTCCTCCACGATGCGGCCTTTGTGCAGCACGATGATGCGATCCACATTGCGAATGGTTGAGAGCCGGTGGGCGATGATGATGGACGTCCGGCCGCGCATCAGATTCGCCAGCGCATCCTGGATCAGCGCCTCAGTCTCCGTGTCCACGCTGCTCGTCGCCTCGTCGAGCACCAGCAGCACCTCCGGATTGAACGCGATGGCCCGCGCGAACGCCAGGAGCTGCTTCTGGCCGACCGAGAGCCCCGCGCCGCGCTCGCGCACCTCCTGATCGTACGCGTTGGGGAGGCGCTCGATGAACTTGTCGGCGTTCACGAAGCGCGCCGCCGCTCGCACCTGCTCGTCGGTGATCGACGACTCGCGCAGCCGGATATTGCTCGCGATCGTCCCGGAGAAGATAAAGGGATCCTGGAGTACGGCGCCGATGTGACGGCGCAGCTCGCGCTGCGACACATCCCTGACGTTATGCCCGTCCAGCAGCACCTCGCCGCGCTGCACATCGTAGAACCGCGAGATGAGGCTGATGAGCGAGGTCTTGCCGGCGCCGGTGGCCCCGACGAAGGCCACGCTCTCGCCCGGCTGGATGCGGAAGCTCACACCCTTGAGCACCCAGTCGCCGGGGTTGTAGGCAAACCACACGTCGCGTAGCGCGATCTCCCCGCGCACACGCCCGAGCCGCTCGGGCCGCTCCGGGTCGGCGACCGTGATCGGCTCGTCCAGCACGCGGAAGATGCGCTCGCAGCTCGCCATGGCCGACTGCAGGATCGTGTACTTGTCGGCCAGGTCGCGCACCGGCAGGAAGAAGCGGTCCACATACTGGATGAAGGCGATGAGCGCGCCCAGCGTCAGGGTATGCGCGACCACCTGCCCGCCGCCGACCCAGATGATGAGCGCCAGGGCTGCGGCGGCGAAGAGGTTCACCGTGGGGAAGAAGAGCGAGAAGAAGAGCAGCGAGCGCATCGTCGCCGCACGGTAGTCGCGGTTCAGGTCGTCGAACATGGCGAAATTGCGCCGCTCGCGGTTGAAGAGCTGCACGACCTGCGTGCCCGAGATGTTCTCGGCGATGTTCGCATTCAGGCGCGCCAGCCGCGTCCGTATCGCGCGGAAGTTGGCCCGCATCGCGCGCTGGAAGTAGGCCGTCACGAGCAGCAACGGCGGGATGACGACGAAGACGACGAGCGCCAGCCGCCAGTTCTCCAGCAGCAGCACGACGACGATGCCCGCCAGCGTGAAGAGGTCGCCGATGAGCGGCACGGCGCCCGAGGTGAAGAGATCGTTCAGCGAGTCCACGTCGTTGGTGATGCGCGTCATCAGGCGTCCGACGGGATTGTGGTCGAAGAAGGAGAGCGACAGGCGCTGCAGGTGGTCGAACATCGCCGAGCGCAGATCGTACATCACGCGCTGGCCCAGCACGCTCACGAGAAACTCCTCGACATAGCGGAAGATGAACCCCACCGTCAGCACGGCGACGTACGCGACCGCCAGCAGGAATACACCGTTCGCCCGCCCCACGGCCGAGAGCCGGGCGCCGCCTACGGGATCGATGAAGCGATCGACGGCGAGCTGCGTCAGCAGGGGCGCGAGCAGGTCGACGACGACCGTCGCCAGCGCGAGGCCGAGCGCCACCAGAAAGAGCGCGCGATACGGACGCACGTACACCCAGAGGCGGCGCACCAGCCGGGCGTCATACGCCTTGCCGAGGATCTCATCCTCCTGGAAAAATGACTGAGACACGTCGCACCCCTATCCCCTGTGCCAAGATGTCGAGCTCGCCTGCGGACCGGCGGTCGCATCGAGCGGCTCCTCCACCTCGTCTTCGAGCACCTCGCCCAGGAGCTGCCGCCGGTACATCGCCGCGTAGAGGCCGCTCTGCGCGAGCAGCTCCGCGTGATTGCCGCGCTCGACGATTCCTCCGTCGTCCAGCACGATGATCTGGTCGAGGCCCTTCACGGTGGAGATGCGGTGGGCGATGACGATGGAGGTGCGGCCCTGCATGAACCCCTTCAGCTCGCGCAGGATGGTCGCCTCGGTGTGCGTATCCACGCTGGAGAGCGCGTCGTCCAGCACGAGGGTCAGCGGATCCTTGGCAACGGCCCGCCCGATGGCCGCCCGCTGCTTCTGGCCGCCCGAGAGCGTCACGCCGCGCTCGCCGATGGCCGTCTCCACCCCCTGAGGAAAGTCTTCCACATCCTTGCCGAGCTGCGAGATCCGCAGCGCTCGCTCGAGCGTCTCGGGGCCCAGGTCATCCACCCCGAAGCCCACGTTCTCGGCGATGGAGACCGAGAACAGGAACGTCTCCTGCGGGACGTAGCCGATGGCCCGCCGCAGCGCCGCCAGGGGGATCGTCCGCACGTCGTCGCCGTCGATGAGGACCGCGCCCGCCGTCGCGTCGTAGACGCGCGCCAGCAGATTCACCAGGCTCGACTTGCCGGCGCCGGTCGCCCCGACGATGCCGAGAGACGTGCCCGCCGGCACCCGCAGGTTGATGTCGTGGAGCGCCTCGCGGCCGTCGTAGGCCACACTGACGCCGCGGAATTCGATCTCGCCGCGCTCCGGCGCCAGGGAGGGGATCGTGGCCGCTCCGTCGGCAATCGCCGGCGCGGCGTCGCGCACCTCCTCGATGCGAGTCAGCGAGGCCGCCCCCTGCTGGAAGAGGTTGACCGTCCAGCCGAGGGCGATCATCGGCCACGAGAGCGCCGCGACGTACGTGTTGAAGCGGACCAGCCGGCCTACGCTGATGCGCCCGGCAATCACGTCGAGCCCGCCGCGCCACAAGAGAATCGCGACCGCCAGCCCCGAGACGAAGAACATCGCCGGCCAGAGCAGGGAGTTCAGCCGCGCGAACGAAATGCTGCGCTCGACGTACTCCTGATTCACCGCGCGGAAGGCCTGTAGCTCGTGGTCCTCCTGCGCGTAGGCCTTGACCACGCGAATGCCGGAGAAGTTCTCCTGCGCCCGCGCGGAGACCTCGCCGAACTGATCCTGCACGTGGCGGAAACGCTTGCGGATGCCGCCTCCGACCACGACGAAGAGCAGCGTGATGAGGGGCATCACGCTGAGGGAGTAGAGCGCGAGCTGCCAGTCGATCTGCGCCATGGCGATGGCGGTGACGGTGAAGGCGATCGTCGTGTTGCAGAGATTGGTGAGGCCGGGCCCCAGCATCTGCCGCACCTGCGTCAGGTCGTTCGTGGCGCGAGCGACGAGATCGCCGAGCTTGTTGCGCTGGAAGTACTCCAGGTCCAGCCGTTGGAAGTGCCCGAACAGGTCCGCGCGCATCTCGTACTCGATCTGGCGCGAGACGGCGTTGATCACGAACCGGCTGCAGAACTGGAAGACGCCCGCCCCGACGGCAATGGCGACGATGAGCAGGGCGTAGCGCGCCAGCCCGCCGACCGAGCTGCCGCGCCCGATGCCGTCGATCGCATCTTGCAACACGATCGGCGGCGCCAGCGCGATCAGATTCGCCACCAGAATGAAGCACGCGCCCAGGCCCAGCATGAGCGCGTGTCGGACGAGATACTCGCGAAATGCCCTGAAGATCGAGCGCACGACCCCTCCCCCGCGATGCTCACCGCAATCCGAGCGACGCGCGTAAGACGCGCGTCACACCTGTGTAACTATACGCCCGACTGCTGCCGGCCTGCCAGCGCCGACGCCACACGAACGCCACGCACCGAGGTCGCGTGCCCAACACGCGGCTTGTCCGTTGTACTTACGGGCGGATTGCCGCACAGGGCAAGCGACGACGGTTCTCAGCGCCTCAGGGCGCGACACATAGTGGCGGTTTGGCGGTCGCTGGAGGAGAGTACTCGTGAAGGTCAGGTGGTTCATCTATGCCCTACTGGGGGCGGTCCCGCTCACGATCGTGGCGTGGTATCTCAATCGCTCGGGCGCGTACGCCAACCAGCTCACCTTCTGGATCTTCGGCCTCGCGCTCGTCTCGGTCATACCCCTGGCGGCGCTGCTCG
>CAYRVF010000199.1:0-5339 GCA_964427535.1 uncultured Ktedonobacterales bacterium
CGCGTCGCGGCGGTCGTCGTCGAGGGATTCTGGCTCATCGAATTCTGGCTCATCGCGCCTACCCCTCCGCCTGCTGCAATGACGGCCCCATGTTCAGCCCAAGCCCGCTGCCAAGCCACGCGCCTGCCGCCCCCAGCACCAGCGCCACGACGAACGCGAGCGACGCAAGCACCATCTGCGCCGTGCCGTCCTGGCTCGTGATGTTCCCGATCGTGATCGGCACATAGACCAGATTCAACAGCACGGCCAGCAGCAGCCCAACCACCGCTGCCCGCTGTACACGCCTGCGCAGCGCGGCTGCCGGCACTTGCGCGCGTCGAGCGCGATAGGCCGCGAAGTCGATGGCCGCCCCCGCCGCGATGAGCAGGATCGGCGCGATGAACGAGTCGACGACGAATGGAGGGGCCTGCCCCCGGCGATAGCTCTGGTGCTCGGCCACCCGCAGCGCCTCGGTCAGCAGTGGGACGAACAAGAACACCGCCAGATCGATCGCGTAGTAGGCCGCGACGACCCCGCTTGCGGCAAAGCGCCAGGGGATCGCCGTGACGGCCAGCGCCAGCGCGAACCCACCGAACGCGCCGATCATCAGCGGGAATGTGTCGATAGTGACCCCGCCGATGTTGATGGCCGCATCGTCGAACGCGGCGTCGAGGAAGAAGAAGAGGATCCAGATCATCGAGCCGAGCGCGACGCTCACGCCGATGCGTCCGGCGCGCCCCGCGCTCGCCTGCCACGTGCCCTCCGTCAGGTTGGCGCCGGAGAGCAGCAGGTAGGCCACACCGTACGCGGCGACGCTCATGCCGGTGATGATCATCACGTGGAAGGGCGCCCAGACCGAGACGTCGATGCCGTAGAGCGAGTGCCAGTAGACGTCCAGCGGGAAGCCAACGGCCGCTGCCAGCGCGGCGAATCCCGCCACATACGCTCCCAGCGACGCCGAGAACACACCGGCAAACGACGTGCTCAGCTCGCTGAAACCCCGATACCGCCGCGCCAGGACCGACTCGACGCCGACCTCGCTCAGCGCGGCCACCCCACAGAGCAGGATGCCGCCCAGCATCATCAGGTGCGGTGGCACGAGCGCCCGGTCGCGGCCGATGAAGCTGTGCCACTGGATGTCCCAGCTCGTGCCGAAGGCGAAGAGCACGACGCCCAGCAGCGTGGCGCCCCCGGCGATCAGGCGCAGCAGCGCAAGCGCTTCGCGTGGGCGCGCGAGTATGCCACTGCCGATCCGCTGACCCTGACCCTGCGCGCGGCCGGCAACGCCCGTCACGGCCTGTTGTGATGCATCTGTCATCGATTCGATCCCCCCTCACTCGCGGATGGTCCGCGGCTCAAGCTACCGGGAGTCTAAAGCTACACATACCGTACGTTCGCAGCTCCCATATGTTGCGCGTGCGTCAAAACAGCATCCTTGCGCTGCTCCTCGTGCCTCCATGTGCCTCCCCACACCTCGACGGCCCGCTTCTGCCTTCACCCGCGCTGCTCTCGGCCTCTCACGTCACTGCCTCGCCTCAGTGCAATAGCAGATCGCGCACCAGGGCACCTGCGTTCCCTTCGCTCGCCACTTCGCAGAGACCGCAATCCCCTCGACGACCCGGCGGCGCTGCGATTGGTCGCCACCGTCTTCCAGACCGGACGGCGGGTGGCGTGACACGATGCTGGACGTACTAGCCCTCAGTCGGAAACCATATGAGTCGCCTGTCATGACTGGTCGCCGCCCTAGGAATGGCCGGTCATTGAAGCTGCAACGTCTGACACCGATTCTGACACCAAGAGTGCCGAACAGAGGCGAACTGTGGCGAATAGCGGAGCGCAGAAGAGTGAGATATTTCCAGGCTATACGTGCGGATGTGCACGGTCGCGAACATAGCAAAGAGCCTTTGTAAACCGAATATTATTCGTTCGAATCCGATCGTCTGCTCCTCGAGAAACAGGTGAATAGAGCGGATTCGAGGCACTTTGATCCTGCTCCATCTCCCCTGTCTACCAACGCCCATCCCACTCCTCTGCATGCACAAGTGTTGGCGTTGTTAGACCAGCGGCTGCATATACTCCTTCTACGGCTGGGCACCGTCTTCGGTCAGCACGTCGTCGAGGGTGGCGAGCAGGAAGTCGGCGTCGGCGGCAGTGAAGACGAGCGGCGGCTTGATCTTGAGGACGTTGTGATAGGGGCCGTCGGTGCTGAGGAGGATGCCGCGTTCGCGCATGCGGTTGGCGATGTAGGACGCCTGGGCGGGCGCCGGCTCCTTCGTCGCGCGGTCACGCACCAGCTCGATGCCGAGGAAGAGTCCCAGCCCGCGCGCCTCGCCGATGAGAGGATGGCGCTCTGCCAGCGCGTGCAGGCCGCCCAACAGCTGTGTGCCGGTGGCGAGCGCGTTGGCCTGCAACCCTTCGTCGCGGATGACATCGAGGACGGCGAGGCCGACGGCGCAGGAGACCGGGTTGCCGCCGAAGGTGTTGAAATACTCCATGCCGTTGTCGAAGGAGGCCGCGATCTCCGGGGTGGTGATGACGGCGCCGAGGGGATGGCCGTTGCCGATGGGCTTGCCGAGCGTGACGATGTCGGGCACGACGCCCTGCGTCTCGAAGGCCCAGAAGTGCGAGCCGACGCGCCCGAAGCCGGTCTGCACCTCGTCGGCAATGCAGACAGCGCCCGCGGTATGGACGTGCGCATAGACGGCGGCAAGATAGCCGTCGGGGAGGACGAGCTGGCCGCCGCAGCCGAGCACGGATTCGCAGATGAAGGCGGCTGGCTCCTCGCCTCGCGTGCGCATGGCCGCGATGACGTCCGCGACGGACTGGGCGTACTGCGCGCCAGCATCGGAGCGCATGTGGGGGCCACGGTAGGTGTCGGGCATGGGCACCGTCGCGACCCACGAGGGTGCGCCCTCGCCACCGGGGCCATTGTGCTTGTAGGGGCTGATGTCCACGAGCGTCGCCGTGTTGCCGTGGTAGGCGCCATCCACGACGATCACGTTTTTGCGGCGGGTATGCGCGCGGGCCAGGCGGAGGGCCAGCTCGTTCGCCTCGCTGCCAGAGCAGACGAAGTAGCAGACGCGCAGCGGATCCGGTAGGGTGTCTGTGAGACGCTCGGCATACCGCACGAGGTCTTCGTGCAGGTAGCGCGTATTGGTGTTGAGGACGGCCATCTGGCGCTGGCCGGCACGCACGACGCGCGGATGCGAGTGGCCGACGTGCGGCACGTTGTTGACCGCGTCCAGATAGCGGCGGCCGTCGGCGTCGTAGAGATATTGCCGGTAGCCACGGACGATCTGGAGCGGCGCGCGATACGAGAGGCTGAGGTTGCCGCCGATGCGTGTGCGCCGCGCCGCCAGGATGGCATCGGTGGTGGGCGTGTCGCGGCTCGCGTCGCAGTCGACGGGTAGGTTGGCGATCAGATTGGGATCGGGGCTGAGGCCGAGCCAGAGGGTACGCTGGCTGGGACGCGCGACACCAGGGAAGTCACCGCGCTTGCCCAGCAGGTCGGTGACAATCTGGAAGTGCAGGTGCGGCGGCCAGCCGCCGTTGACCATGAGGTCGCCGATGCGGGCGATCTCCTGCCCGCGCGCAACCGAGATACCCTCGGAGAGTCCGTCCAGCGAGTCGCGGCTGAGGTGACCGTAGAGCGTATAGAAGGTTGGACCATGCAGGCCCGCGCGATGCTCCAGTATGATAGTGGGGCCGTAGTCGAGCGCGGCGGCGTTGTCGGCGAAGCTGTGGACGATGCCCTCCAGCGGCGCGTAGATGGGCGTGCCGGCGGGCATGAAGATATCGAGCGCGGTATGCAGCGCACGCCATTCGGGGCCGTCGTTGCCCTCGACACGGTAGGCGTCAGTCGTGTAAATGGGTCGTGCCTCATGGTAGCGCCCGATGCCCGCGACGGTGCGCGACTCGTGCAGGCGCTCGAAGAGCGTGCGGGTGAAGGCGGCGGTGTCGGCGAAGTCAGCGTTGGTGCCCAGCTCGCGGCTGCCGATGCTGAGGTCGTAGACGAGCGTGGTGGCAGTGGTGAGCGCAGGCTGCACGAGGCTGGCGAACGTGCCATGCTCCGCTTCGAGCCAGGCGACGACGGCGGGCGTCGTCGGGCAGGCGGGCAGGCTGCAGGCGGCGCGGAAGAGGTAGTGCGCCTGCTGCGGGGGAACGCCGGCGAGGTGGTTGAGGAGATCCCAGGCGGGTGCGTCGCTGACCTGCAGGTAGGTGTTGGTGGGGTCGATCACGCGCTGATAGGCGGAGTTGGCGACGCTGACGCAGAGGCGGGCGCACAGCAGGTCGTAGAGGACGGCGAGCTCGTCTTCGGTGAGCGGATAGGCCATATGATAGCCGGCGACGACGCGGGCGGCAGCATCGAGGGGATCCGGCTTGCCCAGCATGGCGTAGGCGCAGGCGATGGCGAGGTCGCAGATGGTCGCGGTGCGGAGCATATCGCCGAAGTCCACGACGCCGATGATGCGCTGGGCATCCACCGGACCGCCGACGAGGACATTGTAATCGTTGGCATCGTTGTAGATGACGCTCTGGCGCAGGGCGGGCAGGCGCGGCAGGGTTTCGGCCTCGAAATGCTCGAGCAGGCGTGCGACGAGGGCGCGGCGTGCGGGATCGGCAATGTGCTGCAGGTAGTCGCGAATCCAGCCGGCGCGAGAAAGGTCCCACTTCAGGTCGCGAACGGCGGCGGGATGGTCGAAGCTGGCGAGCGCGCGGTCGAGGGTGCCGAGGATGTGGCCCAGGCTGGCGAGCAATTCGGGAGTGTGTGGCTTGGTGTGGGCTAGCAGCTTGCCTGGCACGTAGGTGAGGAGGCGAGCGAAGTGCTGGGTGCCGTCCGGTCCGGCGATGGTGGCGATGTGCTCGCCGGACGGCATCGGGCAGACGCGGGGCAGCGCCAGCTCCGGCGCGTGCGCGGCGAGGTGCACAAGTGCGGCGTTTTGCAGGTCGAGGATGGCGCGCTCTTCGCCAGCATGGGAGATTTTCAGCACGTACGCGCGTCCCTCGTCGGTGGTGAGCTGGAAATTGCGGTCATGCTCGCCGGGGAGTGCGCGTGGGTCGCCCTGCACGCCGAAGAGCGCCGCGACGGCGCGGGCATCCTGCTCAGTGACGGCGGGGGCGGCGTGTTTGATAGCGACCATGTGGTGTCTCTCCTGAGGGTGATGGCATGCGCTGGCGTGCGCTGCGCGGCCCTCCCATTTCACAGCATACGGGTTTGTGCTGTCAAGCGCATAGGGCTGTGTCGTTATCTATCGTGTTCTAAGTGCTAGCGAGTCTCGCACAATGGTCGGTCACCCGACGCACCCTACGAGGCTCAGGTAAGAGGACTACGCCAACGGCTACGCCAGTAGGAACGGAGG
>CAYRVF010000200.1:0-5289 GCA_964427535.1 uncultured Ktedonobacterales bacterium
CGATGATTCAGTTCGTCGGTGGGCGCCCCGTGCCCATCGAGATCGAGGAGGCGCGCGACTTCTCGCTTGACGCCGAGCGGCTCTGCGACTCGATTGGGTCGCGCACACGCCTGGTGATCCTCAACTCGCCGCACAATCCGACCGGCGGGGTCATTCCTCGCGCCGACCTGGAGCGCATCGCCGAGACCGTGCTGCGCTATCCCGACGTGATGGTGCTCTCCGACGAAATCTATAGCCGCATGCTCTACGAGGGCGAGCACGTGAGCATCGCGACGCTGCCAGGCATGCGCGAGCGCACCATCGTGCTCGACGGCTTCTCGAAGATCTACGCCATGACGGGCTGGCGTCTGGGGTACGGCCTCTTCCCGCGCGAGCTGGCGCCCGCGATTACCAAGCTGATGATCAATAGCAACTCCTGCACGAACGCCGCGACGCAAATGGCCGGACTCGCCGCGCTCACCGGACCGCAGGACGCCGCCGAGGCGATGGTGGCCGAGTTCGAGCGCAGGCGCAATCTGATCGTTCCGGGCCTGAACGCCATTCCAGGCGTCTCGTGCAAGATGCCACGCGGGGCGTTCTACGCCTTCCCCAACATCACCGCGACGGGGCGCACGTCGCGCGATCTGGCCGACTTCCTCCTCGATCAGGCGGGAGTCGCGACGCTGGCAGGCACGTCGTTCGGCGCGTACGGCGAAGGCTACATCCGCCTCTCATACGCCAATTCTGTCGAGCAGATTCAGACCGCGCTGGAGCGCATCGCGGAGGCCCTCGCCACCCATCCTGCCCGCGAAGCGCAAGCGGCTCAGTAGCCGGTTCTGAGCGTAGGCTCCGACGCCAAACCCTGAACTCAACGTAAAAGGGCCTTGCTCTACAATGCTATACTGCACGGTAGAGAGGGAAATCTGTCGGAGGCCTGCGCTCGATCACTGCGCCAGATCCAACTGCCCAGGCGAACTACGCTCCGGCCCGCCCCTCGCATGCCGCTCACAGAGAGACCATAGGACGTGGTTTCCTCTCGCGAATGCATAGTTCTTGCCGTGCGTGTGTATCTGCTCGCCTGGGACGAAGTACCTTGGTGTTCACAAACGTGCGGTGATGCTGTACACTGGAGCCTGCGGAAGCTTGCTGATGCCGAGGAGACGGCGGCCACAGGCGGCACGGTAGTGGGGGCAGAGCCGAAGCCGTTCTTAAGGAGTTGTCATGACTGCGCCAGTGTCACCTCACGCGGAGGCGCCACTCTTGTGCCCTTCGTGTGGGCGCGTGCTCGACCTGCTTGTGGTGAATCCAGCGGGCGAGCTCATCGGCTGTGAAGATTGTGCGGAGGAGTTGGGGCTCGCTGGTGGCGTGATGACCCTTGACGAATGGATTGCGGCTGACGCGGTCGGCGAAGCGCTCACTCGTTACGGCCTGACCGACTGGAGCGTCGACAAGCCCGTTGCGACGCGCTCGCAGAGGCCTCGGGCGCACTACTGGGAGGTAACCTCCGGCGGGCGGCACTGGTTTCTGAAGCGCTTCCACGATTGGTATCCCACCGCGTCGATTCGCTATACCCACAGCATTCTCTCGCACCTCGGAGAGCAGGGCATCGCAGTGCCTCGGTGGGTTCCTGACCGCGACGGCCACAGCTTCACACTCGTCGACGGCTCGAATTGGGCGCTGTATTCGGCGATCGAGGGACACCACGCCACCGAGCAGGAATGGATGTGGGGACGTCCCAAGGCCGCCGAGATGCTCGCGACGCTGCACCGTGCCGTCGAGGGCTTCACGCCCGAGGGGGAAGCATTCCAGCCGTGGAACGCCTGGACACTCGACACGGTCGATCGCGTGCTCGATAGCTGGCCGCAACACCCGGACCTGCCACCCGATCTGCTGGCCTTTGTCCGCGACCGCCTCGCGGGCCGCTACTTCGAGGACCTCTATCCGCGCCTGCCGAAGCTCGTGGTGCACGGCGACTTCGTGCTCTCGAACGTGCTCTGGCGTGGCGACTCGGTGAGCGCCTCGATCTGCGGTGTGCTCGACTTCGAGCGCGCGCACCTCGACACCGCGCTCTTCGACTTCGCCTGGGGGCTGGGCGACCGGCGGCCACCGCTGCTGCGCGCCACCGTCGCGACGTATAGCCGCGTGCGTCAGCTCTCGCCGGTCGAGCGCGAGGCGCTGCCCGAGGCGATGCTGCTGGGCGCGATCATGGGCATCGACATGCAGCTCACCTACTTCCAGGATCTGCGCGAAGTCTCGCGTCTGGCGCAGGATCTCGCGCTGCTCGTGCGCGACCTTGAGCCGCTGCGCAAGGCCGTCGCCCTCAAGCCCGCCCCTAGCTTCTAGCGCACGGACTCGTATCTACTCTCAGCACTGATTCATGTCCTTCTCCGCTCCCGTGGAGAAGGACCTTATATTTCTCCCCGCATGGGGTGACGTGCAACAGAGGGTGCGTGATGAGCAGCCCGGAGCATCCAGAGACCGATGACGATGTCGCGTTCGAGGTGCGAAATCTGCGCCCCGGCATGTCAAAGCGCAGCGCGCCTCGCTCGCCGGTGGAGCGGCGGACGACCCGGCGGCAGCGTCTGTGGCGCCTGGCAGGCGTCGGCGCAGCGCTCGTCGTCGCGCTCGCGGTGCTCGTGGGCAGCGTTCCCTCTATCCGGAACGGCGTGACCGCGATGGTCCGGTCGCTCACGCCCGCTCCCCTCGCGCCAGGCAGCGACCTCCTCTACTTTCCACCGAACCCGCCTGGCATCACCGTCGCGCTCGACGGCCAGCGACTCGCGACCCTTCCGGCGCCCGGCGACTCGCATCCCCTGCGTCTCTCACGCGGAGAGCATACGCTGAACTGGCACTCCAGCATCTTCCCGTTTTCGCCACTCAACTGCACCATTTCCGTCCCAGCGGCGCGCGGTGACACCTGTCCGCTCGCCCAGCAACGGACGCTCGTGGGAGCTGCGAGCGGTCTCTCGGGGCGCGTCCTCGCTCCATACGCCTCGCTCGACCGGTTGCCGACGAGTCAGCGCACCAGCCTGATCGGGGCGGTCGTGGATGCGCTGGATGCTGCCGCCGCGACCGCTCGCGTGGAGCCGGGAGAGCCCTTCCGCAACCCCCAGCTCGGGCAACTGGGGGGCTCGATGCTCGCGACCCAACCGCTCCAGGCGACCTTGCGCTACCAGGTGATCTCCGAGCCGGGTTATTCCGAGCCGTGCATCCTTGGCCAGCCCGCGATTCCGTGCCGATTCGGCGGGCAAGACTGCACGCTGCTGTGTACCGTCGCCAGTGCGCCAGCAGCGTCCGGCGGGGTGGCTCCCCCAACCTGGACGGCGGCTGTCCTCGTGCGCGCGTCGTGGCAGTACGCAGCTCCTGACGGCTCGCTCGTCGCCAACGATGTCGGCGAGGCGTTTGGGGGGCAGCTCGCGACACTGCGAATCACCTATGATCGTGCAGGCTGGCATGTCGCGCTCGTGCTCGGACACACGGACAGCCTGCCCGTCGCGGACGACCTCGTCTGCGATCCCGCGCGCTACTGGCTCTCGACCACCACCTGGGGCTTCATGCTCAGCAACCCACCTCCCGGCGCACAGACGCAGTTCATCTCGGATGGCACCCCGACTGATGGCTGCCTCGTCTCACTCGCGCAGACGCCCACACAGCCCGCGCTCTTTCTCCAGCGCTTCGGCGTGCTGATGGCCGTCAACGCCGACGTGCAGAATCCGCTCGACCACCTCCCGCTGGTCGATGCTGCCAACCGCGCTGACGCCGAGCGCCTGGCAGCTAGCGCGAACATTTCCCTGCCG
Source organism: uncultured Ktedonobacterales bacterium (assembly GCA_964427535.1). Taxonomy (GTDB): domain Bacteria; phylum Chloroflexota; class Ktedonobacteria; order Ktedonobacterales; family JADMIN01; genus CAYRVF01. Next base: position 3,777 of record CAYRVF010000200.1, read on the forward strand.
TAGCGCACCGCGAAGCTGGGCGAGCCGCATGCTATCATACCTGTGACGACTGGCAACGCATCGCGGATGAGATGCGGCCCAGAACGGCGGCGCACGCAGCGAAGCGAGCGCTCGCCCCGGACGAGGGAGACGAACACGATGAGCGAGACACCCGAGCGGACGCCCACCACACCAGCCACCGCTGGAGCCGATATCTGGGAGAGCCTTGACGAGCCGATCGCCTGGCGCCCCACCGATGAATACCTCCAGCGGAGCCGGTTGCTGGCCTTTCTGCGACGCCACGACATCGCCGATTACGATGCGCTGCTGCGACGCGCGGCGAACGATCCGGCGTGGTTCTGGGACGCCGTCTCGGATGATCTCGGGCTGGTCTGGCAGCGGCCCTACACCCAGGTGCTCGATACCTCGCGCGGCATCCCCTGGACCCGCTGGTACATAGACGGCCAGTTCAACTACGTCGCCACCGCGCTCGACAAGCACGCCAGCGGCCCCAATGCGCACAAGACCGCGCTCATCTGGGAGGGCGAAGACGGCGAGGTGCGCCGCTACACCTACGCCGAGCTATTGGCGCTCACGAACCAGGCGGCGCATGCGCTGCGCGCACTTGGCATCGGCAAAGGGGACCGTGTCGCCATCTTTCTGCCGATGATTCCGGAGGTCATCGCCGCGACGTTGGCCTGCGGCAAGCTCGGCGCGATCTATACGCCGATCTTCTCCGGCTACGGTGCCGAGGCCGTCGCCACTCGGCTGCGCGACAGCGGCGCGCGGGTCGTCGTAACAGCGGACGGCTTCTACCGGCGTAGCAAGGTCGTGCCGATGAAGGAGACCGCCGACGCCGCGGTCGCCGGGTCGCCGGAGGTCGAGCACGTGCTGGTGGTCCGCCGCGTCGGCCAGGAGCTTCCCTGGGCAGAGGGGCGCGATGTGGACTGGAAAACACTGGTCAACGCCCAACCCTCCGTGTTTGAGACCGTCACCACCGACGCCGAAGACCCCTACATGCTGATCTATACATCTGGCACCACGGGCCGCCCGAAGGGCGCGCTGCACGTCCACTGTGGCTTCCCCATCAAAGGCGCGCAGGATATGGCGCACTGCTTCGACGTGCGGCAGAACGATACGCTCTTCTGGCTCACCGACATGGGCTGGATGATGGGGCCGTGGGCGGTGAGCGGCACGCTGATGCTCGGCGCGACGCTCGTCATCTACGAGGGCACGCCCGACTATCCCGGTCCCGACCGGCTGTGGGCGCTGGCCGAGCGCCACGGCGTCACCGTCATGGGCGTCGCCCCGACGGTCTTCCGCGCGCTGATGGTCCACGGCGACGAGCCGGTGAAGCGCCACGACCTGAGCAAGCTGCGCATTCTCGGGGCGAGCGGCGAACCGTGGAACTCCGGTCCCTGGCACTGGGCCTTCGAGGTCGTCGGCGGCGGGCGCTGCCCCATCATCAACTATTCCGGCGGCACGGAGGTCTCGGGTGGCATCGTCGGATGTACCACCCTCACTCCGATCAAGC
>CAYRVF010000201.1:0-5271 GCA_964427535.1 uncultured Ktedonobacterales bacterium
TGGAGTACTTCATCTCCAGCCACGGCGCGCGTAAGGGTCTGGCCGACACCGCCTTGCGCACGGCGGAGTCGGGCTACCTGACTCGCCGCCTGATCGACGTGGCGCAGGACGTCATCATTCTCGATGAAGACTGCGGCACCGAGGAAGGCATCTGGATCACCGAGAAGGACAGCCAGGAGATGAACGAGCCCTTCCGGGCACGTCTCTCGGGGCGCATCCTCGCGGCCAAGGTGCCAGGCTTCGACGACATCCCGGTGGGGACGGAGCTCGACGAGGAGATGGTCGACCGCATCATCGAGGCGGGTGTCCAGGAGGTCTACTGCCGGTCAGTGCTGCAGTGCCGCACGAAGTTCGGCGTCTGCCGCAAGTGCTATGGGCGCAATCTAGCTGCGGGCAAGCTGGTCGAGATCGGCGACGCGGTGGGCATCATCGCGGCGCAGTCCATCGGCGAGCCGGGCACGCAGCTCACGATGCGGACGTTCCACACTGGTGGTATCGCCGGCGCGACCGACGACATCACCCAGGGCCTGCCGCGCGTCGAGGAGCTCTTCGAGTCGCGTGTGCCGAAGGAGAAGGCGATCATCAGTGAGGTTGATGGCCGGGTCGAGGTGCATACCGATGAGTCGGGTGCGACCGAGATCTGGGTGCAGCCCATCGAAGACGCCATCTCCGATGAGTACGTCCTCCCGGAGGGCGTCGAGCCGCGTGTCAAGTCTGGCGACAAGGTGAAGCTGGGCCAGGTGCTCGCCGTCACCCCGGATGGACAGGAAATCCGGGCGCGGATGGAAGGCACCGTAGAGGTGCACGACGAGAACCCGCGGGTGATCGTTCGCGACGAGCCAGAGCCGCGCAAGTACACGATTCCGGCGTCCGCGCGCATCCACGACGAGGTGATTCGTCAGGGTGTCGTCGAGGCCGGGCAGCCGCTCACCTACGGGCTGATCGACCCGCAGGACGTGCTCCACATTCGTGGGCGCGAGGCGGTGCATCTGTACCTCGTCAAGGAGGTCCAGAAGGTCTACCGCTCGACTGGCGTGTATATCAACGACAAGCACATCGAGATCATCGTACGCCAGATGCTCCGGCGCGTGCGCATCGAGGATCCCGGTGACACCGACCTGCTGCCGAACGAGCTGGTCGATCGGTTCCAGTACGAGAGCACCAACGAGCGCATTCTCGCCGAAGGCGGCGAGCCGGCGACGGCTCAGACCGTGCTGCTCGGTGTGACGAAGGCCTCGCTCAACACCGAGAGCTTCCTCGCGGCGGCGTCCTTCCAGGAGACGACGCGAGTGCTCACGGAGGCGGCGATCACTGGGGCGACCGATCACCTGCGCGGCCTGAAGGAGAACGTCATCATCGGCAAGCTGATCCCGGCCGGCACCGGCCTGGAGCAGCGCAGCCAGCTCCGCGAGAAGCAGCGCCAGGAGCGCCTTGCGGCCGCGATGTCGGCGTCGGGACTGGGTGCCCTTGGTATGGGCAGCGGCCTCGGCGACGGCTTCGAGCAGGACTTCGGTGATGGCAACCTCGGCGGCGACGGCTCGGCTGTTGACAGTCTGCCGGGTGAGTGGTAACATTCACTATTGTGTGTCAGTGGGGCGTCTTGTGACGGGCCAGCACCCGCCGCGACGTCCCACTGAGGCAAGCCGGTTGCATCTGGCCAGAGTGGCGACAGACGCACATCTGGCGAGTAATTTCGAATCTATGGAGTGAGGAGAATCCCTTGCCGACGATCAATCAGTTGGTACGCAAGGGCCGTGGCAAGAAGGTCCGGAAGAGCAAAGCGCCGGCGCTGCAATTTTCATTCAACGCGCTCAAGAACCGGACCCAGAAGTTGCCCGGCGCACCGCAGAAGCGGGGTGTCTGCACACAGGTCCGCACGATGACGCCAAAGAAGCCGAACTCGGCGCTGCGCAAGATCGCGCGCGTGCGCCTGACCAACGGCTATGAGGTCACGGCCTACATCCCCGGCGAAGGTCACAACCTTCAGGAGCACTCGGTGGTGCTGATCCGCGGGGGTCGTGTGAAGGACCTGCCGAGCGTGCGCTATCACATCGTGCGTGGCACGCTGGATAGCCAGGGCGTCGACAAGCGCCGCCAGGGCCGTTCAAAGTATGGCGCGAAGAAGCCGAAGGCGGGCGCTGCTGCCGGCCGCCGGTAATTGATGTTTGTGTTGTTTGATTTGACAGTTCTCGCTTTCTGATCCGTGGCATGTTTATTGGTGCGGCAGAGAGTCTAGAGCGTATATCGATTGCATTGGCCGATACCCACGACAGCGAAGCGGGCACCGTCTCGCGAGAGCGGCGCTCTCCCTTCTCCGTCGTTCGGTCGGCGTGATAACCACGGCTGGATGCGAAGTACGCGCCAGCAGTGTCGGGTGACCTCCTGGTGGGATGTTGAGCCAATTGGCCTCTGCCCACACTTGCGCTGTAGCGGCGCGCGGGAAAAGCACCCGACTGTGGGGTGCCGAGGCATGTTCTGCCTGGGCGCCCTTCGCTATGTCTGGCGCACAGAGGAGGATCGAGCATATGCCTCGACGAGCTAAGGTTTCACATCGCCCGGTTTTGCCGGATCCGAAGTTCAACAATCGGGACGTCACGCGCCTGATCGGACGTCTGATGATGGACGGAAAGCGCAGCCTGGCGGAACGCATTATTTACGATGCGCTCGATATCATCGAGCAGCGCGCTAAGCGCAACCCGATCGATGTCTTCCAGCAGGCCCTGCGCGCGGCCACCCCGATGGTTGAGGTGAAGCCGCGGCGCGTTGGCGGCGCGACGTATCAGGTGCCGGTCGAGATCCGCAGCGAGCGGCGGACCGCCCTGGCGATGCGCTGGCTCATCTCCTCGGCCCGCAAGCGGACCGGTGGACGGTCGATGGCCGACAAGCTGGCCGCTGAGCTCATGGATGCCGCGGCGGGCCAAGGCGCAACCATTCGAAAACGTGAAGAAACCCATAAGATGGCGGAGTCGAACAGGGCCTTCGCCCACTATCGCTGGTAGTCCAGCAGACTGAGGAGTTATGGCTACCACCAGAGAATATCCACTCGAAAAAACCCGAAATATTGGCATCATTGCCCATATCGACGCCGGCAAGACGACCACCACGGAGCGTATCCTCTTCTATACGAAGAAGATCCACCGCATCGGTGAGGTGCATGAAGGCGCCGCGACGATGGACTGGATGCCCCAGGAGCAAGAGCGCGGCATCACCATCACGTCCGCCGCGACGACATGCTTCTGGCTGGGGCATCGCATCAACATCATCGACACCCCCGGCCACGTCGACTTCACCGTCGAGGTGGAGCGTTCGCTGCGCGTGCTCGACGGTGGCGTCGTGGTCTTCGACGCCGTCGCCGGCGTTGAGCCACAGTCCGAGACGGTCTGGCGCCAGGCCGACAAGTATCACGTGCCGCGCATCTGCTTCGTCAACAAGATGGATCGCACCGGCGCGGACTTCTGGCGCACGGTCTCGATGATCGTCGACCGCCTGAACGCCAAGCCCGTGCCGATCCAGATTCCGATCGGCCGCGAGAGTGGCTTCAAGGGCTTCGTCGACCTGATCGAGCAGAAGGGCGTCATCTTCACCGACGACCTCGGCACGAAGTCCGAGACGGCGGAGATTCCGGCTGATCTCGCCGAGGAGGCGCGCAAGCATCGTGAGGCGATGATCGAGGCGATTGCCGAGACCGACGAGGCGCTCACGCTGAAGTACCTCGAAGGCGAAGAGATTTCCGTGCAGGAGCTGCGCGAGGCGCTGCGCCGCGCGACCATCGCCGGAACGCTCGTGCCGGTACTGTGCGGCTCGGCCCTCAAGAACAAAGGCGTGCAGGCGATGCTCGACGGCGTCGTCCACTACCTGCCGTCTCCGCTGGAGATTCCCGCGCCGGTTGCGACGCGCCTCGGCACCGATGAGGAAATGCCGGTGGTGGTGAGCGATGATGGCGAGTTCATCGCGCTCGCGTTCAAGATCGTGGCGGACCCCTTCGTGGGCCGGCTGACGTACTTCCGTGTCTACTCCGGCACGCTCTCCTCGGGCTCCTACGTCTACAACTCGACGAAGCAGAACAAGGAGCGCATCGGACGCCTGCTGCAGATGCACGCCAATCACCGCGAAGACATCGATAAGATCTACGCCGGTGACATCTGCGCCGCCGTCGGCCTGAAGAACACCTTCACCGGCGACACGCTCTGCGAGCAGGACAATCCGGTGCTGTTGGAGTCTATCGTCTTCCCGACGCCGGTGATCGCCATCGCCGTCGAGCCGAAGACGAAGGCCGACCAGGACAAGATGGGCATCGCTCTCCAGCGCCTCGCCGAAGAGGATCCGACCTTCCGCGTCCACACCGACGAGGATTCCGGTCAGACCATCATCGAAGGCATGGGCGAGCTGCACCTCGAAGTCATCGTGGACCGCATGTTCCGCGAGTTCAAGGTCGAGGCGAATGTTGGCCGGCCGCAGGTGGCGTATCGCGAGACGATCACCCGCCAGGCGCAGGCCGAGGGACGCTTCGTCCGGCAGTCCGGTGGTCGTGGCCAGTACGGCGACGTGTACATCCGCGTCGAGCCGCTGGAGCGCGGCAAGGGCTTTGAATTCGTCAACGGCATCGTCGGCGGCGTGGTGCCGAAGGAATACATCAAGCCGACCGAAGAAGGCGTGCGCGAGGCGCTGGAGAGCGGCGTGATCGCCGGGTATCCTGTCGTCGACGTGCGGGCGACACTCTACGACGGGTCGTATCACGACGTCGACTCGTCCGAGATGGCCTTTAAGACGGCAGGCTCGATGGGCTTCCGGGCGGCGGCGCAGAAGGCTGGGCCGGTGCTGTTGGAGCCGATCGTGCAGGTCGAGGTCACGACGTCGCCTGACTTCTTCGGTGATGTGCTCGGCGACCTGAACCGGCGCCGTGGGCAGATCATCGGCTCGGAGGAGCGCGGCGGCTCGCAGATCATTCGCGCGCACGTGCCGCTCGCCGAGATGTTTGGCTATGTGAACGAGCTACGCTCGATGACCAGCGGACGCGCATCATATTCCATGCAGTTCTCGCACTATGAGGAAGTGCCGCGCAACATCGCCGAGGAAGTCAAGGCGAAGTCGTCTGGCAAGCCGGTGCGAGCATCATAGACGAGCCATTTCTGATCGAGCGAACCGGACATCCGGCAGCCATCCTCTGGGGGTAGCTGCCGGGTGGTCCCAGGAAGCATGAGGAGAGAGCCAAGACAATGGCGAAGCAGAAGTTTGTGCGCAACAAGCCGCACGTGAATGTGGGCACGATCG
>CAYRVF010000202.1:0-5181 GCA_964427535.1 uncultured Ktedonobacterales bacterium
CCGCCGAGACGCACGTGGACCGCTCGATCGTCGATCCCGGCGCGTTCGTGCGCACCGACGTCGAGGGCACCTACACCCTGCTGGAGGCGGCACGCGCGCAGGGGGTCGCGCGCTTCATACAGATCAGCACGGACGAGGTCTACGGCAACGCCGAAGCGCCCGACGGCACCAGCCGCCCCTCGCTCGAAACCGACGCGCTCAAGCCGCTCTCGCCCTACGCCGCGAGCAAGGCAGGCGCCGACCGGCTGGCGTTCTCGTACTGGGCGACGTACGGGTTGCCGGTCGTGGTGACGCGCTGCTCCAACAACTACGGGCCGTATCAGTACCCCGAGAAGCAGCTGCCGCTCTTCATCACCAACGCGCTGAACCACCGGCCGCTGCCCGTCTATGGCACGGGCACGAACACGCGCGACTGGATTCACGTGCTCGACCACGCGCGTGCGCTGGAGACGATTCTGCTCGCGCCGTCCGCGGAGGTGGAGGGCGAGGTCTTCAACATCGGCGGGGCGGAGGAGCACAGCATTCTGGAGAACGCCGAGACGGTGCTCGAGCTGCTGGAGCGCCCGCGCGACCTGTTGACCTTCGTGCCCGACCGGCTGGGACACGTCCGCCGCCACGCGGTCGACTCGACCAAGCTGCAACAGCGGCTTGGCTGGCGGCCCCAGGTGGGCTACCGCGACGGACTGCGCGAGACCGTCGCCTGGTACGCCGAGCACAGCGCCTGGCTGGAGCACGTGCTCGCCCGCCGCGACGCTTTCCTCGATGGCGCGCTCGCGCTCGCTGAGACGGCGAATCCGCGCTAGAGCTCCTCTTTTTCGACGCGGAGGCGCGGAGGGCCAGCAGACGTTCGGGCGACAGGATGAACACAACGACCTGAGACAGAGCACTCTAGGAGTGAGCGGGCGAGACATGGGGACGATCGCGATTTTCGGTGCGGGCGGTGTGCTAGGGGCGAAGCTGGTCGAGCAGGCGCTGCACGGAACCGACGACCGCATCTTTGCGTACGCGCACCGGGATATCCCACGGATTCCTGCTGCCACTGAGGCCACTGCGGCCGGCGAGCGCGTCGTCTGGCGCACGGTCGACATCAGTGACGGCGAGGCGGTGGACGGTGCGATGGCGCGGGCGCGGCCCGACACGGTCATCGTCGCGGCGGCGATGACCAACGTCGACGCCTGTGAGCGCGACCGCGACGCGGCACTGGCCGCGAACGCCAAGGGTCCGCGCGAGATCGCCCGCGCGTGCGTGGTGCATGGCGCGCGCCTGGTGCATGTCTCGACGGACTACGTCTTCCCCGGCGACGACGAGCACTCTGGCCCGTACACCGAAGAGGCTGAGGTGCATCCGGTCAACTACTACGGGTACAGCAAGCTGCAGGGTGAACGCGCCGTGATGGAGACGTGTGCGGACCTCGTGCCGTGGTGCGTCGTGCGGACGGCGCTGGTCTACGGATACGTGCCGGGCGGGCGCACCAACTTCATCCGCTGGCTCGCCGGTGAGCTCCGCGACGAGCGGCGCGTGAAGATCGTCTCCGACCAGGTAAACACCCCCACGCTCGCTGACGACCTGGCACGAGCGCTGTTGCACTTGGCCGCGCGGGAGACGGAGGGTGTGATCCACGTGGCCGGACCCGACCTCGTCACCCGGCTGGAGTGGGCCGAGTCGATCGCGACCCACTACGGCCTCAACCGCGAGCTCATCGACGTCGTCACCACCGCCGAGCTCGCCCAACCCGCCCAGCGTCCGCTGCGCAGCGGCCTGCGGACGAACCGCCGGGCCGAACTGGAGGGCGTGCGCTTGCGCGGCGTGCGCGAGGGCCTCGACGTGGCGGGCATCCGCTAGCGCGACGCTGGTCACGACCGTATCGCCAGACCTAGCGCGTCGCGAAGCCATCCGCTCGCTTCGCCCCTGTGGCCCACAGACTGCCCGGTGCGCGAGGTACACCTTAGCTCTATGAGCAACACCCCTCGCACTTCCATGCGGCCATCGGGCGCCGGGGAGTGCGTGAACCCGCCCGTGAGGTGAATGCGCCAGGGCTCGCTCCCACACGCTCCCAGTCCCGTTGGGGAGCGTGTGGGAGCGTATGGGAACAAGGAGCATGTCCTCGGCCAGCGTGATCGGAGCATGCTGTGTGCGCGTGATGCTAGTGCGCGAGCTCCGTCAGCACCCACTTGCCGTAGTGCTTCATCCGCCGCGCGTTGTGCGCGAGCAGCACCCGCTGGGCACGCACGATATCCTCCGCCTTTTCCGCCCGGATGCTCACGATGGTGTAGCCCTGGGCGGCTTCTTCGCGGTACTCGCTCTCGGCGTTGCCCGGATCGGTGCAGGCGCGCGTCAGCCGCGCGTAGAGCCGCATCACCGGGTTCATGCGCGCCTCTTTCTGCGCCACGATTTGCAACGCCTGCTCGCCGCTCAGCACCAAAATCTCGTCGCGCGCGATGCCCGCCATCACCGCGGCGTCACGCGCTCGTGCGGCGTCGGCCGGATGCTCGATCACACTCACAACCCAGTTCGCGCTCTCGCCCAGGCGGTGCGCCGCAGGTGGGAACGGCGTCTCGGGAGCCGGCACGTAGCGAATGCCTGAGATGGCGGTGCGGCTGCTCGAGAAATTCAGTTCGTGTGCCATGGTGGTGTCTCCTGTCCAGTCGTCTGGGAGCTGGGTGGTCGCGCCTCCCGCTCAGTCGTGCCCGTCGGACGGCCCTCCGTGAGGTCCTTCGCCGGACGTCCAGCTGCCACTACCGCTGCCGCAGCAGCTGCGGCGGCGGCACGGGGCTCCTTCTGTCGTGGTCGTCGTCGACCTGCTCCTAGCGTAGGGCACCCCGCTGAACGCTCAACGGAAACCGACTGAAGGTTAGATGAAGGATTTCTCAGGCGTTTCCAAGATTCGTTTTGCCAGAGATGTGCGCCCGACGCCTGTGTTTCCTGCCGTGGCGGCATAGCGCATGCACCTGCTCGGCATATCCGCTGTCTGCGCGATGACGGCGGAGGGACTGCCTTCTGATGAGGATGCGAGTGCTGTCGTATGAATCCAATGCTCGATGTGCTCTGGGGACTGCTGGTGGGCGCCAGTCTGGTGAGCGGTCTGGTGATCGCCGTGCGCGATCATCGCCTGCCACACCACGATTGAACGCTCACACGCTGCTAAACGAGGTGAGCGGTCGGGGTGTTCCGCCGTCGCTGCCGCCGTCGCTGCTGCTTCACGGGCACGACACCCCACGCCTCCTGCTCCCCCTGCGTGCTGCAGGCGAGCGGTCGACGGGCGGCCGCGTCTATGCCGCTCCGGACCGCCGCCGTGCCGCTTGACGCCTGGGGTTGGCGTCACATAGAATGAGAGTATGAGTGAACTACATACACGCACGGAGGCGCTCCGGCGCCGCGTCGACGAAATAACGGTGTTTCTTTGACCTCGCCACGAAGAAACAGCAGATCGGCGATCTAGAAACCGCCTCCCTCGCCCCCGATTTTTATGCTGACCGGCAGACTGCCCAGTCGCAGATGCAGCTCCTCAGCCGGCTGCGTGACGAAGTGACCACCTGGGAGGGCCTCGGCGACCGGCTGGCCGAGCTGGCCGAGCTGGCAGATCTGGTGGAGGTCGAGCCGGACCCCGCGATCAGCGCTGACATCGCGCAGGCGCTCGACGAGATCGAGCACGAACTGGAAAAGCAGCGCTTCACCTTGCTGCTACGCGGCGAGCACGACGCGAAGTCCGCTATTGTCTCGATTCACGCGGGCAACGGCGGCACCGACGCGCAAGACTGGGTGCAGATGCTCCAGCGCGCCTACATGCGCTGGGCGGAGGCGCACGGCTACCGCGTCGAACTGCTCGACGAGATGCCTGGTGAAGAAGCCGGCCTCAAGAGCACGACCTTCAGCGTCACCGGACCGTACGCCTACGGCTATCTGCGCGGCGAGGCGGGCGCGCACCGGCTCATCCGGCTCTCGCCCTTCGACGCCGCACACCGCCGTCAGACCTCGTTCGCCAAGGTCGAGGTGATGCCCGACATCGGCGATGAGCCGATCGAGATCAGCATCCGCCCCGAGGACCTGGAGATCGATACCTTCCGCTCGACCGGCAAAGGCGGCCAGCACCTCAACAAGACCGACTCCGCCGTGCGCATGCGCCACAAGCCGACCGGCATCGTGGTGACGTGTCAGAACGAGCGCTCGCAGATTCAGAACCGCGAGGTAGCGTTGCGGGTGCTCAAGTCACGCCTCTACGAGCTGGAGCTGGAAACCCGCGAGCGCGAGGCGGCCCGGCTGAAGGGCGCGCATGTGGAGGCCGATTTCGGCAACCAGATTCGCACGGTCACGATCCACCCCTACTCGCTGGTGAAAGACCACCGGACCGGCGCCGAGCAGTCCGACACGGTGGCCTACCTCAACGGCGACCTCGACAAGATGATCGAGGCGGTGCTCACCACGCGCGCCGGCGAGCCCGCTGGCGTCTAGCGCAGCGCGCTACCAAGACACACCACGACACCCACTTCAACACCCACGACCACATACCATACAGCCGGAGCGGCTGCGGGGCGCACCAGAGCCCCTGCAGCCGCTCCGCGGTTTCCCCGATGGGCGTCTCCGTGGTGAGCGCGTCAACAGGCGCCCAAGTTCACACACCGTTCGGTGTGGGTCGTCCCCTGCCTCGGCGGGAGGGGGCGGCGGGAGGGGAAAGTGGGCGAGGCGTGCCTCGCCCCGATGCAGCCGTCGCGCTGGCGTGTCGCGGTCGTGCCGCGCGTCGTTGCACGCTATGCGGGGACGGATGTCCGGTGCGCGTGCATGAGCCAGACGTAGGCGTCTTCGAGGCTGGGTTCGGCCGGCACCGCGTCGGCAGATGGCCGAACGTCACTCACGATGCGATAGTGCACGGCAGCGCCCAGGCGCAGCTGCGAGACGACGATACCGGTGTCCTTGGGCGTGCCGCTGGCCAGCGTCACCGTCCAGACCTTGCCCCGGGCCGCCGCCACCAGATCGGCGATCTCACCGCGATAGATCACCTCGCCAGCACGCAGGACGGCGAGCCGCTGGCACGTCTGCGCGATGTCCTCGACGATATGCGTCGAGAGCAGCACGATCCGGTCGCCGCCGAGATCGGCGAGCAGGTTGCGGAAGCGGATGCGCTCTTCGGGGTCCAGCCCCGCCGTCGGCTCGTCCACGATGACGAGCTTGGGATCGTTGAGCAGG
>CAYRVF010000203.1:0-5149 GCA_964427535.1 uncultured Ktedonobacterales bacterium
ATCGTGACGCCCGAGCGCACCAACCCGTTCGCGCCGGTCCAGTTCTATAGCAACACACAGGCTCCGCGTGCGCCTCGCGATGTCTCGCGGCACGACGACGGCAACATCCTGCTGACCTCCGTGAGCAAGCTGATCGAGTGGGGGCGGAGCAACTCACTGTGGCCCGCGACGTTCGGCCTGGCGTGCTGCGCCATCGAGATGATGTCGGCGAGCGCGTCGCGGTGGGATATCTCACGGTTCGGCGCTGAGGTCTTCCGGGCGAGTCCTCGCCAGGCCGACTTGATGATCGTGGCCGGGCGGCTCTCGGTGAAGATGGCCCCAGTGCTGCGCCGTATCTACGACCAAATGCCCGATCCGAAGTGGGTCATCTCGATGGGGGCGTGCGCGTCGTGCGGCGGCGTCTTCAACAACTACGCCATCGTGCAGGGCGTCGATAAGATCGTGCCGGTGGACGTGTATGTGCCCGGCTGCCCGCCGACCCCGGAGATGCTGCTGCACGGCCTAAACCTGCTGCAGGAGAAGATCAAGCAGGGCAGGCCGAGCCCGCCGGACCCTATGCGCTCCGCTGGCGGCATGTCATATGTGGGGATGACCGACACGCCCACCGGTGACTCGGGACTCTAGCGAGACGGTGGCCGCGCACGACGCGCGAGGAGGAGCAGCAGTTATGGCGCAAGACACGCGCTCAGACGAGCCGGTCGCTCTCGAAACGCCGCCAAATCCATTCGCCGAGCAAGCCGTCGCCTTCGTGCGTGAGCGGTTCGGTGACGCGGTGCTCGATGTGGCGGAACATCGAGGCGAGACGACGATCGTCGTGCGTCCGGATGCGATCGAATCGGTTTGCTTCGCCCTGCGCGACGAGCCGTCGCTGCGGTTCAACTATCTCGCCGACGTCACGGCGGTGGACTGGCTGGAACGCGACCCACGCTTCGACGTGGTGTACCACCTGCTCTCGCTGGAGACACATGCGGTGATCCGGCTGAAGGTGGGCGTTGGCGACGAGGATCATCCCGATCCCGAGGTGCCGACCGTGACGACGGTTTGGCCTGCGGCGAACTTCTTCGAGCGCGAGGTGTTTGACCTGTTCGGCATCCGCTTCGCCGGGCATCCCAATCTGACGCGCATCCTGATGCCAGAGGACTGGGACGGTTACCCGCTCCGCAAAGACTACCCGCTGACGGGTATCACGCTGCCGGACCCGCACTGGGGCGGGCAGATTCCTTTCGCCTCGCCGCTGCCACCAGGCACTGGGCAGCAGACGCTGCGTGCGCCCGAAGACGCGGCGGTGCCGAAGAGCGCGGCCGAACAGGTTGATTAGCGAGTTCCAGAGCGTACCGCCGCGGCGCTGTTGAAGAGTCGTGGCAACAGATAGAGGTCGATCAATGCAGCTAGAGGACCGGGTAGAGGTCGAGGCGAGCGAACAGCTCGACGAGGGGCTGCGGCGTGATTACACGACGATCAACATGGGACCGCAACACCCGTCGACGCACGGCGTGTTGCGACTGATCCTCACACTCGACGGCGAGACGATCATCAAGGCGCTGCCCGACATCGGATATCTGCATACCGGCATCGAGAAGACGGCGGAGTCGAAGAGCTACTTCAAGTCGCTGGTGCTCACCGACCGCATGGATTATCTCGCGCCGCTCTGCAACAACTTCGCGTACTCGCTCGCCGTCGAGAAGCTGCTTGGCATCGACGTGCCGGAGCGCGCGAAGTACGCCCGCATCGTCCTGGCTGAGCTGCAGCGCATCGCCAGCCACCTCGTCTGGCTGGGCACGAGCGCGCTGGACTTGGGCGCGCAGAGCGTCTTCCTCTACTGCTTCCGCGAGCGCGAGGTCATCCTCGACATCTTCGAGCTGTGCTCGGGCGTGCGCATGATGACGAGCTACATCATGCCCGGCGGCTTGCAAGCTGACTTGCCACCTGAGTTTGAGCCGCGGGTGCGCGACTTCCTCAAGATGTTCCCGGCGCGGCTTCGCGAGTATCACGATCTGCTGACAAACAACCGCTTGTGGGTCGATCGCACTAAAGGCGTGTGTGTGCTGCCGAAGGAGGCTGCTATCGCGCTTGGCACCAGTGGCGCGACCCTGCGCGGCAGTGGCGTGGCCTATGACGTGCGCAAGTCCTTCCCCTACGGCGGGTACGAGCGCTTCGACTTCGACGTGCCGGTCGGTAGCAACGGCGATGTGTACGACCGCTATCTCTGCCGCATGCTGGAGATGGAGCAGAGCCTGCGTATCATCGCCCAGGCACTCGACGGGCTGCCCGGTGGTGCGTGGCAGGTGAAGGACCGTAAGGTCGTCCCGCCGCTGAAGTATGAGGTGTCCTCCAATATGGAGGCGCTGATCCATCACTTCAAGCTGTATACCGAGGGATATCGGCCGCCCGCGGGTGAAGTCTACGTGCGCACAGAGTCGCCGAAGGGCGAACTAGGCTTCTATATGGTGAGCAACGGCACAGCGCGGCCCTACCGCATGCACGTGCGCGCGCCGTCGTTCGCGAACCTGCAGGCGCTGCCGCTCATGATCGAGGGCTCGCTGATCGCGGACGTGGTGGCGGCAATCGGCAGCATTGACATTGTGCTCGGAGAGGTAGACCGCTGATGATAGGCGAAGAGACTCGAGAACAGCTGCGTGAGATCGTCGCCCGATACCCCTCCGCGCGCTCGGCGATGCTGCCGTGCCTGCATCTAGTGCAGGAAGTGGAAGGCTATGTGACGCCGGACGGCGTGCAGGCGGTCGCTGAAGCCGTCGGTGCCAAGCCCGACGAGGTCGAGTCTGTGGTCACGTTCTACTCGATGTATACCGAGGCGCCGCTGGGCAAGAATATGATCAAGGTCTGCACCAGCATCTCGTGCTACCTGCGCGGCTGTGACGACCTGATGCATCATTTCGAGCAGAAGCTCGGCATCAGAAATAAACAGACGACGAAGGACGGCATGTTCACGTTGGAAGGCGTGGAGTGTCTGGCGGCGTGCGGCATGGCGCCGGTGCTGCAGGTGAACCAGTCGTTCGTCGAGAACGTGACGTCGGAGATGGCCGACGAGCTGATCGAGCGGCTGCGGCGCGGCGAGAGCGCGGAGTCGATTCGCAGCGACTGGCAGGTGCTCGGCGACGGTGCCGGGATGGCGACGAAGACGACGTTCGGGAGCACTGATTCGCGAGCGAAAGAGGCCCGGTAGAGCATGGCGGAAACGATAGAGACGACAACCGCGCAGGCGCCGCTTCCCCTGGGACCGCGACCGCGCTTCGTGATGAATAACTTCGACGTGCCCGGCATCGACCTGATGGACGTCTACCGGGCGCATGGCGGGTATGAGGCACTGGCAAAAGCGCTGCGCGACTTCCAGCCGGATGAGCTGCTCGAAGAGGTCAAGAAGTCGGGCTTACGGGGACGTGGCGGCGCGGGCTTCCCGACGGGGCAGAAGTGGAGCTTCCTGCCGAAGGAGAGCCCGAAGCCGCGCTATCTGTGCGTCAACTGCGACGAGAGTGAGCCGGGTACCTTCAAAGACCGCATGATCATGGAGGTCAGCCCTCACGTGCTGGTGGAGGGCGTCATCATCTCGTCGTACGCGACGAAGGTGCATCATGCCTTCATCTACATCCGCGGCGAGCTGCCCCGGGCCTACGCGCAGGTGCAGCGCGCGGTGGACGAGGCGTATGCGGCCGGGTTCATCGGCAACGACATTCTCGGTAGTGGGTTCGACCTCCAGATTACGGTGCATCGCGGCGCGGGAGCCTACATCTGCGGCGAGGAGAGCGCCTTGCTAGAGTCGCTCGAAGGCAAGCGGGGCTATCCAAGGCTCAAGCCACCGTTCCCGGCGGTCGTAGGGTTATACGGCGGCCCGACGGTCATCAACAACGCCGAGACCATCGCGACGGTTCCCGCTGTCGTGCAGCACGGTGCAGACGTCTACGCGGCCTACGGCACCGAGAAGAGCAAGGGCACGCGCGTCTACTGTCTGAGCGGCATGGTGAACCGGCCGGGCAACTACGAGCTGCCGCTGGGCACGACGTTCCGCACGCTCATCGAGGAGTGCGGCGGTGGTGTGCTCGGTGGCAAGCGGGTCAAGGCGATCATTCCGGGCGGATCATCCACGCCGATGCTGCTGCCAGACCAGCTCGACACGCCGATGGACTACGAGTCCGTCGCGGCGGCAGGGTCGATGCTTGGCTCGGGCGGTGTGGTCGTACTGGACGAGGATACCTGTGTCGTCGGCGCGGTGCTGCGGATGACGGAGTTTTACCGCGACGAGTCGTGCGGCAAATGCACGCCGTGCCGTGAGGGCACCTACTGGTTGGTGCAACTGCTGGAGCGGCTGGAGCACGGCACGGGCAAAGACAGCGACATCGACCTGCTCGCGGACATCTGTGACAACATCAGCGGCAAGTCCTTCTGCCCGCTGGGCGATGCGGCCACCAGCAGCATCGTCAGCAGCATCAAGCTCTTCCGCGACGAATACACGCACCACGTCCATGCGCATGCGTGTCTCTCGGGGCCGGGAGCACACCGCGCACCGGAGATCGAGCACGTGCCGCTCGGCGCGCGATAGTTCGCGAACACAGGTGTATCGCACGAGGCGTCGGGCGGCTGGCGACCGGGAAGAAAGCGTAACATGGCTGAGCAAGAAGAGTTGGTCACGCTCACAATAGATGGCAGAGAGGTGAGCGTCCCAAAGGGGACGGTGATCTGGGAGGCGGCGCGCAGGCTGGGCATCGAGATTCCCATCTACTGCTACCACCCCAAGATGGACCCTCTGGGCGCCTGCCGCATGTGCTTCGTCGCGGTCGAAAAGATGCCGAAGCTCGCCACCGCCTGCACCACCGTCGTCGCCGACGGCATGGTCGTGCATACGGATACGCCACAGGTGAAGAAGGGTCGCCAGGGCACGCTGGAGTTCCTGCTCATCAACCACCCGCTGGACTGCCCGATCTGTGACAAAGGCGGGGAGTGCGACCTGCAGGACTTCACGCTGCGCTACGGTCCCGGCGCGAGTCGCTTCGACGTGAGCAAGCGCCATTTCGAGAAGCCGATTCCCGTCAGTCAGGACATCCTGCTCGATCGCGAGCGCTGCATCGCCTGCAATCGGTGCGTGCGCTTCTGCCAGGACGTCGCGCAGGAGAACGGCCTTGTGATGATGGAGCGC
>CAYRVF010000204.1:0-5065 GCA_964427535.1 uncultured Ktedonobacterales bacterium
CGCCGAAGGAAGCCTCTCCCCGTGGCTCTGAGTGCCCCCATCGCCCCACCTACGCGACAAAGTCAGCGACAAAGTCAGCGACAAAGTCAGCGACAAAGTCAGCGACATGGGCGAGTCCCATAATCGGGTGCTCTGGTATGCGGCCTAGACAATAGGCGATCACGACAACGCCACTCCCTAGCCTCGTATGGGTCGCGTAGTGCATGGGCAGCACAGCCACACCGTCAGCACCATTCACCGGGCTCCAGAGGGCGTTTCCTTTCGGGTGACCCGCTCCCTGCTCTTCGTCGAGAGCGAACTCGTTGAGCAGAAAGCCGCCTCTGGGCTGGTGCCAGGCTCCTGTGACAGCCTCGGCTGGGGACTAGGCGTGTCTGTTGTCACCCGGCGCAACAACATCACCGCGGCCCATCAGGCGATAGACGACTGAACCGCGAACGGTGACTCACAGACATAGCTGGAAGCATGCCGGACAGGCCCGAGCGGTGACGATGCGACGCCGAAACGCTGCTCTATCGTTCACGGAGGCGGCAAGTTATCAACGAAACAGCTCGATGGTGCTCGGTCGCATGCGCGTTTGGCATGTCCTGTCTCGCGTGATACACTACCACTCATCTCCGAGCAGGAATTCGGTCCCGACGTCAGAGACGCTTCTCGCAACCTGCCTATTAGCCGAGAAGCATGTCACGTCCATCATATGGATTCTTTTCCTTGTTCGCTGTACGCTCGTCGTGACTGCGCTGCCCCACGAGACGCGTTCGTGCGGCCACTCGTCCCCTAGTGTGGTCGTGCGTTGACAGGAGCGCGTCACCGTAACGCGAGCGCGCCAGCGACGTCCCTACTCCCTACTCCATGCGCCATGCGCCATGCGCCATGCGCCATGCGCAGCGGATGGGGCGCGTTGGCGGGTACGATCGGCACGGTCTGGATGGTCCTGGACATCGTCAGGTTCGATCTGGAGGTAGCCGTATGCAGTCTGTCACCACAGACGTTCGAGACGAGATCTTCGTCGCCGACTACACCGGCGGTCTCATCGGCCCGGGGGTCGGGATCGCGGGCACGGTGAAAGATGGCGGGACCATCCGCTGTGTGGTGCCGCCGGGCTGCTGGGGTCCCATGATCACCCCAGCCTTTCGTGGCGGACATGAGGTCACGCGTCCCGTGGCAGTGGCGGGCGCCACCGTCGGCGATGCCATCGCGATCACCATCGAGAGCCTGCGCGTGCGCTCACTCGCCACCGCATCGGGCACGATGGTGACGCATGCCGCGGCCTTCGGCGACGACCCGTTTGTGGACAAAAAGTGCCCACAGTGCGGCACGCTGTGGCCTGCGTCACGGGTCGAGGGGACGGGATCAGAGAGCATCCGCTGTGCGACGTGCGGTGCTGCGGCCAGCGCGTTTGCCTTCGAGGAAGGCTACACCATCGTCTTCGACGACGACCGCACCGTCGGGGTGACGGTCGGGGAAGCGGCGGCGCACGACTTCGCCGCCCGCGCGCGCGAGGTAGCGGCTCTTCCTGAGAACGCCCAGCAGCATCCGATTCTGCTCTTCGAGCCCCACACCATCCCGGGCACGCTCGCGCGCCTGCGCCCATTCATCGGCAACATCGGCACGACACCCAGCGTCGACATGCCAGATTCCCACAATGCCGGTGACTTCGGGCATTTTCTGGTCGGTGCCCGTCACCAGTACGGCATGACCCAGGAGGCGCTCGACCGGGCCAAGACCGATGCGCATCTGGACACAAATGAGGTGCGCCCCGGCGCGGTGCTGATCTGCCCGGTGAAGGTGGATGGCGGTGGGATCTATATCGGTGATTGTCACGCCAATCAGGGTGATGGCGAGCTTGGCCTGCACACCACGGACATCACGGCCGAGACCGCCGTGCGCGTGGACGTCATCAAGGGTCTGGCGCTCGATGGCCCCATCCTGCTTCCGGTTGCCGAGGACTTGCCTGTCATCGCGCGGCCCTACAGCGCACAGGAGCTCGCAGCCGGGGAGCGGCTCGCGCAGCAGTACCAGGTGACCCTGCGCCGCGACGTGGGGCCGGTGCAGTTCATCGGCAGTGGGCCGACCCTCAACGAAGCGACCGACAACGCGATCGCCCGCGCCGCCGCGGTGCTGCAGATGACACTCGCCGAGGTCCGCAACCGGTGCACCATCACGGGCTCGGTGGAGATCGGCCGCTTACCCGGCGTGGTGCAGCTGACCATGCTGGCGCCGCTCGCGCGTCTCGACGCGATTGGAATCGGGACGCTTGTACGGAAGCAGTACACCCTGTAGCGCCTGTAGTGCGCGCCAACGGAGGGCGTCTGGAGGACGTCTAGAGGGACAGGCGGAGGCTCAACGATGCGCATCCAGGTACGGCTGTCCGGCGCCATGCGGGCAAGCCGTGGGTTCGAAGCCCACCACTGGCTCCCGTACGTCTCCGCGTTGGTGAGACTGCTCCCTGCCCAGTCGTTCGCTTTGACCTCCACTCTGCTCCTTGTTACCCGTTGGGGCAAGTGCTGCTCTTCTTGTCGGGCGAAGGGGAGTTCGACTCTCGCCCTGCCTGCAGAGGTCTGAAACGTGGCCGTGCGATACGGTAGTAGAATGCGCGCCACATCACTCGACCTGTTCAAACTCTGTCCCAGCCGCCGCTGACAAGCGCGAACGACGGTGAATTTCTGACTGCAATGTTGACAGCAACACCGGTGAACGAGCGCGAATGCTGGCGGCCGAGCGTGAACACACGAAACGCGGGAACCCAGAAATTCCAGGTTCCCGCGTTCTTGTTGACTGGCAGCTGTGGTGGAGATGGGGGAGAGTCGAACTCCCCGCCGCCCGTCCGCTGACGTCCGTGGGCGTGCCCCGAGCCGGGAATTTCCTGCCCTCGGCCCCGCCGCTTATCCACCGATGTCTGCGGACATCCACCGTTTCCGAGCGGCGCTGTCGTCAAAATGGTCGTCAGATCACGGACATTGACAGCGGTGACCTCAATCTGATATATCACATACATGCAACACCTCACTGCGCTCGATACGCCATCGCTGCGTGAACGCGTGTATCAGGTCCTGCGCGAGGCGCTCGTCACTGGCGAGCTGACTCCAGGTCAGCGACTGCGCGACCAAGAGCTGGCGGCGCAGCTCGGGGTGAGCCGAACGCCCGTACGCGAGGCGCTGCAGCGGCTGGAAGATGAGGGGCTGGTCGAGACGTCTCCGCGGGCGCTCACGCGCGTCACGCCGCTGGATGCCCGTGCGGCCCGCGAGGCGTTCCCCGTGGTGGCCGCGTTGCATGCACTGGCAGCACGGACAGGTGCGCCGCACCTGATGCCCGCTGATCTGGAGCAGATGCGCGCCGCCAACGCCGCGTTGGCGGCGGCCATCGCCGCCGCCGATCCCTCTGACCCAGAGACGATCGCGCGGGCCATCGCGGCTGACGACCGCTTTCACGGTGTGCTGTTGTCGGCGGCCGACAACGAGGAGCTCGAACGGACCCTTGAGCGCTCGATGCCCAAGGTGCGCCGGCTGGAGTACGCACAATTTCGTTCGCTCGCGGGACGCCGCTCGGTCCAGCAGCACGAGGCGATCATCGCGGCCTGCGCGCTTGGGAGTGCGGCGGAGGCGGCGCAGTTGGTCGAGGAGAATTGGCTGAGCCTGGGTCGCCTCATTGAGCATGCCCTCACGGGTGACTCCGCTGAGCAGGTGGCTGAGGCAGATGACATCGAGCGGGTGCAGCGGTCCCCCTCTCGTCGACGTGCAGTCCCCGGAACGCGGAGTTCCCGCTCTGAGCCGGGGTGAGGTCTTACCGCCTGAAGCTGTGCCTGTACTGTGAGTCCGCTCCGTTCGATTCCGATGTAGCCCACGAGGAGGCCGCCCCATGACCACCGTCCCGCACGAGACCGCGACGTCCGCCACACCGTCCGCACCCGACCCGAGCGTAGCAACGGCACCCAGCCAATTCGAGGTACACGACCCGGCAGCCCTGGCGCAGGCGCGGCAACTGCTGGACGCCTGCGGCTCGCCAGATGCGATGGCCGAGGCGGTGGTAGACGCCGTCGAGCGCAACGCCACCTGGCGCGGCCAACAGTGTCTCAACCTGCTCGCCCCCGAGGCGCCCACCAGCCCCACCGTCCGCGCGCTCTTGGCCGCCGAGGTCGGCACCCGCGCCGCCGAGGGCCACATCGGCGCCGTCAATCGCTGGTTCGCCGGCACGCAGTACATCGACGAGATCGAGGCACTGTGCGTTGAGCTGCTCAAGCAGGCGTTCCACGCCCGCTATGCCGACCATCGTCTGGTCGCCAGCATGATCGGCAATCTCGCCGCCTACACCGCGCTGACGGAGCCGGGCGACCTCATCATGAGCCTGGCACAGCCGTTAGGGGGACATTCCAGCAATCGTCCGGATGGTCCGGCCGGGGTGCGCGGCCTGAAGGTCGTCGACGTGCCGATGGACCCGGTCGAGCTGGCGGTGGATCTGGAGCTCTTCACCAACGTCGCGCGGCTGGTCCGGCCGAAGCTGGTGACGCTGGGCGCCTCGATGACGCTCTTCCCGTTCCCCATCGGCGAGATGTGCGCGGTCGTGGCCGAGTGGGGCGGGCGCGTCTACTTCGACGGCGCGCACCAGCTGGGGCTGGTGGCCGGCGGGCAGTTCCAGGACCCACTGCGCGAGGGGGCAGCGGTGCTGACCGGCTCGGCGGGCAAGACCTTCAGCGGACCACAGAGCGGCATCCTCGTCTGGGATGAGCCGGCGCTCACCGAGCCGCTGACGCAGGCCGTCTTCCCGGTGCTGGCGGCCACCCACCAGGTCAACCGCGTGGCCGCGTTGGCCGTCTCGGCCGCTGAGATGATTGCGTTCGGGGGCGCCTACATGGCGCAAATCGTCGCCAACGCCCAGGCGCTGGGCGCCGCCCTCAACCGCCGCGGCATTCCGATGTTGGGTGCGCACAAGGGCTTCACCCGTACGCACCAGGTGATCGCCGACGTGCGCGCGTATGGCGGCGGGTTGGACGTAGCGCAGCGGCTGGCGCGGGCGAACCTCATCACCAACAAGAACCTGATCCCTTCCGACCGGCCCGAGGACTGGGACC
>CAYRVF010000205.1:0-4943 GCA_964427535.1 uncultured Ktedonobacterales bacterium
CGCCGTCGAGGACCGCACGGCCGGGCAGATACGCGCGGAGCATCAGCTTGAAGTTACCTGCCGGTGCCGGTAGCCAGTTGGACTCATGCCCTGCTGGAGCCGTGCGCTGCAGATAAATGTCGATAGAGCCATCGGCGTTGGGCACGAGGCCGGAGCGACTGCCGACGCTGTAGCGATCGATGGGGTTCCTCACCATGTACCCGACAACATCGGTCATGGTCAGCGACCAGAAAGCCTCGTTCGGCGGGAGTTGTCCTGCAGGAAAATGCAGGACGTACTCGCGCTGGCCGTTCAGCGTCCGTCCCGCGCTGTCGACGGTCGCCGTCCAGTAGGCAGCCTCTTGCACCACATTGACGGCGGGCAGGTTTCTGGCACAGGCGGCCCGGAGGAGGATGCCATTGCCGGGCTGGCCGGCTTTCACGGTGGTGCTCCACCCGTTGACGGTCGTCGTCATGGCTTTCACCACGGCATTCATGATGACTTGTGCCGTGAGAAACGCCAGCACGCCGCCGACAATGATTGCTTGCACGACGTGAGAGACGGAGAGCGTGGTGAGGATATTGGTCATACCGTGGCTCTCAGACTGCTCCGAGCACGCACCGCCGCCGCGTGCGGTGTGCTCTGCGCTCGGATGAGTTGGTGAAGCGCCGTGACGTCCTCAGCGGTCATGTGAACTGGATGCGTGAGCTTGGGACCACGCAGAGGTGTTCGCTTCCACGCTCAGTCTAGCTTGGTTCGCTCCCCCTGTCAAAGGCGGAACGGACGTATGATGGCTCGCGCTAAGTGTCAGCATCCACAGGAGTCACGTCTTGAGACGCCGGACTTCACGGCCGGCCCGCCAACCTTCAACGGTATGACGTGACGCCGTATCACCTGCTCAGTGGATTTTTTATGGCCCGGATAACACCCAGAGGGGTGGCATCCCATCGGAGTGAGGTGAACTCCGAGGAGCGCCAGGATCACAGGGAGTAGTACCAGCAGCAGCATGAAGAGCATGAACAGCTTGCCCACGGGATGGCCGAAGTTGATGGTCCACCCAAAGCCATAGCGCTTGTGAACAAACGGGTCTGGATCGTCGGGATTGTTATAGAGGACGCCGCCAAGCCAATAGCGATCATCATCGCGGTACCACCGGGCCGGAGTACTGACGATCAGCGCGAGGGCCAGATTCTGTTCGCGGCCGCCGTGCTGGTAAGAACAGATAGACGCCGACAATCACCAAAAGTCCAAAGAGCACCACGAGGAAAAGCCCGTACGCGCTCACACGAAGTCCTCCTTCACCAACCGAGATAGGGTGGGACGGTCGCGCACGCTATCCCCACTTGCTCCGGACGCGCGAGGGCAGCGCAGCCTCAAAGTGGCGCTGCTCGATCAGCGGGCGCGCGCCGTCGCCGATGACCGGCGCGACCGCACCCGTACGCGCGATTCCCGCGCCACGCGCACGCAGCCATTCGGCCAGCGCCAGGTTCGCGGCACGGCGGCAGATCGACTCGATATCTGCGCCGCTGAGGCCATCGGTACGCTTGGCCAGCGCGTCAATGGAAACGTTGGAGGCGACCGGGCGGTTTTTCATGTGAATCGCGAAGATGGCTTTACGCGCCTCGCGGTCGGGCAGCGGCAGCTCCAGCAGCAGATCGAAGCGTCCTGCGCGCAGGATCGCCGGGTCGACCAGCTCGGGCCGGTTCGTCGCACCCACCACAATCACGCCGCGCCGCCCCTCGATGCCGTCCAGCTCGGTGAGGAGCTGACCGATCACTTGGTCGGTCGCGCCGAAGCTGTTGCCGCGCTGGGGCGCGAGGGCATCTAGCTCGTCGAGGAAAAGCACGCACGGAGCGACCTGCTTGGCCCGCGCGAACGTCTCACGCACGCCACGCTCCGACTCGCCGACCCACTTCGAGAGCAGCTCCGGCCCCTTCACACTGATGAAGTTCGCCTGGCAGGCAGTCGCCAGCGCCTTCGCCAGCAGCGTCTTCCCGGTGCCCGGAGGCCCGCTGAGCAGAACGCCGCGCGCGGGTTCGAGGTCCATTTCCTCGTAGAGCTCGGGGTAGCGCAACGGCCACTCGATCATCTCGATCAGCGTGCGCTTCACTCCACTGAGTCCGCCGACGTCGTCCCACCCGAGGTGCCCATGCTCCACCGAGACCTCGCGTGCCGCCGACGGCTCGATGGACCGCAACGCCTCGCGGAAGTCATCCATCATCACGGTCAGGTTGAGCAGCTCGTCGGTCGGGATGCTGCCGCTGGTGAGCGCCGCGCGCGGGAAGGTGCGCCGCAGCGCCGCCATCGCCGACTCACGGCACAGTGCTGCCAGGTCAGCGCCCACAAAGCCCGGCGTGATGCGCGAGAGCTCGGCAAGCTCGACGTCGTCGGCGAGCGGCATATCGCGGCTATGGATGCGCAGGATATCGACACGGCCTTGCGTGTCCGGCGCGTGCAGGCTAACCTCGCGGTCGAAGCGGCCCGGTCGCCGCAGCGCGGGATCGAGCGCGTCGGGCAGATTCGTAGCGCCGACGACGACGACTTGGCCACGCGCGCTCAGGCCATCCATCAGCGTCAGCAACTGCCCCACGACGCGCTTCTCGACATCGCCGATCACCTCGGAGCGCTTGGGCGCGATGGCGTCAATCTCGTCCAGGAAGATGACGCTGGGCGCGTGCTTCTGCGCCTCGGTGAAGACCCGCCGGAGTTGCGCCTCGCTCTCGCCATAGAACTTGTCGATGATCTCCGGGCCGCTCACACTGAAGAACCGGGCGCTGCTTTCCGTCGCCACGGCGCGGGCGATGAGCGTCTTGCCCGTCCCTGGCGGCCCGTAGAGCAGCACACCTTTGGGTGCCTCGATGCCTAGCCGGTCGAAAAGCTCCGGGTGCTTGAGAGGCAGCTCGATCATCTCGCGGATGTGCTGCAACTCCCGGCCCAGGCCGCCTATGTCCTCATACGTCACCGTGCCGGTGCGGCTCTGCGCGCCCGCGCCCGGGGCCTGAATGCGCAGACTGGTGCCCGGCTCCAGCAGCACCGCGCTCGCCGGATTGGTCGCCAGCACGGAGAACTCGCGCGCGGTCAGCCCTATCCCCGGCACTCGCACGAGGTCGCCCGCGGTCACGACCAGCCCACGTAGCGTCCGTGCGACGTGGCGCAGCTCGACATCGCTGAGCGCCGTCGCGCCTCCGATGGGTACGAGCGCGACGCTCACCGCTGGCTGCGCCCGCACACGGCGCACGCTTACCGTCTCGCCGAGCGATGCGCCGGTGTTCAGCCGCACCAGCCCGTCCATCTGGATGCTCGTATCGTCCAGCAAGGGAGTGCCGGATGTCGCATCGGCATCTCGTGTCGCGTTCGCGCTTTCAGACGGATAGAGCGCCGCGGCGGTCGTGCGGCTCCCGGTAATCTGTACGACGTCCCCGGGGGCGCAGTCGAGCGCGGCGAGAGCAGCCGAGGTGACATATGCGGTGCCACGGGCAACCGCCGCGCCTTCGACGACGGTAAGTTGAAGTGTGGTGGTGGCCCGGACGGCCGGTTCGGAGGTGCTCATGTTGGATGTACGGACAGAAATTGCCGCTAGTTGCATGGAGCCGGACACAACAGGCGTATCAGTGCCGAGAACCTGTCTGACAGGCATCCGGCTCCATCTGACAGGCGGAGGTTGTGCTGGTTAGAGGGTGATCACCTGATCGGGCGGGTTCCCGGCGAGCGCCGCATACAAATCGGGGAAGCAGCCGACGCGCACGCCCTCGACGGTGTCCTTCGGCGCGCAGTTGCCCGGCTCGCCCTCGGCGAGGCCACGTTCGAGAGCGCACTGGTCGCACAGCATCAGCAGCATGCCCTGCTCGCGGGCGATTTTGCCGAGCCGCTCACCCACCGGATCACCCTTGCGCAGCACATACGTGTTGTCGTCGAAGAACATCATCCCGACGACCTCCGCGCCGTGGCGATGTTCCTCAAGCTGCGGCAGAATCATCTTACCGAGCTTGTAGCTGGCAGTGTGTCCGCTGGTCGAAAAGATGTACGCGACCTTCACTTCGTGCTCCTCTTCTTCCGAGAATACGAGACCCTCCCGTAGGGCCGTCCCAATTCTCCCTGAATTGTCAGCCGCACGGCAGGGTCTTCCGCGTCTGCGCCACGTCTCGCATCAGACGAATGTCTATACGAAACGCGGCTCCGTTGTCATTCGCGCGCCAGAGTGTCGATTGCCGCCTCGATGTCCTCCGCCGTCGGGTAGAACGCGGTCTCTTCCGGCGCGTTGTAGGGCGCGGCGGGCGCGGCGACCGCTGAGATGAACTGTGGCGTCGCGTCGAGGTCGTAGAACAGGTTCTGTGTGATCCACGAGTGGATATGGCGCCCGAAGCTGTTCAGATCGGCTTCCTCGGTCACGACAATGGCACGGTTCGTCTCAAGAATCGACGCGCGGATGGTCTCCGTGTCGAGCGGCATCAGCGTGCGCAGGTCGATGACGTCTATCGCGTAGTCGCCATTCTCCACGAACCGCGCAGCGGCGATCGTCGACTCCAGGAACATCGTGCCCCAGCTCACGATCGTCGCGAGCGGAGCGCCCGTGCCCAGCCGGATCCGCCGCGCCTGGCCAATCGGCTCGGTGTAGTACCCCTCCGGCACATTCCACAGCTCGGCAAGCTCGGGAATCGGCGCGCCGCCTTTGTGCGTCGTGGGCACGTCGGCGCGATAGAGCCGCCCGCGCTCCAGGAAGACCACCGGCGACTGCGAGCGCGATGCCTGCAGCAACAACCCCTTCGCGTCGTACGGTGTGGATGGGCAGATTGTGATCAGGCCGGGCACGTTCGTGAACCACTGCTCGCCCGCGTTCGAGTGGCCGAACGCGCCACCGCCCGACCCGCTATCAGAGATCGGGCCGCCGCCGCCCGAGCCAGACTTCATCCGCAGCAGCATCGGGCAGTTCCAGTCGCCGTAGGACTGGTAGTAGATGCGCGCCG
>CAYRVF010000206.1:0-4858 GCA_964427535.1 uncultured Ktedonobacterales bacterium
TGGCGGAAGGGGTGGGATTCGAACCCACGGAGGCGGAAACCCGCCTCAGCGGTTTAGCAAACCGCCGCACTAGACCTACTATGCGACCCTTCCGGACGGTGCCAAAGGGGGGACTCGAACCCCCACGAGCGTACGCTCACAACGCCCTGAACGTTGCGTGTCTACCGATTCCACCACTTTGGCGCAGAACGCGTTTCGGCGTTGGCACACTCAATACTACTCTACGCCGTTCCCCATGTCAAGACACCGCTTGGGCTGTTGGTGGTCTGACGTGCGGCCCCCAAACCTCACCTTACCTCGCCCCGCGTCGAGACTCGGGACAGCACCCTGAGACCCACCCTCCCTGCTCCTTCTGTCCTGTCGCTGGCCGCCGCGTCGACTCGCTATGGTACCCTGTTTCTGGAGGAAGAGGTCGCCGTCTCCCGTGGCCTGTCACCCAACTGACCGACGTGCCTACTTCAGGAGTTCGCTACCGTGGATGAGCCGCAGTTTCCCGCCCCACGCCCCGTTGCAGCCCCGCACCCGTCGTTCGCGCTCGACGGTATCAGCCCCCGCCGACAGGCGTTCAACGCGGCCGCGGTCGGCCTGATCGACGGCGTGGGCGCGACCTTGCGGCGCCACTGGCTCGCCTTCGTCAACACCATCCTCGTCGTCTTCATCGGCACCGCCCTGATCGTCCCAGTGGGCTATGCGGTCGGACTCACCGGTCCCAGTCCGACCATCTTCGGCATTTACCATCTCTTCTGCGCACAGACGCCATCGCACTCGTTCTATGTCTCGGGCTATCAGGTCTGCCTCTGCGCCCGCTGCCTCGCCATCTATAGCGCGCTCCTGACCGGCGGATTGCTCCTCGGGGTGCTGCGCGACTATCGGCGCATCACCGCGCTACCGTGGTGGGCCTGGATCATCACCTTGCTGCCGATGGCCCTCGACGGCGGCACCCAGCTCTTTGGGTGGCGCGAGAGCACCGTCGTGCTGCGCCTCCTCACCGGCATCGTCTTCGGCCTCGGCACCGCCTGGTTCCTGCTGCCGCAGATCGACGACGCCGCGCGCGACGAGTAACCGTCTGGCCCTCTCGCGTTCTGCCCGCGCGCTCAGCCCTCGGGTGGCGGCGAGACGTGCCAGAAGCTGAGGGTGCCGCCTGCCCGATCCGTCATGAGGATCACCGTGCCGTCGCTCGACCAGAGCAGTTGCCGCGTGGTCCGTGGATACGCGCTCGCCGTCTGGGCGCTGAGGGCACACGCGGACGGCCCCGCTCCGATGGAAAGCGGCTGGGCTCCAGTGAGGCTCCCGCTCGCCGTCTCGCGCATCTCGAGTAGGGGATGCGTGGTGCCACAGGTCACGCTCGCCAGCAGCGTGCCGCTCGGATTCCACGCGACCAGCGCCTGCCCGCTCGCTCCGATCTCCTGCTCGACGGCTTCCTCGGCGGGGTCGCGTGGCGCAACCAATGGGCCCTGCGCTGGCAGCGGATAGGGCAGCACCGCGCCGCGTGTGGAGGGCCGACGGGCGTCGGGCTGCGCGAGCCCTGCGTCGATGAGGGTGACGGAGCGCCCATCTGGCGACCACGTCGGGAAGAGCGTGAGAAACGCCGCATGCCCCGGTCCGACACCGGCGTTCCCTGGGCCGGCGAGCAGCCCCGGCTGCCAGATGGTGAAGGTCGCCCCGCCGTCGGGGGTGCCGACCGGGGAGCGTGCGCTCGCGATGGTCGGCAGCGTGGCACTGCCCGGCCGCACCGGCGCCAGCGGCTGCGGCTGGCCCGCCCCACCCCAGGCGTAGGCGAACGACGGCGCGGTCGCGAACGCGGGCTGTTCGGCACCGGTCCGCACGTTCCACAGCGGATATGCCGGCGTCTGCCCGCCGGGCCCGCTGGACGCGCCGAAAAAGCTGGAGTCGCCGCGCAGCACCTGCGCCGTGCCGTGCTGGGCGTCGAGGTAGAGCAGTCCCGCGTCGACTACGCTCTCCGGCGTAAGGGCGCTGCCTTCCTCAGACTGGCCGAACTCCGTATAGACAACGCCCAGATGCGCCCCGTCCGGCGCGAAGCCCAAGCCCGCGTAGCTTACCCACTGGATGTGCCTGCGCTGCGCCACCGACGCGGAGGCGATGCCGAGGAAGCGATCGAGCGGGATGATGCCGCGCGTCGCGCCGGTCGTCGAGTCGTAGAGCACCGCGGCGGAGGGCTGCCAGCTCGGCGTCGCCGCGGAGTCGTCGCAGGTGCCAAGCGTGCCGAGGACGACGACGAGCGGTTCACGTGGCGAGAAGGCGGCATCGTGCGGACAGCTGAGACCAGCGGAGGAAACAGTCGAGACGGCCAGCGCATGCGAGAGCGTGCCCTGCACCGCTCCGGTGCCGGGCCCAGCGCGTAGCTCGGCGAGCAAGATGCCCGCGCCGACCAGCGCGACGAGCAGCACGCTCACCACCGCGGACCAGCTGCGGAAACGCGTTCTGCGCCTGGCCAGGCTCCGCATACGCCTTCTCCAGCGTCGTGTCGCGACACCGTCCGTCGAACCCGCGCGCCGGTCTCCGGCACATCCCCCGGCCGCGCGCCACTTTCCGATCGGCACGCAGCTCGCCAGGAGGGGCGCCGTGTCATCTCGCGCAGCACCTGGCGTTGTGCCGTGCTCGACGTCTTCCCGGTACGTCGTTTGCATGGTACCGCAGGCGCAAGCCGCTGGCAACACTGCGGCGATGGACGAACCGGCGAGACCGGCGAGACACCGCGATATGGTACACTGAAGAGTACGCCTGATACCGGAGCGAATCTCACGGCGCAGCGCACATCTGACATTGTTAATTGGTACGTTGGAACCCGTACGTCTCGTCGTCCGGCCAGTCCGAACTGCTTCTCCACGCGCGTATGACCACGCATGATACCGTTTGACACCATGATTCGAGAGTAACTATGCCACGCTCTACTGAAAGAACTGTGACGTGCTCGTGCGGCACGTCGTATCCGAGCACCGTCTACTCGACCGTCAACGTCACGCTGGAGCCGGAGCTACTCTATCGCCTGCTGGCGGGTACGCTCAACGTCGCTGTCTGCCCCAACTGCGGCCGCAGGTCCGACGCCGCCGAGCCGTTCATCTACCACGATATGGCGCGCGGACTCTTCGCCTACGTCCACCCCGATGCCGATCTGCCCGAGGAGGAGCGCGACGAGCTGCTGCAGCGGCTGCGGCGCATGTATACCCAGGCGGTCGACGCCTCTGAGCGCATCGCGCCGCCACGGCAGAGCGCCGCGCCTGATGGCCGCCCGCGTGTGCGGCGCCGCACACCCGGCGAGGACCTCTCGGCCGCGCTTGAGCCTGACGCGCCGCCGATGCAGGTGATCTTCGGCGTCGACCAGCTCATCGCGCTCGTCGAGTCGCTGCTGGAGCCCGAAGAGCGCCTCGGCCGCGTCGCCCTGAGCACCCGCAACCCCAGTCTCCCTGAGCGCGAGCGCATCGCCGCCATCGCCGAACACATGGCTAGCGAGCTGCACTGCCTGGTCGATATTGAGGACGCGCCGCAGGAGTACACCGCCTGGATTTATGGCCCGCGCAGCCAGATCAGCGTGATCTCGCGCGCGCTGCACGGTCAGGGCTGAGCGACGCGCGGCGCGCACCGCGCATAACACAGGCAGTCACGCCCGTGACCCGTCTCCGACGTCCTTCGGACGCATGCTATACTGCGGCGCAGGCCAGGAGTGGCGTTCGATGTGTCACAGTGTCGAATTCACGAAGTGAGGCAGCTTTTCATGGAGTTCGCGACACGCGCGATCCACGTCGGGCAGGAGCCCGACCCGGCGACCGGCGCGACGATTACCCCGATCTACCAGACGTCGACGTACACGCAGGCCGGGCTCGGCGACAATAAGGGCTACGAGTACTCACGCACCGGCAACCCGACCCGCGCCGCGCTGGAGGCGTGTCTCGCGTCGCTCGAAAACGCGCGCTACGGCCTCGCCTTCGCCAGCGGCCTCGCCGCGACGAGCGCAATATTGAACCTGCTGCGTCCCGGTGACCACGCCGTCGCCGGCGACGACCTCTACGGTGGCACGTACCGCATCTTCGAGCGCGTGCTGCGGCCAATGGGCGTCGAGTTCACCTATGTGCCCGCGGGCGACACCGCGGCCTATGCCCGCGCGCTGCGTCCCGCGACGAAGCTCATCTGGACGGAGACGCCGACCAATCCGCTGCTCGGGCTGGTCGATATCGCGGCGCTCGCGCACACCGCACGCACGCACGGCGCACGCCTGGTGGTCGACAACACCTTCGCCACGCCGTACCTGCAGCAGCCGCTCGACCTTGGCGCGCACATCGTCGTCCACAGCACGACCAAGTACATCAACGGCCACAGCGACATCGTCGGCGGCGCGGTGCTGACCTCCGACGATGAGAGCTATGAGGCGCTCAAGTTCTACCAGAACGCCGCTGGTGCCGTGCCCTCGCCGTTCGACTCGTGGCTCGTGCTGCGCGGAGTGAAGACGCTGGCCGTGCGCATGCGCCAGCACTGCGAGAACGCGCGGCAGATCGCGGCGTTTCTGGAGGGTCATCCCCTCGTGCGGCGCGTGTACTATCCCGGCCTGCCCTCGCACCCCGACTACGCGCTGGCCCAGCGGCAGATGCCCGGCTTCGGCGGCATGGTCTCCTTCGAGTTCGAGGGCACGCGCGAGGACGTGGACACGTTCGTGCGGCGGCTACGCGTCTTTGCGCTGGCGGAGAGTCTGGGCGGCGTGGAGTCGCTCTGCTGCCATCCGGCCAGCATGACCCACGGCTCGATCCCGGCCGAGGAGCGCGAGCGGCGCGGCGTCACGGAGACTCTGCTCCGGCTGTCGGTGGGCATCGAGGGCGTCGACGACCTGATCGCCGATCTTAGCCAG
>CAYRVF010000207.1:0-4762 GCA_964427535.1 uncultured Ktedonobacterales bacterium
GCGACGGGCGCGGGCTCGTCGTCGGCGATGTTGTAGATGCCTGGAGCGCCGCGCTGGATGGCCGCGACCGTGGCTGACGCCGCATCGGCGACGTGGAGGAACGACCACACGCCCGCGCCATCGCCGATGATCGGCAGCATGCGCTTCCGCACCATCGCCACGACATCGCCGTCCGCCGCGATACCCGTCCCTGGTCCGTAGAGGTTGCCGTAGCGGAGGGCGACCCCTTCGATGCCCTGCGCGCTGAGCACAGCCTTCTCAAGGGCGCGGATCGCCTTGAGTGATTTTCGCTGGTTGCGCGGCGGATTCGCGTCGAGGCAATCGTCCTCGGTCTTCAGGCCCGTGCCGGTGCGCGCGTAATTCCAGTTGCCGTAGCTCTGCGCGATGAACCGCCGCGTCCCCACCACTTGTGCCGCCTCAAGCAGGTTCGCTGTGCCTTCGGTGCGCAGGCGGTTCGTCAGCGCAAACTCGTCGTCGAAGCGCCTGTAGTTCTTTACCCCCGTGAGCGCCGTCGCCTCGTGGATCACAACCTCCGGCTCCGCGTGCAGCACCGCACGCCGAACGGCGTCACGGTCTAGCGCGTCGGCGACCACTGGCTTGGCGCCAGCGGCACGCAAGGCGTCAGTGCGCTCAGGCGAGCGGGTCATGGCGATGACGTCGTAGCCGCTGGCGATGAGCTGTGGGACCAGACATTTCCCGATGGCGCCAGTAGCGCCTGCCACGAATACCTTCATTGTGGATCTCCTGTCGCGTATGGTGTGGTCTCAACACGCACAGCGCAGTGATTGCTGTGCGCCCTCTGAGACGGAGCCGCCACGAGCCTTGTGACAGGCCGTCGACGAGTGCGCCCGCACGTCTGGGGAGATCCACGTACTCCGCGTGTCGCTGTCAGGAGCCTTTCGGCGTGATCCTGGCGATGTCCGACACCGGAAAGCCGAGGTGCGTGAGCTTGTCTGGATTCACAATCGAGCGCACCGACTGGATGGCGTCGCCGCCGATGTCGAGCACCAGCGCGTTCGCCAGGCGGCCCTCCGCGTCGAACGACAGCATGCCTGGCTGCCCATTGACGAGCGCGAACCGGGGGATGATGTTGAACATCCGCGCTTGCGTGAAGAGACTCTTGACGGCGAGCGCGACGCGGTCGCGGCCGAAGAATGGATGTGGGTACGCGCGGGCCTTCCCACCGCCATCGCCGTAGAACGCCACGTCCCCGGCGAGAAACGTGACGAGGCTGTCGATGTCTCCCTGTCGGGCAGCGGCGAAGAACCTGGCCGCGAGGTCGAGTTGCTCTTGAGAATCCACATCGAAGCGCGGCGAACCGTCGTCGATTCGCTTGCGCGCGCGGGCGAAGATTTGGCGGCAGTTGTCTTCACGTCGCCCGACGATCGCGGCGATCTCATCGTAGCCGTAGTCGAAGACTTCACGCAGCAGAAAGACCGCGCGCTCGACCGGCGACAGTCTCTGCAGGAGCACGAGAAACGCCAGGGACAGCGATTCATCCCGCTCGGCATATTCAGCCGGGTCGGGATCGAGCGAGGCTGCGTCCGGCTCGGGGAGCCAGACGCCGACGTACGCCTTCTGCCTGGCGCGCGCTGACCGTGCGGCGTCGATAGCCAGGCGTGTCGTCACCGTCGAGAGAAACGCCTTCGGCGACGCGATGGGAGTGCCCTGAGCGAGCGTGCGATGGAAGCGCAGATACGCCTCCTGGACGACGTCTTCCGCCTCGCCCACGCTGCCGAGCATGCGGTAGGCGATGGAATACAGCAGCGGCCGCAGCTCCTGGTAGACGTCATCCGCCTCGCTGCTGGCCGCACGTGGAGCCACGTTGTCTTGCATCCGCACCCTCCCAGAGAGTCGTATAACTCGCGTCGTTCAGCATACGACCTCATGGCGTGGCCGTGGCGCGGCATGCTGCGCCCGCACCCGCCTGCCGCATCGACACACTCCCCTACACACTGTCACGAATGTGTGAATTCAGCACGCCGCATCCTCCGTACTTCTGCTACAGCGCCGTCATTCTTCCTCCACAGCGCGCCGGCATACTCGTTCGTGTCAGACACACGCACCGAGTTCTGTCGCCCGCGCAGACTGAGGCGCTACGCCTCGGAGGAGGACGCAATGGCATTCTTCCGCGCATCAGACTCCCGCATTCCCGCCGGGACGCCCGAGCAGCTCGTCCAGGTCGAGCATCTGACCCGCGTCATCGCGACCCGCGCCCAGCGCACGACCATCGTCGACGACATCACCTTCGACGTGCCCGCTGGCAGCCTGTTTGCCATCAACGGCCCCTCCGGAAGCGGCAAATCGACGCTGCTCAACATGCTGACCGGCATCGACCGGCCGACCAGTGGCCGCATCGTCTTCGCCGGACAAGAGGTGCGCGCGATGCGCGAGAACGCCCTGGCCCGCTGGCGGGGACGTCACGTCGGTATCGTCTTCCAGTTCTTCCAGCTGCTCCCCACGCTCACCGCACAGGAAAACGTCCTGCTGGCGCTGGAGCTGGGCGGAGCCATCCCGCACAAGCAGTGGCGTGCTCGCGCGCTGGAGTGTCTGCGCCTGGTCGGCATGGAGGAGTACGCGAAACGGCTGCCGAGCGAGCTCTCCGGCGGCCAGCAACAGCGTATCGCCATCGCCCGCGCGCTCGTCAACGATCCCCCCGTGCTGATCGCCGACGAGCCGACCGGTAACCTCGACTCGAAGACGGCGGCGCAGATCTTCAGCTTGCTCGAAGACCTCACCGCGCAGGGGAAGACCGTCATCTACGTGACCCACGACCCGAAGCTCGCCCAGGGGGCCAGCAACCGGATCGAGCTGCTCGATGGACGCATCGTCGGCTGTGAGAGACGTGCGCGACTGGCACCCATGAACGTATTGGAGGCAGAGCCATGCGGACGCTAACGAAGAAAGCCGTCGCCGATGTGACGCGGCGCAAGCTGCGTGCGGCGCTGACGATTCTCGGCATCGCTATCGGTATCCTTGGCCTCACCGCGATCGGCGTGGCGAGCGGGCAACTCAATGCCAGCTTCAAGGCGAGCACAGATGCCAGCTCGCAACCCGACCTCTCGTTCTTCACCGCGCCAACCAGCGCCTCCCTCGACCAGACGCTTGCCACCCAACCGGGAGTGAAGGTCGTCGAGCCTGCCGGATACGTGCCGCTGCGCTGGTCCATCCCGACGGGCCACACGACGATCGTGACGCTCGGCTTCGAGGATCTCTCTCACGTCACCATCGACCGATTCCATCTTGTCTCGGGCCATCTGCCGACGTCGGCGAACGAAATCGCGCTGGAAGCCAGCGCCAACAGCCTGAAGCCGGTGCG
This sequence comes from uncultured Ktedonobacterales bacterium, assembly GCA_964427535.1. Classification (GTDB taxonomy): domain Bacteria; phylum Chloroflexota; class Ktedonobacteria; order Ktedonobacterales; family JADMIN01; genus CAYRVF01. The sequence goes on from CAYRVF010000207.1 coordinate 3,320, forward strand.
GCTCGGGACGAGGCTCACCGTGGAGGTGGCGGGCAAGCCAGAAACCCTGACGGTGAGCGGGCTAGTGCACACGCCTGGTCTGCCCTCGCCGGCGATTCTGCGGAGCACGCGCGGCTACATGCGTGAGGCCGATCTCGAATCGCTCAGCGGCACACATGGCGTGAATGCCTTTCTCGTGCAGGTGCATACCCTCAGCCAGCGCGACGCCACCGCGCACGCGCTCGGCCGCATCTTCGCGGCGCAGGGCGTGCAGGTGCTGAGCGTCGAACAGGGCGGCACCAACATGGATGCCACCATCACGAACGGCACCTTCGGCATCATGAATGTGCTCTCGATCATCGCGCTGCTGCTGAGCATCTTCCTGCTGCTGAGCACGATCACCACGCTGATCACCGAGCAAGTACCCATCATCGGCACGATGAAGACGCTCGGCGCGCGACGCGGCCAGGTGATCAGGCCCTATCTGACGTCCGTGCTGATCTACAGTGTGTGCGGCACGGCGCTGGGCATCGCGCTCGGCATACTCGTCGGCTCGCTACTGGTCAGCTATTTGACCAGCCTGCTGACGCTCGACTCCGTGCCGTTCCAGATCGGCGTGGGCACGCTCGTGGAGGCGCTCGTCGTCGGGCTGGCGATCCCGCTGGCAGTGGCGGCAGTGCCGGTCGCGGTGGGCACACGCATCTCGGTGCGCGACGCGATCTCCGGCTACGGGCTGGATGGCGCCGCTGGCGGTCGCTCGCGCTGGTCGGCCTTCGTCGGGCGCATTGGCGGGATCCTGCCACAGACGGCGCTACTGGGCGCGCGCAGCCTCTTCCGCAAGCGCACGCGGGCGCTGCTGACGCTGGTCGCGCTGACCCTCTCCGCGACGGCGTTCCTGGCGGTGCAGACGACGACGTACTCGCTGGGCAGCTTCCTGAACGGCCTGCTCGACACCTACCACGCCGACGTATTCGCCTCGACCGCGCAGCCCGCCTCAATCGCGCAGGTGCAGGGTGTGCTGGCGCGCGTGCATGGTATCGGGACCGTAGAGCCGCTCGATCAGGCCATCGTCACGACCAACTGGGGCAACGGCGTGCTGACCGGCGTCGATATGGCGCCTCAACTCTATCACCGCCAGATGGTCGCGGGCCGCTGGTTCACCGCGACCGACCATAACGTCGTCGTGCTCAGCCAGGATGCCGCCGATCACAGCCACCTGAAAGTCGGCGATACCATCCACGTGCATGACAGTCTGCACGACGCGACGTGGACCCTGATCGGCATCGCGCGCGACTACAACGGTTTGGGCACGTTCGGCGTGCTGCTCGCGCCGATCACGCAGGTGAACGCCTTCGAGGGCGTGCCGGCCGATTACACGAACGGCGCGCTGATTCAGTCCACGAGCGCGCGGCAATCCGACATCGACGCGCTCGCGGCACGCGTGGACGACGCCCTCGGCGCCGC
>CAYRVF010000208.1:0-4657 GCA_964427535.1 uncultured Ktedonobacterales bacterium
GAAGAGTTCAACAAGATCTACAAGCTCGACGTGATGGTCATCCCAACCAACAAGCCCGTCGCGCGTGTGGACAACCCCGACCTGATCTACCGCTCGGAGACCGGCAAGTTCAACGCGGTCATCGCGGAGGTCCAGGATCGGCATGAAAACGGTCAGCCGGTGCTCATCGGCACGACCTCCGTCGAAATCTCGGAATACCTCTCGGAGCTGCTCAACCAGCACGGTATCGAGCACAACGTCCTTAACGCCAAGCAGCACGCGCGTGAGGCGCATGTCATCGCGCAGGCCGGACGCAGCGGCGCGGTGACGCTCGCCACCAACATGGCCGGTCGCGGCACCGACATCGTGCTCGGCGGCAACCCAGAGGGGCTGGTCGACGAGATTCTACGCAAGCGCGACATCGATCCGGAGTTCGCCGCCGACGAGGACCGCGAGGAGGCGCTCGCCGAGGCCAAGCGCATCTGCGCCGAAGACCGGCAGAAGGTGCTCGACGCGGGCGGACTCTACATCATCGGCACCGAGCGGCACGAGTCGCGGCGCATCGACAACCAGCTTCGTGGCCGCGCCGGACGTCAGGGCGACCCCGGTGAGTCGCGGTTCTTCGTCTCGCTGGAGGATGAGCTGCTGCGGCGCTTCGGCTCCGACCGCGTGGCGGGTCTGATGGGCCGCATCGGCATGGACGACGACTCGCCGCTGGAGAGCCGTGCCGTCAGCAACGTGCTCGAATCGGCGCAGTCCAAGGTCGAGGCCGCCAACTTCGACATCCGCAAGAATGTCGTGGAGTATGACGACGTGATCGCCGCCCAGCGCGAGGTCATCTACAAGGACCGCCGCGCCGTGCTGGAACACGAAGACATGCACGAGCGCATCCTCGACATGATGGAGCCCGAGGTACGCCGCATCGTCCAGAGCCACACGCAGGCGAATTTGCCCGAGGAGTGGGACCTTGACGGGCTCGTCAAGACGGTCGAGGCGTGGGGCGTGGTCGTCCCCGACGAGATCTTCCCCGAGCAGATCAACCGGCTCAAACGCGACCAACTGGTGAGCGACCTCACGGATCTCGTGCGGGCGCAGTACCAGAAGAAGGAAGACGAAGTCGTCGCGGCGGCCAAGCAACACTCCGCGCTCGAATCGGGCGAGTTCTACATGCGCCAATTCGAGCGGGCCGTGGTGCTGCAGGTGGTCGACACACTGTGGCGCGAACACATCGACTACCTGGATGAGATGCGCAGCGGCATCGGCCTCCGGGGTCTGGCCCAGCGCGACCCGCTCGTCGAGTTCAAGCGCGAGGGCTACCGGGCCTTCGAGGAGCTGGTGCAAGCGATCGAGCATCAGGTGGTGGAGCTCGTGATGCGCGCGCCGGTGCAGATTCAGATCGCCGCACCCGAGCCACAGCAGGCGCTCCCGCAAGGCATGCAGACGAACGCCGATCAGATCGCGCAGGCCGATGGCCAGGCGAAGGATGCGGGCATCGCCCAGGCAGCCGCGGCGGTACAGGCGCGTTCCCAGACCGCCGTCCAGAGCCAGCCGCGCCAGCACCCTCAGCAGTCCAGCGGCAGTGGGCGCCCGGCACAGCAGCAGGGACGCGGAAACCGCAGTGGCGCGAGAACGCCCGTTCCCCAGCGCGGCGCGGTGAACGCCCGCCAGCCTGTCAGGGCGGGTACGAGCTCCGGCACAGGCGGCGTGCCCAAGATCGGCCGCAACGACCCGTGCTACTGCGGCAGCGGCAAGAAGTACAAGTACTGCCACGGCCAATAGGCAGTCCATGCGCTAGCAGCAAGCCCCGGCGAAGGCGATTCCTTCGCCGGGGCTTGCTGCTAGCGTTCACCAGACGACCACGTGGTGTTCAACTCTGTACCACCTCGCCGCCTTCGCTCGTCGATGTGGACGACGGACTCAGGGCTTCTTTGACCGCCTGTTGCAATGTGAGCGCACGGCCCGCGGCGAGCGCTGCCGCCCAAGCATCGTCGCCTATCGCTGCGCGCGCGACATGTAGCGTCGCCTCTAAATCGGCCCATTCGTTCGGCGGCTGTGGAGCACCGATCACATCGCGTACCGCCTGGGACGCGCCGAGCAGCCGGGCGGCACGCACACCATCGCCGGACGCCGCGACACTCACCAGACCTTCTAGGCACTCGGCTATCGCACGTGGATCTCCCGGCTGCTGCACAAGTTCGAGCGATTCACGGTACAGCGCCTCCGCCTTTGGCAGGTTTCCCTGGCGGCGCGCTACATTTCCAAGATTGCCGACCATGATATGCGCGTGAGTATCGCCCGCTTGCCGTGCATAGCCGAGCGCCTCCTTATAGTAGGCCGCTGCGCATTCCAGATCGCCTTTCAGATATGCGACCTCGCCTAGATTGTTGAGTGGGCCTTCCAGGCGGACTGCGTCGCCCAGCTTCAGGGCAAGCGCAAGGCATTCCTCCCATCTCTGGAGCGCAAGGTCAAGCTTGCCCTGCCACATCAACGCGATCCCTGACCGGTTAAGCGCATCTACCGCGAGTTCCACAAGTCCCGTCGCACGCGCCAGTGCCAGACTCTGCTCCAGTCGAAGAATTGCGTGATTGGAATCTCCCTGCCACAGTGCCAGATCACCCGCCCCATAGAGCGCGACGGCTCGCACCTGCTCTGGCACTGACTGCCCACCACCACTTATTCCATCCTGCGGCAGCGCGAGCATCCCCTCTAGCCACTCGCGTCCCTCGCTCAGATAGCCGCGACTATACCAGAAATATGCCAGCGCCCCAGCGAGTCGCAATCCGTCCGCCGCGTTGGACTGCTCACGCGTCCATCCCAGCACCGCCCGGAAGTTGTCGTGCTCACGCTCTAACGTATCGTGCCACTGCCCTTCTTGCGGAGTGTGAGCGTGATGTGCGGCCAGTTCAGCCAGCGTAGTGAAGTAGGCCAGATGGGCGCGCAGCAGCGCCTCCGCTTCCCCGCTCGCGGTCAGTTGCTCCAGGCCGAACTCCCGGATCGTCTCCAGCATCAGGAAGCGGGGCTCGTCGGCTTCGCTCGCCTCCTGCTGGCGAAGCAAACTTTGGGCAGCCAGGGAATCCAGCCCGTCAAGCACGTCGAGCGAGAGAGTGGGCGCTCCTTCGGGTGAAACGCAGATGGTCTCGGCGGCCTCTAACGTGCAACCGCCAGCAAAGACTGAGAGGCGGCGAAAGAGTGCCTTCTCCTCTGGCGCGAGGAGGTCATGGCTCCACGCGATCGCATTGCGCAACGTCTGATGCCGCTCCGGCAGATCACGCGGACCGCCCGTCAGGAGCTTGAGCCTGCTCGAGAGACGCGCCAGGAGCGCCTGCGGAGGTAAGAGCCGGACTCGGGCCGCGGCCAGCTCGATCGCGAGTGGCAGTCCGTCAAGCCGAGCACAAATCTCGGCGATCGAGGGTGCGTTGGCGCTGGTCACGGTGAAGTCACGCTTGACGGCCTGTGCCCGCTCAATGAAGAGCGCCACCGACGCATATTGAGTGAGCTTCCCCAACTCCACGTCGGCGTCCACTCCGCCGCTGCGCGACTGCGTGTTCCGTCGCCTCGTTGGCTGGACGGGCAGGCCCAGGGGCGCTACCTCGAACTCGTGCTCACCACTCAGGTGCAGCGACAGGCGGCTGGTCGCCAGCGCTCTGACGCGCGGGCAGGCGACCAAGAGTTCGATGACGTGCGGCCCGGCGCCAACCACGTGTTCGAAGTTGTCGAGCACAAGCAGTACGTCTTTGTCAGCGAGGTAAGATTTCAGATTTTCTTCGGGTGTCGCGCTCCCGAGCTCACGCAAGCCCAGTGTCTGCGCAATCGTGCTCATGACGAGATCGGCATCGGCAATGGACCCGAGGGGTACCACGTAGACCCCGTCCGAGACTGAATCCACCAACTCCGCCGCCACCTGCAGCGCCAGACGCGTCTTGCCGATGCCGCCTGGCCCAGTCAGGGTGACGAGCCGCACATCCTCCCGCACCAGCATGTCCACCACCTGCCGTACGGCCTCGCCGCGGCCAACTAGCGGAGTTACCTGCACCGGCAGATTATGACGCGAACGGTCGAGCGTCTTGAGTGGAGGAAAGTCACTCGGCAGGTCGGGCAGGAAGAGCTGGTAGAGATGCTCGGGGCGCTGCAGATCCTTGAGCCGGTGTTCGCCCAGGTCTACCAGGCGTGTGCCGGCGGGGAGTTCAGCCTCCCCCAGGTCGCGAGTGGCTTGCGAGAGCAGCACCTGACCGCCGTGGCTAGCCGCCGCGATACGTGCTGCGCGGTGGACGTCGAGCCCGACATAGCGATCGGCCGCGAGCACAGGTGCGCCCGTGTGGATGCCGATGCGCACGCGAACAGCCGTTCCGACCGGCCATGCGTGAGCGGCAAGCGTGTACTGGGCCTGGGCAGCGGCGGCTAACGCGGCAGGCGCAGTCGGAAATGCCGCGAAGAAGCTGTCGCCTTGGGTGTCGACCTCGCGGCCGTCGTGCGCCGAGAATGCCGCGCGGAGGAGCGCCTGATGCGCGGCGAGCGCCTCGGCATAACGGGAGCCGAGCTGCTGAAGTAGGCGGGTCGAACCTTCGATGTCGGTGAAGAGAAAGGTGACAGTCCCGGTGGGCAGATCGGTCATTCGCACCCTCGTCTCCGCACCTCCGGCCTCGCCACTCCCCACCGCGCGGGGCAAGGCAGAAAGACG
>CAYRVF010000209.1:0-4138 GCA_964427535.1 uncultured Ktedonobacterales bacterium
CGTGGCACGAGCGCGGCGACCGAGTCGATCACGACGACATCTACCGCGCCGCTGCGAACGAGCATCTCGACGATCTCAAGCGCCTGCTCGCCAGTGTCGGGCTGCGAGATGAGCAGATCGTTGACATTCACGCCGATGCGCTCGGCATAGGCGGGGTCGAGCGCGTGCTCGGCGTCGACGATGGCGCAGATGCCGCCCTTGCGCTGCGCGTTGGCGATGACGTGCAGACAGAGGGTTGTCTTACCCGAGCTCTCAGGCCCGTAGATCTCGGTGACGCGACCACGCGCGATGCCACCGATCCCCAGGGCGAGGTCGAGGTTGATGGAACCTGTAGGAATAGCGTCAATCTTGACGGTGGCGCGGTGCTCGCCCAGGCGCATGATCGCGCCTTTGCCAAAGCGCCGCTCGATCTGTGAGACGGTCGAATCGAGCGCCTTTTCGCGCTCGCTCGCGCTTGCTCCGAAGGCTACCGTAGCGGTCGCGTTCGTGCCTCGGTCTGCCGGCATGCTGCTCTCCTCTTATGCCTGTGCATAGGCCCTGCCGCCTGCCGGTGGGCCATAGGTTGCTCGGAAAGGGTCTCCGATAGGGTGACTCGTGCCACGCCGCCAGGGATCGTCTGGAGCGTCCGGCGCTGCCGGTTCGTGGTCGTCTCGTTAGAACGAGTGTACCAGAAAATTGTACGGCGTGGGCTGGGTGGCGTCAATAGGACTGTTCTTTTTTCCGGGAAGGAATGCGGAAAGGTCTGGCTGGGAACAGCGCGCTTATCGTGGTGACGTCGTGCCTCATCGGAGCGTTACGGCTACTCGCGCTCTTCTCCTTCCGTCTGGTCTTCCTCCTGGAAGCGTTCCAGGTGCGGCTCGACACCAAAGGCCGCCATGATCTCGTCGTCGTGCGTGCGTTCGTGCTCGGTCAACGTCCGTACAATGCGCCCGATGCGCGGGCCTGGCGCTGGCGTGCCGTCCGCGGAGGCGCCAGGGGTCGCGAGGTCTTGAATGCGCCGGTTGGCCCAGTCGGCTCCGCCGGTGGCGCGGGCAGCGTAGATCACGCGGTCCACCGCCGTCTGCAGTCCGGCGATAATGTCGTCGCGCCGCAGGTTGCGCTGCCGCTGGATGGCCCGGGCGTTGAACGCGTCGACATCGCGCACCGCCTGCACGAGCACGGGCGGTAGCGGGCGCAGCGCGCTCAGCTCGAAGACGGCGATGGCCCACTCGTCCCAGGCGAGCATGTGGGAGAGCACGTCGTGGAGCGTGCGGTCACCGGAGAGCACAGGCTGGCGCCAGCGGTCTTCCTCGATCTGGTCGGCGAGCGACATGGTGATCACGCGCTGCTCGCGGTAGCGGCGCACCAGCTCGTCGGCATCGAGCTCTGCCATGTGGTCTGCTCCCTACCTCTCCCCCTACCCCTCCCCGTAGAAGGGAGGGGCCGTAGACGTACCGTGCGTTGCCAAGGGCACCGTTTTCACGCCGCTTCTGGCCTAGTCCGGAACGCGGGATATCTGGCTACATCTGACGGCGGCCTTCGAGGGCGCGGCTGAGCGTGCCTTCGTCGGCGTATTCCAGGTCGCCGCCGATGGGCAGGCCGCGGGCGAGGCGCGTGATCTCCAGCCCCTCACGGGTGATGAGTGGCGCGATGTAGGCGGCGGTGTAGTCGCCCTCGTAGTTCGGGTTGGTTGCCAGGATGACCTCGCGCACCGGTTCGGCGTCGGGGCGCGGGCGCACCCGGCCCACCAGCTCGTCGATCCGCAGATCTTTGGGTCCGATGCCCTCCATCGGCGAGAGGGCACCGTGCAAGACGTGATAGAGCCCTTTGAACACGCCGGTCTTTTCCAGCGCGAGCACGTCGAGCGGCTCCTCCACCACGCAGATCGTGCGCTGGTCGCGCTCGGGGTTGGCGCAGATCGGGCACGGATCAGTCTCGGTGATGTTGAAGCAGATCGAGCACTGCATCACGGAATCTTTGACGCGCGTGATGGCCTCGGCCAGGCGGCGCGCCTGATCGTTCGGGCTACGTAAGATGAAGAATGTCAGGCGTTGCGCCGTCTTGGGACCGATGCCGGGGAGCCGCGCGAGCTCCTCGATGAGCGCCTGGACGGACGCGGAAGTGGTCTGCATGGAAGTTCTGTGCTCTTCACTCGTCGGGAATATACAAGGCAGCGGCGCGTCCAGCGAGTAATGGCCGGGCCACGAGCGACTCGCGGACACGTCCACACGCCGAATCAGGCTGCGAGAGATGGGATGAGTGTTTGCTTCGTCCAGGCGGCGGAAGGGTCCGCGTTAGAATCCCATGCCAGGGGGCATCTTCATGCCGCCGGTCATCGAGCTGACCAGCTTGGCCTGCGCCTCGTTGACCTTGCTGAAGCCGTCTTGGAAGGCCGCGAGGAGGAGGTCTTCGAGCATGCCCACATCCTCGGGATCGACGACTTCCTGGTCGAGCTTGATGGCAGTGACCTCATACTTGCCGTTGATGGTGACCCGCACGGCGTCGCCACCAGAAGTGCCCTCGAAGGTGCTGTTTTGTAGCTCTTGCTGCATCTTCATAAGCTGGTTCTGCATCTTCTGCAGGTCTTTCATATTGAATCCCACGGGCAGGCGCTCCTTTCGGCCGTCGTGTGGCGCATGGCACTCGCGTCGAAGCAGGCGCGGCAGGTTCGTCGCCAGCGCGAACGAGCTTCCCGTCAGCACCGGACAATCGCCGCGTCCTCATCCCCTCTATTATATCCGACCAGGCGCGAAATAGCTGGAAGCGGGCGGAAATTCCCGTCTTGTGATGGCCCCGTCCTCTGGCGTCGGGCAGCACCTCTCCCCCTACCCCCTCCCCTCCGAGGGGAGGGGTCGTGCGGTGGGCGGGTGCGCCACCGGGCATTGTCTGGCTCCTCTCTCCCACCCTCAGGTGGGGGAGAGGCTGGGAGCGGGGGCAAACACCTTAGGGTGCGGCACTGGAGAGTTCCGTATTGGCGGGCGCGGATACGCTCGTGTATACTTACGGTGGCGTGCCAGCGAGGGGCGACGCGGCAGCGTGAGCGCCGTCCCGGAGAGCTGGCAGCGACCGGTGACGAGACGTCCCGACTGCCGCCGGATGCCAGCGCGGGCATCCTCCACGCGGCGACGTCATCGAAAGGGATCCCGACATGTACGACCCGGATGAGAATCTGGACGAACTTTATCAATCGGAGGAGGTCAGCCCCGACTGGTACAGGACGAATATTCCTTGCCAGATCGGTTGCCCGGCACGCACCGACGTGTCGAACTACATCGGGCTGATCTCGCAGGGGCGCTTCGACGAGGCATACGTCCTGAATCGGCGGTCGAATGTCGTGCCGGGTGTCCTTGGCCGTACCTGCGCGCGTCCGTGTGAGCCCGTCTGCCGCCGCAACAAGATCGACGGCAAGCCGGTGGCCATCTGCTGGCTGAAGCGCGCGAGCCACGATCACCGCCAGTATCGCCACCTGCCCGACCGCCCGAAGGTGACCAAGAGCAAGAAGGTCGCGGTCGTCGGCGCGGGCTCGGCGGGTATCGCCTGCGCGCGTGAGCTGGCCGAGATGGGATACCCTGTCACGGTCTTCGACATGTACCCGGCTCCCGGCGGCATGATGGTCGGCGGCATCCCGGTGTGGCGTCTGCCGCGCGAGGTGACACAGGAAGAGTGCGATGAATACCTCGACGCGCTCGGCGTGGACGTGCGCCTGAACACGACGGTCGGCAAGGATGTGCAGCTCACCGATCTGCTGCGCGACTACGACGCCGTCTATCTCGGCCCGGGCTGCATGCTCTCGAATCCGCTGACGGACCCGAACAACAAAGAGGTTCCCGGCGCCGAGCTGCAGGGCGTGGCGCCTGGCTTGCCCTTCCTGGAGAAGATCAACTTCGGCGAGCCGGTCTACGTCGGCAAGCGCGTCGCGGTTTTGGGCGGCGGCTTCACCGCGATGGACTGCTGCCGCTCGTCGATCCGCTTCGGCGCGGAGAAGGTCTACGTGCTCTACCGCCGCTCGAAGGAGGAGATGCCCTCCGACGAGTATGAGGTCGAGGAGGCGATGCTGGAACACGTCGAGTTCATCTACCTCTGCTCGCCGTCAGAGGTGCTCAGCAACGACGGCGTGCACGTCAGCGGGATCAAGATGATCCGCAACCGCCTGGGCGAC
>CAYRVF010000210.1:0-4131 GCA_964427535.1 uncultured Ktedonobacterales bacterium
CCGGGAAGACGTCGGCCTGCAACGGCAGGAACGCGCCGCCCGAATCGACGAGATAGACGCACGGGAGATGGTTCTGCTCGGCGATCTCCTGCGCACGCAGGTGTTTTTTCACCGTCATCGGGAAGTAGGTGCCGCCCTTCACCGTCGCGTCGTTGGCGACGAGCACACACTCCTGCCCCTCGATCACGCCGATGCCGGTAACGATGCCCGCCGAGGGCGCGTCGTCGTCGTACATGCCGTTCGCGGCGAGGGGATTGAACTCCAGAAAAGGCGTATCGGGGTCACACACGCGCCCGATGCGCTCGCGAGCGAGCAGCTTGTTACGAGCGCGATGCTTCGCGATGGCAGCCTCGCCACCGCCTTGGCGGGCCTGCTCGATCCGCGCCCGCAGATCGGCAACCAGCCCCTCGAAGTACGCTCGATTCTCGGCAAACTCCGGGCTGGTGCGGTCCACCCGACTCTCTAGCACAGCCATTGCGGCGGCACTCCTTCCTCGCCATTGAGGGAACGCTCGCGCTCGATCGCATGCGCTGCCAGTTGGCGCATGGCACGCGCGAGTTTGCAGACCTAGCTGCGAGCATAACACCGGCGCGGCGCCAGTCGCAACGTGCGGCACGGCTGTCTCCCCTGCCTTGTGTGCTATACTGCGGCCTAGTATGAGCTACCTGCCGCGCTGCAGCGGAGCAGCTTGCGCATCGTCGCGCCAGGCCGTCACTTCCGTCAATCGGAGCAGGCAGAGAAGCGAGGTATCCTCCATGCCCACACGCATCATTGTCGCGGAAGACGATACCGTCATTCGCATGGACCTTAAAGAAGAGCTGCAACGCCAGGGCTATCTCGTAATCGGCGATGTCGGCGACGGACTGAGCGCGGTCAACCTGGCGCGCGAGCTGCGCCCCGACCTCGTCATCATGGACATCCGCATGCCCGAGATGGATGGCATCAGCGCGGCGGAGATTCTGACGCGCGAGCGGCTGGCGCCAGTGGTCTTGCTCACCGCGTTCAGCGACGAAGAGCTCATCGAGCGCGCCCGCGGAGCTGGCGTCGTGCATTACGTCACGAAGCCCTGGCGGCAGAGCGACCTGAAGCCCGCGATCGAGATTGCCTTGAGCCGCTTCCAGGAATTCAAGCAGCTCGAATCGCAGGTTAAGACGCTCGAAGACCAGCTCTCGACGCGCAAGCTCGTGGAGCGCGCCAAGGGCGTCCTGATGGATAAGTACAAGCTCAGCGAGCAAGATGCTTTCCGGCGCATACAGAAGCTCAGCATGAATAACCGCAAATCCATGAAGGAGGTCGCGGAGGCGATTCTGCTGGCTGAGGAGCTCAACGTACAGCCATGACCGCACCGGAGACTTCTACTACCGCGTCCGCGCTCGTCGTCGGCATTCGTTTCCGGCCAGCCGGACGCATCTACTACTATCAGCCAAATGGCTTTGAGCTGAAGACCGGGAATTGGGTCATCGTCGAGAGCGCGAAAGGGCTCGAATGCGGGCGTGTCGTGATCACGCCCCGGCAGGTGAAGACAGAAGAGCTTGGCAACGGCGAGCTGAAGCCCGTGCTTCGCGTCGCCGAGGAGGATGACCTACGCCAGATGCTGGCGTACAAATCCAAGGAGAAAGAGGCGCTGCGGCGCTGCGCCCAGCGTGTCGATCATCACCAGTTGCCGATGAAGCTGGCCGAGGCGGAGTACACCTTCGACGGGAGCCGCCTCACCTTCTACTTTACCGCCGAACAGCGCGTAGACTTCCGCGCCCTCGTTCGCGACCTCGCGTCGCAGTTCCACACACGCATCGAGCTGCGCCAGATCGGCGCGCGCGATCACGCCAAGCTGCTTGGCGGCGTGGGCGTCTGCGGCAAGACGCTCTGTTGCAGCTCGTGGCTCACCGAGTTCAACGTCGTCTCCATCCGGATGGCGAAAGAGCAGGGTCTGCCGCTCAACACCAGCAAGATTTCGGGCGTGTGTGGCCGCCTGATGTGTTGCCTCTCGTACGAGAACGAGAACTACATCGAGGCCAAGCAGCGCATGCCCGCCTACAACGATATCGTCGTCTCACCGAGCGGACCGGGCCGGGTCGTGGGCATCAACGTGCCGCGCGAGTCGGTGGAGATCATGCTGGAGAGCGGCGCGACCGTGACGGTGCCGGTGCGCGAGCTCGAAGGCTACGAACCGCGCGAATCACCTGTCTCGGAGGCGCTCTCGCGGGAAGGCTGCGGCAAGCCTGGATGCCGCAAAGGCCAGCACCGGCCGGGCCACGCGCCCCAAGCACCACCTGAGGCGCCCGTTCCGCCGCGCGACTCCCTAAACTAAAGGATAGTCTTTCCTCACAGTCGGACAATCATCCACTCAAGCGCCCATGCCAGCACTCAACCGTGGCCCACTTTATGCATATTTGGGATTGCGGATGAGTGCTGGATTGTCTTTCTCTCAGCCACATCTGGGGACCAGGATGAAACACCCCGACTCGACACTGCACACAGGCCCTCAGCCACACAAGGATACTCGTGGCATGACTCCGCGCACCTGGCCGTCTCCAGAAAGCGAAGGGCCAGACAGGCGCGGCTCTCGCGGCGGGCAACAGGCCCACGCTCTGCGGGTGTTGCGCCGCTGGTCGCCACTGGGCGTACCAGTCGCGCTCACCGGACTCTTTCTCCTCCTCGCTGGCGCGCTCGCCGCTCATGGCATCGGCCCGAAGGCGTCAGCGGGCCATGTCGATAGCGTGTGGACGCTCTTCACCGTCTATCTCATCCTCGGCACGGCGCTCGGCATCGCCCTGCGCTTTGCCCGCAGCGACATCCTGTGGTTGAGCGTCGTCCTGGCTGGTACGGTTGCCTTCGTCGTCGCACTCGTGAGCGTCATCTTCGGCATTGTGCCTGGCGTGCTGGTCGTGCTGGCGGCGGGCCTCTCCGCGCTCTTCTACACCCAGCGACACCTGACGCGCGTCAACGGGGGCACGGTGGTGCTCACCACGGCGTTCGGACGCTACTCGCGCACGCTGCACCCCGGCTTGAACGTTACGCTGCCCTTCGAGCGCATCGCGTTGACGCTTGAGACCGGCGAACGCAAGTTCACGACACCGGCCCTCGCGGAGGAGCTGCGTGCGGCAACGGGAGTCCGCTACTCTGCCCGCGCCGCCGCCACCGTCACCTACCATATCCTGCCCGAGGAGGCGAGCCGCACGCTGCTGGCGGGCGAGCGCTGGGAGCGCGATATGCATAACGTCGTGCTCTACGTGCTCAAAGATTCGCTCAAGCAGTGGAGCGCGCAGATGCTCGCGACGGGCGAGCCGCCGCAGCAGGGGTCGCTCGCGCAAGAGGTGCTGGTAAACCTGCGCTCGTGGGCGCGCGGCTGGGGTGTGTGGGTCTCCAGCGTGCGTATCCGCAATGCGCAACTCAGCACAAGTGATACGGGTATGCTGCTGCCGATGTCGGGGCCGCTGGCGCGCGCGCGCACGTCGCGACCGCCACACACACCGTCTGACCGGCACGACACCTCGTATCCGCCAGCCACTCGCGAGCCCGTCGTGGCGCACGTCCAAGCGGATTCGGCGGGACCAAGCGCGTACGCCTTGAGCGCGTCGGCGCAGCTCCCCACGGAGTATGACGCTGCCGAGCTGGCGGTCGCGGGCTTCGGTTCGGCGCCCGCCCCGGTGAGCTATGTCACGCCGTCGCCGTACGGCGCTCCCTCACCGTTCGGCGCGTCGTACGCCTCGGGCGAATATGCGCTCGCGTCACAGATTCCAACGCCGTCCTCGGCGCCGCTCGGAGCAGAGCAGGTGTTGCCGCGCCAGTCACACTTCGACGCGTTCTCCGCCGATACCCTGGCCGACAGTTACGAGGCCATTCGTGCTCAGCGGATCAGCGACCCCGGCACCATACGCGCCGTCGCGGACGCCTTCGCGCATGTCGCCGACTCCCGCGACGAGGTACCCTTCGATGCCGCGGCCGCCGCGCGTATCCTGTGGAACTATGCCGCGCAGTTAGAGAAGGCGCCGCTGGTTCCAGCCGGACCCGCCCTGTAAAGCGAGACACAGTACCCCTGGCCGCCTCCGTTTACAGACGCGGCCAGGGGTACTTTTGCCTAGAGCAACTTGCAGGAAGTTTGACAAGGCACGGATGATGCGGAGCCACCGG
>CAYRVF010000211.1:0-4082 GCA_964427535.1 uncultured Ktedonobacterales bacterium
TGCCGAACCTCTACGGCGACATCCTCTCCTACCACTCGGCGGGCCTCATCGGCGGTCTCGGGGTGGCGCCGGGCGCGAACATCGGCGACAAGTACGCCGTCTTCGAGCCGGTCCACGGCAGCGCGCCCAAGTATGCCGGGCAGAACAAGGTCAACCCGATGGCGATGATGTTCTCGGGCGTGCTGATGCTGCGGCATCTCGGCGAGCGCGAGGCGGCGGACCGCATGGAGAAGGCCCTCGCCGCGGTCATCGCGGAGGGCAAGAACGTCACCTATGACCTCAAGCTCCGCCCGGATGATCCCACCTCGGTCGGCACCTCGCAGGTCGCGGACGCCATTATCGCGAAGATGCAGTCCTTCCGGTAGGGCATCTATCGTGAGACCTGGCCATACAAGCCTGCCAGCGATATCGCTGGCAGGCTCTCTTTTTGTCGAGCGCCATACGCCTGACCGGCAACACTCCTTGTAGGGGCGAGGCATACCTCGACCGCTCGCCCCACGATAGGGCAAGTCGCCCGCTACAGCCTCTCCACTCCCATGTGCTATACCGTGGATGGGGCAGGCGTAGAGGTTGCGCCGCCCACATCGAGGAGGAGTGGTAGTCGTGGCCGACCAGCATACCCAGGACTCGCTACGGGACGAAGCCGAGCGGCGCGCGTTCATCGAGCAAACGCTGCGGAATCTGTATGCGCCGGAGGATGAGGCGCTTCGAGCGGCGCTCGCGGCGGCGCCCGCGAACGACATGCCGGAGATCCAGATTTCCCCGCTGCAAGGCAAGCTCTTGCAGGTGCTCGCGGTGGCGGCTGGTGCGCGGAAGATTCTCGAAATCGGGGCGCTCGCCGGATACAGCAGCATCTGGCTCGCGCGTGCGCTGGCGCCTGGCGGCAAGCTCATCTCGCTGGAGGTGAGCGAAAAGCACGCCCGCGTCGCCCGCGCCTCGCTCGAGCGCGCGGGGCTGGCCGACCGTGCCGAGGTGCGGGTGGGGTCCGCGAGCGACCTCTTGCCCGCGCTGCAGTCTGAGGCGCCATTCGATCTGGTCTTCATCGACGCCGACAAGCCCAGTTATCCGACGTATCTGGAATGGGCGCTACGGCTGACGCGGCCGGGGAGCATCATCGTCGCCGACAACTGCGTACGCAGCGGCCGACCGTTTCAGCCGGATGACACGGATGCGGGCAACGCGGCGATTCGCGAGTACGACACCAGCGTCGCGCGGAACCCGCGTCTGCGCTCGGTGGTCGTTCCCAACGATGAGGCTGGTATGGACGGCGTCGCCATTTCGGTCGTCTTGCCTGAGGCGTAGACGTGCTGACTGGGACCTGATTGGGACGCTCTGGCCGAATGCTTGACGCTCCAGAGGGCCACGCGTACACTGGCACTACCTGCCTGGCACGATCTCGACGTGTGTTGCCGCGACGACGCGCTCCGACACAGTGACGGCGGCGGTGGAGGAAGTACGTGGCACGAGTCGCTGGGGGAATCGCTGGCTGGATTGCTGGCGTGCTGCCTCTCGCCGCGGTCAACGCGCTGAGCTATGTCGGGGTGTTCGATACGCAGCAAGATGCCACGCTCGCCGGAGCCGGGGCGCTCCTTGGCGGTCTCTGCCTCGGCGGGATCGTCGCGGGCATGCTCGGCACACGTGGGCGCCGCTCGCGGGCAACTGGCGCGGCGCTGCAGGCCGGGCTGATCGCCGCCATCCTGTACGCCGCCACGCTGGTCGGCGCGATGGTCTACGCCAGTGCCTCGGGTACATTACCGCGCGCACTCGCCGGGCATCTGCTGCGCCTGAGCGTCGCGGTGCTGTTTGTGGCTGGGCTGCTGCTCGCCGTGGCGCTGCTTACCGGCACACTGCGACGGCGACCGGCGCCCCAGGTAGAGATGACGTATACGCCAGTGCAGCCAACGCTCAAGCTCCCCGCGCGGTCGGTGGGCGCTGACAGCCAGCCGCGGGCATATCCGTCGCGAGCGACACAGCCGCGCACGCCGTCGTCACGTCCGCTCTACACCGGTGTGACCTCGTCACCCGTACGACCCGGACAGACCAGGCCTCACCGGCCGTCCGAGCGGGGCAGGTAGGCGGCCATCGCCGCAGTTGTGCTGGTAGACATATCCCCGCCAGATTCGGCGAGGAGGGGAGAGACATGGCAACACTCTATTTTCTCGGCACCTGCGCCGCGCTCCCCGTCGCCGATCGCACGAACACGGCCCTCGCGCTCCTCGGTGACGATCCGACCGGAGGGCTGCTCATCGACTGCGGGGGCGACATCTTTCGCGCGATGCTGCGAGCCAACCTCAGCCCTGACGCCTGCAGCGACCTGTTCATTACACACGCGCATATCGACCACATTGGCAGTCTCCCCTCGCTGATCGAAAGCCTGCGCCTGGGCGGACGGACACGGCCGCTCACCATCTCGGCGATACCAGAGGTGCTCGCCGTCGCGCGCCGCATCCTCGAGGTGTTTGACTACGAGATCAATCTCCACCACTGGTCGTTTGAGGTGCGCTTCAGAGAGATCGAGCGGGGAACCGAGCTGCGGTTCGGGCAGTTCAGCGGCCGGATCGAACGCGTCGACCACGCGATTCCTACGGCTGGCATCCGCATCGAACTGCCGGGTGGCGCGCTGGCCTACACCAGCGATACCCAACCGTCGCCCGCAATTGAGCGACTCGGGCGCGGCGCAGGCATGCTCATCACCGAATGCACATTTCTCGAAGGCAACGAAGCGTTCGCGCGGCGGGCCAAGCACCTCACAGCGGTTGAGGTTGGCCAGCAGGCGGCGGCATGCGGCGTGCCCCGGCTCGCGCTCGTGCATGTCGGCGTCGGTGAAGGCTGGAACAAAGACGCCGCTCGCGAGCAGGTCGCGCGCTCATTCACCGGCGAGGTACACTTCCCTGTCGACGGCGACATCTACGAGCTGTAGTGGGTGCGCGGAGGTGGCCCCCTCTCGCAGCCTGGACCCCCCTGACGGCGGGACAGAACAGCCAGAGCGGCAGGCGGCGCAAAGCGCTGGCGTCCGCGTTCCCCATCTCCTATCAGGAGGGGGCCTGCGCGCACATGATATACTGACATCGACCACGGTAGAACTTTCGTTCACCACGAAATCGCAGCCAGGGACGGCCGGAGTGGAGCCACGCATGAGCACCGAGCGGATCGTCTCGCCCGAGCTGGGTGAAGACGACTTTCAGGAAAATAGCCTGCGGCCACGCCGGCTCGCCGACTACATCGGACAGGACAAGGTGAAGGCCAACCTGGGCATCCTGCTCGAAGCGGCACGGATGCGCGGCGAAGCGCTCGATCACGTCCTGCTCTACGGCCCGCCGGGACTTGGCAAGACCTCCCTCTCGCTGATCATCAGCACAGAGATGGGCGTCAACATCAAGATGACGTCCGGCCCAGCGTTCGAGCATCCCGGCGACCTGGCCTCCATCCTCACCTCGCTGGAGACTGGCGACGTGCTGTTCATCGACGAGATCCACCGGCTCGGCCGCGTCGTGGAAGAACGTCTCTACTCCGCAATGGAAGATTTCGCCATCGACCTCATCATCGGTAAAGGGCCTTCCGCCCGCAACGTGCGCTTGCCACTCAACCCGTTCACGGTCGTCGCGGCGACGACCCGCTTCGGCGCGCTCACGGCCCCCCTGCGTGACCGCTTCGGTGCCATCTTCCGTCTCGACTACTACGACGAGGCGGCCCTCACGCAGATCATCACCCGCTCCGCGCATATCCTGAAGGTCGAGATGCAACCAGATGGCACCCGCGAGATCGCGCTGCGAGCACGCGGAACTCCTCGTATCGCGAACCGGCTGCTGCGGCGCGTGCGCGACTATGCCCAGGTGCGCGCCGATGGTGTGATCACGCGAGAGGTTGCCAACGCCGCGCTCGATGCCCTCGAAGTGGACCAGCGCGGCCTCGATCCGCACGACCGCGAGTTGCTGCGCACCATCATCCAGAAGTTCGACGGAGGACCGGTCGGCATCGAGACACTGGCGGCGGCGACCAGCGAAGAGGTCGAGACCATCGAGGACGTCTACGAGCCGTATCTGCTGCAGCTCGGCTTCCTCGCACGCACGCCGCGCGGACGC
>CAYRVF010000212.1:0-4081 GCA_964427535.1 uncultured Ktedonobacterales bacterium
CCGGCGCGTAGGCTTCGAGCTGGTTGACCACGGCCAGCGATGAGAGATCGCCCGCGTGCAGGATCAGCTCGACATCCTCGAAATGGCGCAGGGCCGTGTCGGGCACGCGGGGCGCGCGCTTGGGAATGTGCGTATCTGAGATGATCCCGATGCGGTGAATCTCCGACATGGGGCGGCCTCGGATGGATGTGACGATGCCAAGCTAATGAAGAACAGCAGCGAGCCGGATGCCACTTGGCGGCATCCGGCTCGACTCAATCTCGTGCGTGGTGTGTGTGGGCCTACAGGAAGTGTTCGGCCTTCGTCTCCAAATCTTTGCCAGCGATGCGCGAAGCGACACCTCGAATGATGACGACCGCGATGACGGCTACGAGGGTCACGATAATGGCGTAGATCACTTCTTTGGTTGTCGGTCCCAGTTTGATCTTGTCAGTCGGCAAGTGCTTGATGACATCTTGAAGCGCGGTATTCCAGGCGAGGGCCGCGACGAAGCCGAACGCCGAGGTGATAAGGCTCACGATAGTGGCGACAAAAACGGTCGTCGTCTGCTGCGCCTGCAATCGCGCCGCAACTTGCGTCTTGATCATGCGATCAAGTGCTGGGTCAAGTACTCGGCGCGGGTCCATCGCCTGGGCGATGCCAGCTCGGCGCTGTTCTGCCGCTCGCGGATCTTCACTCATCTTTGGCCCACTCTCCCCTATATCCACCGCACTCACGCAGTATGCTTCGCCTTGGAGGCTGTGCGCTGTACATGTCGCACATCCGCAGTGTAACGCACCGGTCAAGCGCGCAGTCAGCTTGTTCACCCGCATTTCCCATTAGGGCGCCGGGCTACTCGACGTCGCCCCAGTTCACGAGCGTGGTATTGCCGTCCGGCTCGCGCAGCAGGAGGGCGCCATTCTCGTCGACGTCGAGCGCGCGCCCGGTGAGAGTGCGGTCGCCCTGGCGGATGGTCGCGTCGTGCCCAAGCGTGATGAGCCGCGCGCGCCACCGTTCGCGCACCTCAGCACGCGCTGCGGAGGCGCCAGAATTCAGCGAGGCGTAGTCGGCGTCCAGGCGATGGAGCAGATCGGCGGCGAAGTCTTCGCGCGAGAGCGGATGGCCTGCCGCGTCTGCTATTGTGGTAGCGCGGGCGGCGATATCGGGGTAGGCGGCGAGCGAGCCGTTGACGTTCACGCCCATGCCGAGGATGGCGATGTCGCCGCTCGTCTCGATGAGGATGCCACAGACCTTGCGGCCGCCAATCAGCACATCATTTGGCCACTTGATCTCGGGCCGGATGCCCGCGGCATGCTCGATCGCGCCCGCGACGGCGAGGGCGCTGGCCATGACCAGGAAGTGCGGCGGAAAGTGTGGCCGCAGAACCAGCGAGAGGGCGAGTTGCTGCCCCGGCAGCGAGACCCAGCGACGTCCCACCCGTCCACGGCCGGAGGTCTGATCGTCGGTGGTGACGAGGGCGCCTTCTGACGCGTCCTCGCGGGCGAGCTCCAGCGCGTAGGTGTTGGTTGAGCCGATCGCAGGCTGGTAGAAGATCGGGTGCCCGAGGGTGATGTCCGCGAGCCGGGTACGCAGGGCGTCGATGTCCAGACGCTGCGCTGGCGTGCTGGAGTCGGGCGCGGGCGATGACTGCTGCATGGGAGGTGTCCTCCAGACACAAAAAGAGACCGGAGCAAGAACCATTCGGCTCTCGCTCCGGTCGGCCGCGCAGGCAGGCCCTGAAGCCACCCCGTCCGGCGAAAACAAGACTGCTATATTAGCAGTTGTGCTCTCCCATAGAATCGGTGTGGAGAGTATTCACGCTGCCTGCGCAGCTACAAGGTTCACTCACTGCACACCACCTCCTTTCGTTGATCAGAGGATACCACGTCCGGACAACCTCAGTCAAGAGCCGCTCACTTTCTCGGCGGGTTCGCCCGATGAGGTGTCCTGTGGCGGTGTGCGCGTGCGCAGACGTCGCAGAATCGACGCATACACCGCGAGGCAGAGGCTGGCGACACCAGGGAGAAAGAGCACGCCGACACCACCGGCGGCGACGGCGCAGACCGCGAACGCGAGCACGGCGCCGATGCCCAGCAGGACGAGTGCGCCGCGAGTTGTCGTGCGTGCGTCGAGGATGGCCCCAGCCGCGCCGAGCAGCGTGAGCACGAGCAGTCCGACCAGCAGTCCCCATGCGCCCGCGGTAAGCCCGGCCTGGAGTGCGGAAGTGTAGCGCACCGATGCCTGGGGACACTGCCCCGTGTAACTGACCGCGCAGTAGGGTACCAGCGGCACGAAGAGCACGGCGGCGAAGCCCAGCACGCTCAACACCGCGGCCGCGATTCCCGCTCCGAGCTCGATAGCACGTGACATGGGTGGATTCGCGCCTTCCGCTAGAGCGTAGACTGATGTATGTTAGCTTACCGGCGATACTGGCGGCCCCGATTGCCGCCATTGCGAGGTGCCACTCTGTTCGCCTCGCGCGCTCGAGGCGGAGTCGCACTCCGTTCCCACGCATTTCCGTAGCCTGAGGGGAGATCATCGTCTTCGAGGCGATCGTCGTAGGCGCGACCGTAGGTGCTGACCTCGCCGCTCTCACCGCCAAGGGCGAGCGGCTCGAACTCGCCACCGGACGCGCCGCGCTTGCCGCCGCCATTCTTGCCGCGCTTCGCTCCTCGCTTGCCACGCAGGAGTTGTTTCAGGAATGGGCCATAGCCGCCGCGCACTAGCACCATCAGCGAGATGGCCGCAATAATGATGCCCAGCACGCCGGTCACGCAGCCGACGACAGTTGCCAGCACGAGGCCGTTCGCGCCCGAGAGCGCGTCACTCGGGCCACCGTTTATATCTGTGCCTGCCTGGAAAGTCGGCTGCGCGAGCACGACTTTCGTCGGCTGGGGTCCGCCCGCCGTGCTCGACCCGTCGCCGCCCGTGTAGTTCCCGCCAGTGGACGTGTCGGTCGTGGCCGTCGGTGTGCTGTTGGATGCCTGCGTCGCAGTCGCTGCGGCAGTTGGCGCGGCGGTCGGCGATGTGGTAGACGCAGGTGGGGGGGTACTAGTAGGCGAGGGAGTCGTCGTGTCGATAGGTAGTGTGCCAATTGGGGAAATGCTAGGTATACCTGTTGCTGAAACGAGTGTTCGGAGAGAGGGTTGTGAGGATGCCTTGGCGCGTTGGCCGGAACTGACGGCGACCGCAATGGTGATGCAGCAACATGCCAGCGCGATCAGCAGTAGAGGACGTCGCGGGTAGCGGCGCTTCCGCGACTGGGCCGAATGATCCATGCGCCGCATTCCCTCCCACAACCACCGTCCGCTGCACCGGTGGTTAGTCTAAAGACCCCGCAGGATGCCTGTCAACAGCACAGGACTCTCCATCAGGCGCGATGCACGTGTTGGGTCTCACGAACCCAGGTCGAGCACGCGCGTGTTCGTGAGATACGGCGAGGCGAATGATGTCAGATCGCCCGCCGACGCGCCAGGCACAAGGAAGAGCCGCGCCGAAAGGGGCTTGCGGAGGCGGAACGCGAGCGAGGCCACATCTAGCAGCAGAGCGGCGATACGCTCTGGCGATGTGTCCCCGGCGAGGGGGATCGTATCGAGCCCAGTGCCGCACACGGCGGAGTATGCGAGCAGCGACGTGACGGACACAGCTTCCTCAGCGCAGCGCATGCCGAGCAAGGCGTCTTCGAGCACGGGCAACATGAGGCCGCAATAGCCGCAGGTCGGCAGGTCAATGCTTCGTATAGCCCCGGTGAGCGCGCTGGCGACCGCGAGTGTTCCGGGCGCGCCGAATGGGGTGACGCCGCTCGCTTCGAATGCTGCGACAATGCTATCGTCGCCCATCGGCGCGGGCGAGAGGTCGATGCCGCCAAAGCCGAAACCCGCCGACTCGGCAAATCCCTGTATCAGCGCGACCACTGGCGCGGCTTCGTCTCGCAAGCGGCGGGAGACCGCTTCGGTGATGTCGCGCAACGGCACGATGCCCGCGACTTCTGGCTCGGGCAGTCGCTCGATGGCCTCGCGCACGACAGATGCGCTCTGTAAGCCGACTGAGAGCCGCCACTCGCGGTCGCGCACGTAGGCCTGCGGGAAGAACGGGCCGCCCG
>CAYRVF010000213.1:0-4080 GCA_964427535.1 uncultured Ktedonobacterales bacterium
TGAGGATGTCGTTCTGCACCGTGCCCGAGAGCTTTCGGATGTCGGCGCCCTGCTGCTTAGCGACCGCGATGTAGAGCGCGAGCAGAATCGAAGCCGTCGCGTTGATGGTCATCGAGGTGGTGATCTTCTCCAGCGGGATGCCGTCGAAGAGGGTTGCCATGTCCTCCAGGCTACAGATCGAGACGCCGACTTTGCCGACCTCTCCCTCGGCGAGTGGATGATCGGCGTCGTAGCCCATCTGCGTCGGCAGGTCAAAGGCGACCGAGAGCCCCATCGTGCCGTGCTGCAGCAGGTAGTGGTAGCGCCGGTTCGACTCTTCCGCCGTAGCAAACCCGGCATACTGGCGCATCGTCCACAGCCGTCCGCGATACATCGTCGGCTGGATGCCCCGCGTGTACGGCGGCTCGCCAGGATAGCCGAGCGCATGTCGCGGATCGGTTCCCGCTAGCGATTCTTCGGTGTAGAGCGGCTCGACCTCGATGCCCGAGCTGGTGGTGAACTCCGGCTGGCGCTGGCCGTACTTCTTTACCGCTGGATCGTAGACGTGCGCGCGCCAATCCTCGGGCGTCTCGTCGGTCTCGTTCCGCGCGTCTCGTCGCTGCTGGGCATCGTCGCTCATCGGGTCCTCTCTCCTCGCGCCGGGCATCGTCTTCGCTCTCGACTTCCGCACGCGCGCGACACCATCGTGCGCGCATGCTCCTCCCCACGGTAGCACGCACCAGCGCGGCGCGGCAATACAGCGACATCAGCCGAAACCGCTAATAGCCGAAGAGATGCGGCAGATAGGTGCCCAGCAGATAGCCGCCGAGAGCCGAGGCGCCGCCCACGACGACGACCTCCAGCGAGCTTCTGAAGAGGTTGAGGTTGGCGAGCTTCCCTTTGATGATGCCTACGATAATGAGCGCGACGACCGTCAGCGCGAGTGAGACGGGAAACGCCTTCGAGATCGGCAGGAAGAAGTAGGCGATGAGTGGGAAGAACGAGCCGATGATATACGAGACGCCCATCGTCAGCGCCTCGTCGATCTTCACCGTATCGACATCCATCTGCAGGCCAAGCTCTTTCTCCACCATTGTCTTCTGGAACGACGTGGGATAGCGCCAGAGCGTCTGCGCGATGTTGCTCGCGTCCTCCTCGGCGATGCCCTCGTGTTCGAGCAGTAATACCATCTCCTTTAGCTCATACCCCGGATTGGTCCGAATCTCGTCCAGCTCTTTGCGAACTTCCGTCGCATGCACCTGCGCTTCGGCGCGACTCGAGATGAACTCGCCCGCGCCCATCGAGAGCGCACCGGCGAACGCCTCCGCCAGACCGGCGACGATGACCGCCTGCGTGCTGTGCGTGCCGCCCGCGACTCCGCTGACCACGCCCAGCGGCACGAGCAACCCATCGAGCGAGCCGAACACCAGCTCACGAATTCTGCTCAGCCGGTTGATGCGCTCCTTCTCGGCGAAGAGCTGGCTCTCCTCGCCCGTCGGAACGACCTTTCCACCACTCACGTTCTCTTGCATCAGGACATCACCTCTT
Source organism: uncultured Ktedonobacterales bacterium (assembly GCA_964427535.1). Lineage (GTDB taxonomy): Bacteria > Chloroflexota > Ktedonobacteria > Ktedonobacterales > JADMIN01 > CAYRVF01. The sequence continues at coordinate 1,528 of CAYRVF010000213.1, forward strand.
CTCTGTACAGAGTCCCTCTGCCGGTCGAAAGGATATGTACGGGCACCAGATGACGCCGGATATCGCTGGCGACATCATCCCCACGGCGACACCGGCCCAAGCACGCTCCCTGAACACTATACGCCCGTGCTAGCGGCCCAGACATCACGATGGCGTCACCGACGCGAAACTCCGCTCAGCAGTGTGTCGTTTCTTGGACCGTGATGTGCGGCTCACTCTCCGCATGCACATCTCACCTCCGCGACAATTGCCCCCCACGCGACGGCGGTTTGCGGAGCAGCATCTACAGGAAGGACATTCCCCGCAATGGCAGGGACAGACACGAGTACCTATACGCCCATGCGCCCGTTGGGCAGGACGGGCATCGAAGTCTCGGCGGTCGGCATCGGCACGTGGGCGATGGGCTCACAATGGGGCGAGCAGGAGGAAGAGGCATCGATCGCGGCGCTGCACCGGGCGCTCGATCTCGGCTGCCACCTGATCGATACGGCGCAGGCGTACGGCAATGGACGCAGCGAGCGCATCGTCGCGCGGGTCTTCCGCGAGCGCGGCGAGCGCGTGCCCGTCGCGACGAAGGTGCCGCCGAAAGACCTCGACTGGAACACCATCCCCGGCGTCTCGAACATCCGCGACAAATTTCCGGCGGACTATCTCATCGAGCGCTGCGAGTTCAGCCTGCGCAACCTGGAGACCGACTGCCTCGACGTCTACCAGCTCCATACGTGGTGCCCGACCTGGAACGACGAGACGGAGTGGTACGAGGCGATGGTCAAGCTGCGCGACCAGGGCAAGATTCGCGCGATCGGCATCTCCGTCACCGATGCGCGCCCGTCCGAGGCCAATGGCACGAGCGCCGCCAACCGCGTGGATACGGTCCAGTTGATCTACAACATCCTCGATCAGCGGGCCGCGACGGAGGTCTTCCCGCTGGCGCGCGAACACAATGTCGGCATTCTCGCGCGGGTGCCGCTGGCCTCGGGCGCGCTTTCCGGCAGGTGGAACGCGCAGACGCGCTTCTCCGAAGGCGACTGGCGGGCGGAGGTCTTCACGGGCGGGACGCTACAACGCACGCTCCACTACATCGACGAGCTGCGCTTTCTGGAGCAGGAATCCGACAGCTCACTGGTCGAGGCCGCCGTCCGCTTCTGCATCAGCGACCCCACTGTCTCCAGCGCGATCCCCGGCGCGCGCAGCACCGAACAGGCCGAGACGCTGATGCGGGCCATGCAACGCGGCCCCCTCCCCGAGAACCAGCTCAGGCGGCTCCGCGAGTTGTGGGAGCGCGAGTTCAGCGCCCACATCCAGACGAGCATCCAGCCGCTGACCTAACCGCCTGCCCCAGAACCTCTCCCCTCGAGGGGAGGGGCCGTGAGGAAGACAGTGGTAACAGATGGCGACATGGTCTCCGCTGCTCGGTTGTGGGGGCCTCATCCCCCCAGCCCCCTTCCCCTCGCGAGGGGAAGGGGGAGCAGAACGTTCGTGGCCTTCGGGCAGCTGTGTTGCCCTATGAAAAGCCCCTCTCCCAGCCGGGAGAGGGGTTGGGGGCGAGGCCCCTTCATCTTCGAGATGCCAGCAAACTTGCCATCAGCCAAGAAGCCCCAAAAGCGACCCCTTCCCCCAAAGGGAAGGGGGGAGGGGGTTAGGTTCTGCCAGAGGTCACGCGCTTAGCACCGAGAAGACCTCTTTGCCATGGCGCTGCACAGCCGCGACGAGGCCGCCCTCGGCCGTCAGCGCGCGAATCATCGGCGTCGCGACCTGCGCCTGGAACTCGCGCCCGCTCTGAGCGTCGCGCACACGCCCCGTCGCGAGATCGACCTCCAGCTCCGCGCCTTCCTGGGCCAGCGTGTAGAAGTCATCGTCGCGGATCACGAGATAGGGCAGCGCCTCGTTGACAAGGTTGCGCTTGTGGATGAAGGCGTAGCTCTTGGCGATGATCGCCTGGATGCCCGCCCCCTGCAAGGCCCAGACCGCCATCTCGCGCGAGCTGCCCGAGCCCCAGCCTTCCTCCGCCACGACGATCGTCGCGCCCGCGCGCGCCCGCTGGACGAACTCGGGCCGCACGTAGTAGAAGCACTTCTCGCCCAGGGCCTCAGTCGAGGTGAGGTGGCAGAACTCGCCGGGGATGATCGCGTCCGTATCCACCGCGTCGCCGAAGCGCTGCACGCGCCCGCGCACCGTGCCGCCACCCTCCGCGGATGTGTGCTCGCCGGTCTGGACCGGCTCGACAACGTGCATCTCGGGCTCGCTCACCCGAATCTCGACCGCTTGGCGCGTGCGTGGGCGCAGCAAAATCGTGTCCAGCCGGTCGCGGTCGACGCGCGCCAGCAGCGGACGCGGATCGGCGACCACCATGTCGAGCGCGCTCGCCGCCACCGTCACGCCGCTAGAGAGCCACGCCAGCGAGCCTTCGCCCATGCGGTTCTCGAAATTGCGGTTCTGCGAGCTGAGCCACACCTCGCCCTTGCCCGCCTTGCGGCTGGCGATGCCCAGGCACATCGAGCAGTTCGGCACGTCCACGGTGAAGCCGGCGCGCCGGTAGATATCCCACAGTCC
>CAYRVF010000214.1:0-4033 GCA_964427535.1 uncultured Ktedonobacterales bacterium
GAGCGCCATCTGCGACGGGCCGTCCTCGCCGATGGAGACGCCGGCATGCGAGCCGACGAGACGAATGTTGGCCCGCGAAATCGCCGCCATACGCACGAAGTCATACGCGCGGCTGAAGAACGCGGCGAAGGTCGAGGCGAACGGTACATAGCCGCGCACCTGCATGCCGACGGCCGAGGCGACGAGCTGCTGCTCCGCGATGTACTGCTCGAAGAAGCGCTCGGGGAAGGCCTTGGCGAACGTCTCGGCGTAGGTCGAGTTGCTCACCTCGCCGTCCAGCGCCACAACCTCAGGCCGCGCAGCGCCAAGCGCCTTGAGAGCGTCGCCATACGCCGTGCGCGTGGCCACGCCGGAGCCGACCTCGTAGGTCGGGAGCTGGGCCTGCGCGCGTGTCGGCTTGATGGCAGGCTCGCCCGGCTCAGGCTTGTGGACCTGCACGGTGATGTTACGGTTGCCCCCCAGCGCCTCGATCGCGCGGTCGGCCATGTCCTTCGGAAACGCCTTGCCGTGCCAGTTCTCTTTGTTCTCGACCTCGGCGAAGCCCTTGCCCTTGACCGTGCGAGCGACGATGAGCGTCGGCTGATTCTGCCGCATCGCCTCGGCGTAGGCGTTGTTGATCTGGTCAACGTCGTGGCCGTCGATCTCGATGGTGTGCCAGCCGAAGGCACGCCCGCGGGCGGCGTACGCGTCGGCGTTCCAGCCGAGCATCGTCTCGCCGCGCTGGCCCAGGCGGTTCATGTCGATGATGGCGGTCAGGTTGCCGAGCTGGTAGTGCCCGCCGAGCTCCAGCGCCTCGTAGACGGAACCTTCGGCCATCTCGCTGTCGCCCAGCAGGACCCAGACGTGGTAGGGCAGCTTATCGAGGTACTTCCCCGCCGTCGCGATGCCGACGCCAATCGGCAGGCCCTGGCCGAGCGAGCCGGTCGCCACGTCGACGTAGGGGATGGCCGGAGTCGGGTGTCCCTCGATGATGCTGTTCTCCTTGCGGAGGCTCATCATCTGCTCGTCCGTGATGGCGCCCGCCGCCTTGTACATGGCGTAGAGCACTGGTGCGGCATGGCCCTTGGAGAGGATGAAGTGGTCGTTGTTGGGTTTCTTGGGGTTCGAGAAATCGTAGCGCAGATACTCGCTGACGAGCACCGCAACCAGATCCGCCGCCGACATCGACGACGTGGGGTGCCCCGACCCTGCCGCCGTGGTGCTGCGAATGCTATCGACGCGCAACTGCTGCGCGAGCTCGTGCCACTGCTGGCGGGTGCCCTGCCCCGTGCCAGCCTGTTCGGCTGTACTCATACATCACTCCTCGTTCTGTGTGCGACTCATCTCATTACGTGCTGTCCGCACCGTCGCGGCGACCTTCTCTCTGCGGAGATGCCGCGTCTGGTCTGGCTCAGTCACATGTCGTCGTCACTCTCGTCCGCAGCCATCGTGCCGCGCGAAACTTCCGGCGTGTCTGCACTCTGCCCCCGCAGCGTTCGCGCGACGATGCCTGGCAGATCGCTCGCCAGCTTGGAGTTAGAGATAACGCGCGTGGCGCCCGCCTGTCGCGCGGCCTCCTGCGTCCCTAGATCGACGTGCGGCCCGAAGGCGATCACCGGCACACCAGCCTCGCGCGCCGCGACGATGGCCTCGCGCCATCCGCCGCCACGGATTGCCGTGTTGACGAGCGCGAGGGTGGGGGCGTCAGACGCGAGACGGGCGGTGAAATCGGCGAGCGTGCGTGCGGCGAGAGTCGCGTAGCCGCTGTGGCGCAGCGTTTCGGTCACTTTGACGCGGAAGAAGAGATCGCTTTCGAGCAGCAACGCCGTGGGAGTGTTGTCGCGCGCTTCTTGCGGCGAGGAGTTGGCAGGCGTGCTCACAGCGTATCCTCCAATAAACCGCTTCAGTCCGTTCAGTATCCTGGTTGGACTAGTCGTCCGATCGCTCGTAGATCGGCCGCTTGAACTGGTCCGCCAGCTCTTCGTTGATGACCCGCGTGTCGTGCCAGAGCTCTGGCGGGAAGACATGGTGCCCGCCGCGGCAGTAGGGCTTCGAGCACTTGCGCTCGTGGGCCGTCGCGAAGACGAGGTTGTCGCCCTCGACCGTCACCCAGATGTGCTTGCGAGAGTAGCCGTCGCCCCACTTCAGCAGCAGCCCGCGATCGTACTCATCGAAGCGGCCCAGGCCGTAGAGATAGTCGCGGTTGAACTGATGGAGGATAGTGAGCACCTTGCTCTCGTCGATTACGCGCCGCACCTCGGGCGCCATCTGGGTCGTCGCGCGCGCGTCGAGGTCTTCTTCGGGGATCGTGAGCTGGCGCGAGGAGTTCTGCGCATCCAGAATCATCTGCGTGATGTTCTCGGCCTCTTCGTCCTTCAGCGAGCGGGATTGCCCGAGGATTTTCGGCTTCTCCTCACTGGATGTCCATCCATCGCTCATGTGGCGCTCCTCCTCAATAATCGGGCCTCATCGCGGGTGCGAGGCGCGGTCGGGAAAGCCTGTGGCTCCTTGACTGCCCCTCGCCAGCACACCATTGTGCAGTGTACCACCGGCAACTCAGCGCGCGCCAACACAAGCGAGCGGCGCGATCTTGATGTCGCCCGCTCGCTATGCGGCACTACTCGCGACCCCCTGGGCAAGACTGTCATGCGCGCGACGCAGCGCTGGCTGGCGGGCATACGTCGGTATCACGCGGTGAAATATGTCAGCCAGAGCCAGGAGATGAGCCTGAGCGACATCTATCGCCTGACCCGGCCAAACCTGGTGGGAGAAGCTAATAGTGTCTCGCGCTATCTCGTACAGGGCGACGTCGATCTCGCCCTCACGCACATCGCGGACTACAAGGAGTTCACGCGCGAGGCACAGCAAGAGCCGCCACCAACGCCAGGGCAGCGGCTCTATTGCCGTAGCAAGCTACTCGCTGAGTATGACGGGCATGGTTGGCTCGGGGCGAGCCGGTGAACGCAGTACGAGGAGGCCATTGGCCAGCGAGAGGAGCGCGAAGACCGCCGCGAGGACGAAAACGCTCGTGAGCCCGTGGGTGAAGACGATCTCCGCGCGCATCGCCGGGGCTGCGCCTACCAGCAGGTGAGCGGGCACCGCGCGGGTCGCCGTCCCAAAGGCCGTCACCAGGATGCTCAGGCCGAGTGCTCCGCCCACCTGCTGCATCGTTTGCAGCAACCCAGAGGCAGCGCCAGCCTCTCTCCCGGGGACGCCCGAGAGGACCGTGATGCTGAGCGGAAGGAACGAGCTGCCGACACCGACACCGAGCAGGATCATCGGGACAACGATCCCCGGCACGTACTGGGACGAGATAGAGATCTGCGTGAGCCCAAGCGTCGCGAGCGCGACCAGTGAAGCCCCACCGATGAGGATGCGCCGGGGGCCCAGCCTCGGGATGAGTCGCGGCACGATGCGTGAGGTGGCGAAGATCGAGAGAGTCATCGGCAGGAAAGCGATGCCCGTCACCACCGGGCTCAAGCCCATCACCCGCTGGAGGAACTGCGTCAGGAAGAAGAAGCCTCCATACATCGCGGCCACGGTGAAGAGCACGCTCACGAATGCGCTCACCCGGCTCCGGCTGGCCAGCAGGTGCAAGGGCATGACCGGCTGCTCATGCCGCGTCTCGATCAGCACGAAGGTCGTAAGGATGGCGGCCGCCAAGACGATTGACCAGATTGTTCCCGCGTCATTCCAGCCATTCGAGCCGGCGCGGATAAAGGCGTAGACCAGCGCGCCCATGCCAAGGGTCGAGGTCAGCGCGCCCGCGGGATCGAGGCGACCGCGCTGGCGGGCCGTGCCCTCAATGAAGCGCGAGGCCAGCACGACGACGGCGATGCCGATGGGCACGTTGATGAAGAGCGCCCAGCGCCACGAGACCCAGGCGGTGAGCATGCCACCGAGGATCAAGCCGATCGAGCCGCCCGCGCTGGAGACCGCGGTGAAGTAGCCGAGGGCGCGATTGCGCTGGGGCCCCTCAGGGAAGCTGGTCATGAGCAAGGCCAGCGCGCTGGGCGCCGCGAGGGCCGCTCCGATCCCCTGCACCGCACGCGCC
>CAYRVF010000215.1:0-4005 GCA_964427535.1 uncultured Ktedonobacterales bacterium
TCTAAGCCAAATCTGAGGGAGAAACCGACACATCCTCTCGTCTGGGTCCGGGCAGGCGGGCGCTGACGTGGAACGCCTCCAGACGGAGGCAGGCCGCCCGCTTATTCAGCTTCAGCCGTGGGAAATGGCAGCGTGAACCAGAACGTCGATCCCTCGCCGACACGGCTGTCGACGTCGATGGTGCCGCCGTGACGCTCGATGATCGTCTTGCAGATGTAGAGGCCCAGCCCCAGGCCCACGCCCGCGCCACTCTGCACCAGCACGCCCGGCACGCGGTAGAAGCGGTCGAACAGATGGGGTATTGACTCGGGAGGCACGCCCTGCCCCTCGTCGCGCACTGCAATCCGCGCTAGGCCGTCGCCCACGCTCAAGCTCAGCGACACGGGGCGCTCGGGGGGAGAATACTTGAGCGCGTTCGAGAGCAGATTCACCAGCACCTGCTGAATGCGCGGGCCGTCCGCCTTTACCCGCACGTCGCCCTCGGGCACATCCACGGTGACAGTCCGGCCGGTCGCCTCTGCCTGTTCGCGCGCGGCCGACAGGCACATGGCCTTCAGCTCGTACGGCTTGAGCGCGAGGTCGATGCGCCCACGCTCGATCCGCGCGGCGTCCAGCAGGTCGTTGACGAGACGGTTCAGTCGCTCGACATCTTCTTCGAGCTGGTCCACGAAGGCCACCGCCTGCTCGATGTCGCCGCGCGAGAGATAGCGCGCCAGCAACTGCCCGCGCAGCTTCACCGAGGTAAGTGGCGTCTTCAGCTCGTGCGAGACCACGCTCAAGAGGTGCGCGCGCTCCGCTTCGAGCCGTCGCCGCTCCGCGACATCACGATAGACGAAGACCGCGCCGGTCACCCGTCCCTGCGAATCCGTGACCGGCGCGCCGCTGGTACTCAGCTCCAGGATCTGCCCGTCGGGCCGCCGCACGCGCAGCTCGCCGACATTCGCGCCCGTGAGCGTCTCTCCACGCAGCACCCGCGTGATGGGCCAGCGTTCGTAGGGTAGCGGGCGCCCCTGCTCATCGTGTGGCTGATACTCTGGTCCCCACTCGCCAATCGGGGGCGTCTCCGGTCCGACAGGCAGCTCCTCGCCCATGAGCTTGCGACCCGTCGCGTTGATGCGCACCATGCGCCCCTCGGCATCGTAGACGATGACCATATCGGCAATCGTGTCGAAGAACGCCTCGAGCTGGCTCGCGCGAATCTCCGCGATGTCGCGCGCGGTCTGCGCCACCTCGTACAGCTCGGCATGGTCGATGGCGTAGGCGATGCGGTCCGCCGCCAGTCGCAGCAGCCGCAGATCGCGCTCGCCGAAGGTGTGCAGCGTCTTGCACCCCACATGCGCCACCCCCAGCACGCGCTGCCCGAGCACGATGGGCACACCCGCGAGCGAGCGCACCTGATGGCGAAAGTCCGCATGAAAGAGGTCAAAGCGCTCGACGTCGTCGATAACAATCGGGCTGCGGGTCGAGATGATGCGACCGACGAAACCTTGCCCAAAGGGAATCGTCCAGCCTTCGTCCACCCGTTCGTAGCCGAGGGTCGCCCGAATATGCAGCGTTTTCCCATCGTCGCTGCGAAGCCAGATCGCCGCGCTATCCGCTTCGACGACCTCGCACAGCCGGGCGAGCACGTCGCGCAGCAGGTCGTCGAGCGTGAGGTGCGCCAGCGCGGTATCGGTGATGGATTGCAGGGCGCGTAGCTCGTGCGTCGCCTGCTCGGCCCGCTCGCGCGCGTGTTGCTCGCTCCGCAGAAGCTGCGCGCGCTCCTCCTCGATCTGCCGCCGCTCGGTAATATCGTCGAGCACGGCGAGAAAATAGTGCGGCGCGTCGTCGAGGCGCACGAGCGAGAGCGAAAGCGACAGCCAGCGCACCTCTCCGTCGCCCCGCACACAGCGCAACTCAAGCGCTTCGCGGAGCTGCTCGCCCGCCAGCAGCTGCCGTGCGTGTGTGATGACCGCCTGGACGTCATGGGAATCGATCACATCGTAATAGGTACGCGCTAAGAGATCCTCTTTGCTGTAACCCGTCATCTCGCAGAGCGCGCGGTTCACCTGCAGCCACCGGCCATCGACCGCCAGATGCGCGATGCCGACTCCGGCCTCTTCGAAGGTCGCGCGAAAGCGCTCCTGGCTCTCGCGGAGCTGGGATTCAAGCTCCGCGATGCGTGCTGCCGGATCCGTCTCGTTGGAGGGATCTGAGGTATCCGGCAACTCCATGTCGGATGCGGCATCAGAGAAAGGTGGAGGCGCAGACGTTCGCGGGCGGATCTGGTTACCGTCAGATTCCAGGCGCATAGGATCTCCAGATGAGGTATGAGCGTGCTGCCGTCGCTCACGGCCACAGAAGAGAGCTTCGCATCGAGCCATGTATGCCTACTCGCAGAGAGTACACGTCTGGCGCCATCCTGTCGTGACCTCCTGAAATGAAGCGAGAAGCACATGTGCGATGCGATGGACTCGGAGGAGTTATATTCCCTTATGTTAATATCGTCAAACGAGTGACCCATCTTACCTGTGTACGAACATCATACGATTCCGGCACAACTGGAGCACGAACAGCCGCCGGAACCAGCATCGGTTCTGGCGGCCAGCCATATGAGTGCGGCTTGGCGAGAGGCAGAGGCTAGGTGCGCTCCGGAAGTCGACGGTGCGGCAGCGAGGTGTCGATGTGTGGCGTGTAGTCGCTTGCCTCGCCGCGCAGGTAGCGCGCGGCCTGCTCGACCAGATAAAGCAGGATATCCATATCAAACGGCTTGTGGATGACGAGAATGGACGACGCGACCTCCGGCGGCAAGCTGGCGAGCACCGGCTCCATCAATGGGCCGTTGGCCGTGATCATCATGTAGGCGTGTCGCGAGGTCAACTGGGCATCGGTCGCCACGATGCGCAGGAAGTCCTCCCCGCTGAGCACCGGCATTACCAGATCGAGCAACACAACCGTCCGCTCAGTCGTCTCACGGAGCATCTTCAACGCGGCCATGCCGTCGCTCGCGGACGAGACGAGATATCCCGCGTCCTCAAGAATCCAGCGTAACGTATCGAGAATGCCGGTATCATCGTCGACCACGAGAACTCGCGTCATCAGTGCCGTCTCTCTCCCTGTAGCCGCATACGTCGACGGAAAGCGTACACGTGAGCGTATGCGTGTCCGTTTCTCAGACGCAAGAGCGGTGCCAGCCTCTCCAGCGCGGAGGAAGGACAGGAGGTCACGGGCGACGGGCGTCTAGCGATACACCAGCAAAAGGATGGCGATGAAGGCCAGCATGTGTCCCCAGATGAAAATCCAGATCGAGCCGATTATGATGCGTGTCCAGTCCGCGTCGGTCTGTGCCCGCCAGTAGCGCCGCTCCCAGATGTGCGGCGGAAATGCCGTGGTAGCCGTGCTAGCGACGATGCCGACCGCGATGCGCGTGCGCAGGGACGTCGGCAGGGCTGCGCGCCGCACCTCGAGGAGCACCGCCTCGTAGCAGCGCCCGCAGAGCACCCACGACTGCGGATCTTCGACCTCGTCGGCTGGCTCAGACAGGACGAACCGCTGGGGCACCGTGCGATGCCCGCAGATCGCGCAGCGGTTCGTCGTGATAGCGGTTTGCGCGTCCGTGGCACCTCGCGACTCTGACGAATACATAGCTCGATCGGCCCTTCCCAGGTCGTTGAGGATGTACCTCATCATACACGCGATCATACGCGCGCGAGCGTCTCCTTCGCTCCTGTGCTTGTTCCAAATAGAATAGCATACCAGCAGGGCATCGCACATCCCACTCACTGAGTTATGCACAAAGTCAGGCGGGTTGGACTGAACTCAGCAGGAGCATGGTACCGCCCCGGTGAGTGCTTTAGTATCATGCGCATTACGTCGTTGACTTGCTTCTCCGCAGCGGTCGCGACTGAATGGCAGCGAGGACAATAAGATGAGCGACGAGTCCCAACAGCCAGTGCCAGATGGTTTCGAGACGTGGAACGCGTCCTGGACCGCGCAGAACATGCCGTGGCGCACCGAGCCGGAGTT
>CAYRVF010000216.1:0-3970 GCA_964427535.1 uncultured Ktedonobacterales bacterium
CCGCTACGCCGAGCAAACGGGCCGCGACCTGGGGCCGATGCCCTTCCACATGACCTTCGCCTACTTCAAGCTCGCCGTCATCATCCAGCAGATCTACGTCCGCTGGAAGCGCGGCCAGACACACGACCCACGCTTCGCCGGGTGGAACGAGCGCACGCGCGGCCTCATCCAGGTCGCCGCGAGCATGGCGCGCGGCTAGCCCGCGGGCGCGGCGATCGGCTATAGTGGAGGCAGAACCTCACCCCCTCCCCCCTTCCCTTGAGGGAAGGGGCCGTGAGGCGGGCGCTGATGCGTGCGGGCACTTGCGGAGCACGGTCGCGCCGTACTGTAGGGGCGGGGCATGCCTCGCCCGCTCCCCTGGCTGACGCCCCAACCAGAAGGACAAGCAGCGAACGCGATGAGTGACGACGGGCACAATCTGGCCAACCTGCGCGAGGACTACCTGCGGCGCACGCTGGACGAAGCCGACGTGGCACGCGACCCGTTCACGCAGTTCGGCGCGTGGTTCGCGGACGCGGTCGCGGCGGAGCTGCGTGAGCCGAACGCGATGACCCTCGCCACCGCCACGCCCGGCGGACGCCCCTCGGCGCGCATGGTCCTGCTGAAAGGGTTCGACACCGCGGGCTTCGTCTTCTACACGAATGCCGAGAGCCGCAAGGGCGTGGAGCTTGCCGCCAACCCCTACGCCGCACTCGTCTTCTTCTGGAACGAGCTGGAGCGGCAGGTGCGCGTCGAAGGGCGCGTCGAGCCGGTCTCCCCCGCAGAGTCCGACGCGTACTTCGCCAGCCGTCCGCGCGGCAGCCAGCTCGGCTCAGCCGCCTCCGACCAGAGCCGCGTCATCCCCAGCCGCGAGACGCTCGAACAGCACGTCGCGGAGTTAGAGGCGCGCTACCCGTCCGGGAACGTGCCGCGTCCGCCACACTGGGGCGGATACCGCGTGATTCCCGACGTGATCGAGTTCTGGCAGGGGCGTCCAAGCCGCCTGCACGACCGCCTGCGCTACACCCGCCAGCCAAACGACTCCTGGCACATCGACCGGCTCGCCCCCTAGCATGGCACATCGCCTCCACCACGCAGCCTGACTGCCTCACCGCGACGCCCGCGAGGGTGGCCTAGACTCTGCAGTGGGGATGGAAGCCAGGCGATATGGCACACGGTGACGCTCTCAAGCGCGACCAAAGGAACACGACAGATGGGGATCGCGCTGTATGCCGCGAAGTTCGTCGTGGGCGGACTCTTTGTGTGCATCTTTGCACTCTTCGCCGAGGTCTGCTCGCCCAAGCGCTTCGCGGGGCTCTTCTCGGCGTCGCCCGCGGTGTTGACCGCAGGGCTGAGCGTCACGCTCATAACGAGCAGTGTGGTACTCGCATCCCGTCAGGCGCAAGGTGCGGTGGCAGGGGCGCTCGGCATGGTGGCGTACTGTCTGACGGCTGGTCCGGCGATTCGACGCTTTCACGCGCTTCGCGGCGCGGCGCTGGCGACACTCGCCTGGGCAGTGGTGGCGCTGCTCGCGTATGCCGTCCTGGCGAGAGTGGTAGGCCCATGAGCGCACATCCGACGCACGACAAGCCAAACGAACGCCTAGAAGAGTCGCGAGACACGCGCAAGGACATCAGTCCACCGCAGTTCGACCTGGGCAAGTTACGCCACCTCAGCCCGAGGGATTACGCGATTCGCTTCCTCTTCGGCGGGACGATCTCGGTCATCGTCGCGCTCCTGGCTAACCTCACGACCCCGCGCTTCGGCGGCGTCTTTGCCGCATTTCCGGCCGTCCTGCTGGCGAGCCTGACGCTCATCGGCAAACGCGAGGGCATCGAGCCGTCGGTGGAGGACGCGCAGGGAGCGGTGCTGGGGGCGCTCGCGCTGGTGGCGGCGGCGGCCTACATCGCGGCAACGCTCCTCCATTTGCCGGGCGTGGTCTCGCTCCTCTCTGCGCTTGTGCTCTGGCTGGTGCTCGCCGTCGCGCTCTACCTCCTGAGCAATAGACTGGGGATGCTGCGCACCTTCACCGGCGACCGCGAGCGGCAGGAACGGCTGGACCGGACGAGGCGTTAGAGGGTGCGCGAGCAAGGGCGGCGGGCGGTAAGGTGTGGGGACGGACCAAGGACGCCGAGGTCGGAGTCACCGCCCTCATTGCCTGGGAGGCACGACATACCGAACTCGGCGAAATTCGCGAGCCGATTGCCACTCTCCCTGCGCCAACCGAACACGCCATTTGCGATGGCGCGATCGTGCCGGTGCTCACGCACTGTGCATTGGACTGTTCGCTCCCGAACATACAGCCGGTGGGCCAGGCAGGTACACTTCATAAGTGCACCCGCGAAAAGGCAAGCGTCTGGTGCCGGGCGTTCTCTCGCTGGGCGAGCGCATCGATACCGTCGTCGCGCTCGACTGGCCACCCGAGAAGCCTCAGTCGGGTTAGCAGAAACCGGGGCATGCGGCGTATGGTACTCGCGCAAACATCGAACTCCGCTGTGAGCATCAGCGATATCCTCTGGATCATACTCCTCCTCTCGGCCTTTCAGCCGGTCGTCCAGCGGTACATCCTCAGCGCGAGGCGCCTGAGTCTGATCCGGAGGATCGAGCGCCAGCGAGGCAGTCGTGTGATCGCGCTGATACACCGAGAGGAGACGATGAGCCTGCTCGGTTTCCCCATCGTGCGGTACATCACGATACAAGATTCCGAGGAGGTGCTGCGCGCCATCCGGATGACGCCGCCGGAGATGCCCATCGACATCATCCTGCACACGCCCGGCGGGCTCGTCCTCGCCGCCGATCAGATCGCGGAGGCGCTCAGCCGCCGTGAAGGGCGTGTCACGGCCATGGTGCCGCACTACGCGATGTCTGGCGGCACGCTGATCGCCCTCTCCACCGATGAGATCCTGATGGCATCGAGCGCGGTGCTCGGCCCAGTGGACCCGCAACTCGGCCAGTATCCCGCGGCATCGATCCTGGCCGCTGTGGACCAGAAGTCGACCGCGAGGATGAACGATCAGACGCTGATCCTCGCCGATGTCGCCGCCAAGGCGATCTGGCAGGTCCGCGAGACCGTCCGGCGGATTCTCGAAGCCAATGGGATGGATGTCGGGCACGCGCAGGACCTTGCCGAGCTCTTGAGCACAGGCAAGTGGACGCACGATTTCCCACTCAATCTGGAAACGCTCAAGAGCCTGCGGCTACCAGCCAGCGAGGGCCTGCCGAACAGCGTGTTCCAGCTGATGGCGCTCTACCCGCAACCGATGCGCGGGCAGCCAAGCGTCGAATACGTTCCAGCCCCCTACAGAGATCGGGGCTCACGGTCCAATCGCGGGTCGTCGGATGGCCGCTAGCCCCCACACGACCCGCGTACAACGCGCATCCCGCTCCACAGCCGCCGCGTTCAGAGAGCCAGCACCCGTGCAGGTAACCCCTACGGTTCATTCACACGTGAACGCGATGTGGCAGCTCGTCCGTGACAGAACGATACCGCTAGTCGCGAGACCTGAACTGAGCCGATTTGATGTGGTTTGGTTCTTGCGCTGCGGGAGTGCCCGCTCCAACGCTTCACGTGCTTCACGAACTTACCTCATCCCACCCACCCCTGTGATGGTCATGAGGCGTGACCCGAAGCCGCTCATCACTGGTTGAAGTAGTGACCTTGTTCGAGATCCGCGATGAGTCCGAGGTGCATGGGTCGCCAACCCAAGAGCTGCTGGGTCTGTATGCTCGACCTCGGGCGGTCGAGCGCCACAATGGCACCGAGCGGGCCGAAATGGGTGTCGGCCTCTTCGCGTGACATGCTGACGACGGGCAGGTTCAAGTGCTTCCCGATGACGCTCGCGATGTCGCGGAATGGTACTCCCTCGTCGCCGACCCCGTCCAGCCGCGACCCCGCCGGGGCGGCTTCCAGCGCCAAGCGGAACAGGCGCGCGGCATTCAGTCGGTGCACCGCCGGCCAGCGATTGGACCCGTCGCCGATGTAGGCGGAGAC
>CAYRVF010000217.1:0-3922 GCA_964427535.1 uncultured Ktedonobacterales bacterium
GTACGAGCGAGAGATCGAAGAGATCCTCCGCAATATGGAGCGGCCAGAGCCACAAAAAGGGATCGGTGACCGGGTGCGGTCGTTCCAGCGGCCCGCAACCCGCGCACGTCGCCGTGGTCCTCGTATGAGCCTGCGCCTGAATGTATCTGAATTCTTGCTCTTCGCCGGCATCGCCCTGGCCCTCATCGCCGCGGGCATGGCCTATTACCTGACGGCACCGAACGCGCTCACCGGCGGCATCGCCATCGCGGGCTTCGTGCTGATCGTGGTCGCCCTCCTGCGGTCGTGGTCGAGTCGCTTCTCTCCCGCGCCGCCACAGCGCAGCTCGACTCCGGTCTGGCGTCCGACTGTGGTAGACTCGGCGCCTACGCGCGTGCGGCGCCGCAACCCGTTCAGCGAGATCGCCACGCAGTTCCGCATTCTGCGCTTGAAGTTCCGGTACTGGCGTTCCAAGGGTAGGTAGGCACAAGCGTCCCTCGCGTCCCGTCTCTTCCTCACGTGTTCGTCGTGCCCCCACAGGTATGAGTGCGTGACTCCTCCGCTATGACGCTACCTCGACTTCCTCGATCTGTGCCGTACCCTGCCCGCACGACCCGCGTGATGTCGCCCCCGGCATCTCCCCATTGAGGGACGGTACTCTCGGGTCTGCACGGGGAAACTGCCCCGGTCATTCGCTACAATGGAAGCTGTGCGAAAGTACCGGCGCGCTTGACCTTCTCGTACAGGCGTTCTATACTACAGTGGTGTCATGCGCGATTTCCCAGCACTACCAATCAGTCTTCAACCTCTTACTTCTCATCTTCCGCCAAGGATACATGCATGCCAATGGATCATATCTTCGTGCGTGGCGCGCGCGAGCATAATCTCAAAAACATCGATGTCACCATTCCTCGCGATCAGCTTGTCGTCATCACGGGTCTCTCTGGTTCGGGCAAGAGCAGCCTCGCATTCGACACCATTTTCGCCGAAGGGCAACGCCGCTACGTCGAGTCGCTCTCGTCGTATGCTCGGCAGTTCCTCGGGCAGATGGAGAAACCGGACGTTGACCACATCGACGGCCTCTCGCCCGCCATCTCGATCGACCAGAAGAGCACGTCGCGTAACCCACGCTCGACCGTCGGCACCGTCACCGAGGTCTACGACTACCTGCGCCTGCTCTATGCCCGTGTGGGACACCCGCACTGTCCGAACTGCGGCCGCGAGGTGACGCAGCAGTCGGTGGAGCAGATCGTCGACGCGATTACCGGCCTGCCAGATGGCACGCGGCTGATGCTGCTCGCGCCACTCGTGCGCGGACGCAAGGGCGAGTATAAGCAGGTCTTCGAGGATATGCGCCGCGCGGGCTATGTGCGTGTGCGGGTGGACGGCGAGATTCGCGACCTCAGCGAAGAAATCGAGCTCGACAAGTACAAGCAGCACACCATCGAGGTGGTCGTCGACCGTCTCGTGATCCGCCACGCCAGCGCCGAAGAGAGCGCGGATGGGGCAGGACGCTCCGACGGGCTGCGGCGTGTAGCCGAGCGGCCAGCGGGGTACATCGCGGAGACCGAGCACCAGGCCGATCCGGAGGACAGCCAACGTTCGCGAGTCGCCGATTCGGTGGAGACAACGCTCAAGCTGGGCAACGGCGTGCTGCTCGTCTCGATTATCGGCGGCGATGAGCGGATGTACTCCGAGCGGTTCGCCTGCCCCTACTGCGGCATCAGCCTTGAGGAGTTGGCGCCGCGCAACTTCAGCTTCAACAGCCCGTTCGGCGCCTGCCCCGAATGCACAGGGCTGGGCACCAAGTTGGAGATCGACCCCGACCTCGTCGTGACGAACCCCGACCTGAGCATCTCAGAGGGCGCGATTCTCCCCTGGAGCCGCTTCGCCAGCACCAGCCAGTGGTACTCGACGCTGCTCGAAGCGCTGGCCAGCAAGTTTGGTTTCAGCCTCGACACGCCCTGGCGTGACCTGAGCGACGAAGCCCGCAACCTCGTGCTCTACGGCTCGTCTGAGGAGATCACGTTCTACTATCGCAATCGGCAGGGCACGCGCCGCCAGCACACCTCGACCTTCGAAGGGGTGGTGCCGAATCTGGAGCGCCGCTACAAAGACGCCTCTGAGAGCGGCCGCGAAGAGATCGAGCGCTACATGTCGGCGCGCGAGTGCCCGGTCTGCCACGGCACCCGTCTCAAGCCCGAGACGCTGGCCGTCACGGTCGGCGGGCTGAACATCGCGCAGGTCGGCGACCTCTCCATCGGCAACGCGCTGCGGTTCTTCCAGGCGATCGTCTCCGAGCCGGCGCCCGCGGTTGACGCGGACCAGCCATCATTGAACGGCAGCAACGGCAACAAGCCGGCGCGCGGACGCAAGACGAACGGGCGCGGCAACCTCAAGCTGGTGCCGTCCGTGACGACGTTCGACCCGTCGCAGGTGCAAGTGCTGACCGAGCGCGAGAAGCTGATCGCGCGGCAGATTCACAAGGAGATCAAGTCGCGGCTCGGCTTCCTGGTCGACGTCGGCCTCGACTACCTGACGCTGAACCGCTCCGCGACGACGCTTTCGGGTGGCGAGGCGCAGCGCATCCGCCTGGCGACGCAGATCGGCTCCAGTCTGATGGGGGTGCTCTACATCCTCGACGAGCCGAGCATCGGCCTGCACCAGCGCGACAACGCGCGGCTGATCTCGACGCTCGTGCATCTGCGCAACTTGGGCAACACATTGCTGGTGGTGGAGCACGACGAAGACACGATGCGCGCGGCGGACCACATCATCGATATGGGGCCGGGCGCGGGCGAGCACGGCGGGCGGATCATCTCCGAGGGGACCTTCGAGGAAATCTCCGCCGACCCGAACTCGATCACGGGACAGTTCCTCTCTGGCAGACAGCGGATTCCGATTCCCGAGCGGCGACGTGAGGGCAATGGGATGCAGCTGGTCGTGCGTAATGCGCGTGAGAACAACCTGCGCAATCTCGACGTCGCGTTCCCGCTGGGCACGTTCGTCGGCGTGACGGGCGTCTCGGGCTCGGGCAAGAGCACGCTGGTGAACGAGATTCTCTATAAGCGGCTCGCGCAGCAGCTCAACCGCGCGCATGCCCGGCCGGGCGAGCACGACACCATCGAGGGCGTCGAGTATCTCGACAAGGTGATCGACATCGACCAGTCGCCGATTGGGCGCACGCCGCGCTCGAATCCGGCAACCTACACCGGAGCGTTCACGCCGATTCGCGAGATCTTCGCCCAGGTGCCCGAGGCGCGACTACGCGGCTATACCGCCGGACGGTTCTCGTTCAACGTCAAGGGCGGGCGCTGCGAGGTCTGCAAGGGCGAGGGCATTCTCACCATCGAAATGAACTTTCTGCCGGATGTGTATGTGGCGTGTGAGGCCTGTAAGGGCAAGCGCTACAACCGCGAGGCGTTGGAGATTCACTACAAGGGCAAGACGATCTCCGACGTGCTGGATATGACCGTCGAGGAGGCCCTGGAGTTCTTCTCCGCCGTCCCGTCGATTGCCAACAAGCTCTCCACGTTGAACGACGTGGGCCTCGGCTACATCCGGTTGGGGCAGCCGGCGACGACGCTCTCGGGTGGTGAGGCGCAGCGCATCAAGCTAGCGACGGAGCTCTCGCGCCGGGCGACAGGCCGCACGATGTACATTCTGGACGAGCCGACGACCGGCCTGCACTTCGCCGACGTGGAGAAGCTGCTGGTCGTGCTGCAGCGGCTGGTGGACGCGGGCAACACGGTGGTGGTGATCGAGCACAACCTCGACATCATCAAGTCGGCCGACTGGCTGATCGACCTGGGACCGGCGGGCGGCGACCGTGGCGGTCAGATCGTCGCCGAGGGCACGCCCGAGCACATCGCCGAGGTACCGGAGTCGTACACCGGCGAGTTCCTCGCGCCCATCCTGCGCCAGCCCATCGCGATGTAGGGGC
>CAYRVF010000218.1:0-3720 GCA_964427535.1 uncultured Ktedonobacterales bacterium
GCCGCCCGGACTATCTCGCCGCATGGTGGAACGTGGTCAACTGGGACGAGGTCGCTAGGCGCTACCAACAGGCCAGGGGCGGGCGCTAGCTCCTATACTCTGGTTCTCGCTCCTCGCTTCATCAGTGCGGAGGAGGGACAACATCTATCACCCCGGCAGTAGGATGCCGGGGTGATGCGCTATGTGAACGAAACGGGCCTCGCAACGGCTCACCACACACCTATATCCAGCACCTGGTAGTCAGTCCTGATAGGTCTTGACAGGAACCCTACAGTGGGTAGGGGCATAAGAGAGGGTTTTTCAGGGATCGAGAAGAGGCAAGAGATGCTACTGGGGAGCGTGCAGGAACTCTGGCGCTACCCCGTCAAGTCGATGCGGGGTGAACGGCTGAGTGAAGCAGAGGTCGGCGCTCGCGGCATTGCGCATGATCGCGGCTACGCGCTCCTCGACCAAGCGACAGGGAAGATCGCGAGCGCGAAGCACCCCCGGCTGTGGGGAGGCCTCTTGCAGTGCCAGGCACGGGTCATGTCTGCGGACGGAGTAGTGTGCATCACGCTGCCGGATGCTCGCGAGCTGCTGCTGCAACGGGACGATGTGGACGAGGCGCTCTCCCTCCTGACGAGGCGGCCCGTTCGTCTGCTGAGGACGCCACCGCAGGTGCCGGAGATCGAACGGTACTGGCCGGATGTGGACGGCCTGTCGCTCCGCGACACGACGACGTCAGGGGAAATCGGCCAGGGGGCGCCGCGCGGCACATTCTTTGATTACGCGCCGTTGCATCTGGTGACGACCGCCACGCTCGCGCATCTGCGCACGCTGTATCCGTACGGCCAGGTGGATGTGCGCCGCTTCCGGCCGAATCTGGTCATCGAGGTGCCTGACGAGGCGCAGGGGTTTGTCGAGAACACCTGGATAGGGCAGACGTTCCAGCTTGGCCAGAACGTACGCCTGCGCGTGACGGATCCGACGCCACGCTGTGTCGTGCCGACCCTCCCACAAGGTGAATTGGTCGAAGATATCGGGGTGCTGCGAGCGGTGGCGCAGCACAATCGCCCCTCGGTGCCGGCGTTGGCTGGGGCGCATCTACCCTGCCTGGGGGTGTATGCCTCCGTGGAGCGGGAGGGCGTGATCCACCTGGGCGACGCTGTGCGGCTCGCGACGTAAGTGCAGTGGAGCGTCTATGAAGGCTTCGCGACAGGCTGAGGGAAGCGCCTGCCCAGCACATCCTGACGAGAGATGAGCAATGGCCCAGTCTTGCCGTGCACATCATTAGCGCCCTCCTTCGCCGCCTCCCTCTTCATCCTCATTGAAGGTCGAGGCATTCGCGACGCGCGTCCACACTCCATCACGCTTCTCGAAGACATTGATGCCGGCGTAGATGAACTGCTGCTCTTCTGCAGTACCGTCAGGCTGCTGCTTCGTCCGGAGCACCTTCCTGCGGCTGATGACCCAGGCAAGGCTGGCGTCGTCTGCGATACGCACAATGGGGTCTTCGAGAAGATCCCACTCATGGTAGGTGGCTCCTTGCATATCGTCGGCAATGATGCGGGTGAGCTCGGCGCGAGTCGTCGGTAGAATCATGCCTTCTCGGACGAGCACGACCGAGTCGGCATCGTCGGCCAGTAGTGCGTCCGCATCGGTGGCGAAGTGCGCACGGCGCGCCTCCTCCTCTCGGCGCAGCAAGGCGGCTTTCTCGTCCTCCAGATTGGGGCGTTGGGAGCTAGCCGAAGTGGACTGGGACATTGTCTTTCTCTCTTCCAAACGGAGTGCTCAACGCCCTGACATTGTGGCGCCGTCTCTCTCCCGATGTCAAAACCAAACAGGACCCGCCATCATTTCCACTGTGTCATCCGCGTTATCCGCGTTATCCCCCCAGTGTCCAGCCGTTCGCGCCGCCAGAGAGCGAGATGGTGCCGTCGCGGTCGGTGCGATAGATCGTCGCGTTGAGCTGCGTCGCCGCCGCGGCGTCGAGGTCCCAGAGGCCGGAGCCGGCGGCATCGCGCGCCGCGACCTTCGCCGAGACGGGCGCGGGACAGACGATGATCAGCCTGGGGCGCGCCTGCGCCAACACAACGCCAAGTGGACCATAGAGATCGAGCGGCGACCCGGCTGGAAGCGCCACCTCCACCACATCGGCGGCAAGTGGCTGATTCGAGTAGGCTAGCGCGTCGAGCGCGTAGCTATCGGCGGCGCTCAGGAACAGCACCCGCAGGCCCGGCGTCTCCAGGCGCAGGATGAGGTCGTCGCTCTCGGTGGTATCACCCTCGCCCGACGGGAACAGCGACTGCGGCGGCGAGAGCACCCGCAGCAGAGCGTTGGGACTGAGCGCCAGCGTATCGCCCTGGCGCACGACCGTGTGCGCCGCTCCCGCGCGGCGGGTCGCGTCGAGCCAGGCCAGATATTCCGTGCTGGGATGCGCCATTCCCGCGTCGGCGGCGCGCGTAATACCGAAGTGCGCGGCGGCGTCCTCCAGACCGCGAGCGTCGCCGGGGCGCGCGTCGGTCAGAACCGCCAGGTCGAGCGTGCGCTGCCAGAAGGGGAGCTTGCCGACCAGCAGACCTTCCAGTGCCGGGCCGTCCGCGCCGCCATCTATCAGCGCGGTCGCGCCGCCGGGCAGCCGCAACAGAATGGCCTCACCGCCGGTCCCTACGTTCAGAAAATCCAGATGCGTGGAGGAGTCCGCCAGCGCGGGAGCAGTGGCGCCCGCCGCACCGAGCAGCCCCACCAGAAGCACGGCAGCCAGCGCCCCACGCACGATGCGCACATGCCCACCACCGCTGTGCCCTCGTGGCGCAGGAAGTCGTAGATTGGGCAGCCGGCCAGTACGGCGCAGCCAGGGAACGATCCAGACAAGCGCCGCTACCAGCATACCATAGTAGGCGAACGCCAGGATGCCGGGGACGCTGGGGACCGCCACCGCGGCGATGGGCAGCGTCGCGGTTGCCGAGATGGCCGTATCTACATACCAGAGCAACGGCCACACGAGCCACGCCAGGATAAGCGCCAGGCCCGCCGGCCCAAACGCGGCGGCGAGGGCAAGGATGCCACCGAGGACAAGCAGCGGCGCCAGCAGCGGCACGGTCAACAGATTCGCAAGCGGGGCCACGAACGAGATTTCATTGAAGGTCAGCGCGAGCACCGGCAGGGTCGCGATCTGCGCGGCGATGGTGACAGCCAGCAGCTCGGCGATGGTACTGGATGCGGGTAGGCGTCGCAGCCAGACGGCGAGCCGTCGCTGGATCGGCGGGACGAGCAGTGGCAGCCCGAAGGTGGCCAGAATTGTCAGTTGGAAGCCGGCGTCGTAGATGACGAGCGGGTCCAGCGCCGTCATGGCAAGGGCGGCGACGGCGAGAGCCGTAAAGACGTTGTAGGCGCGTCCCAGCGCGGGCGCGAGCGCCAGCAGCGCCCCCATGATGGCGGCGCGGAGCGCGGCGGGTCCGCCACCGCCGAGCGCGGCGTAGGCTCCGACGGCGACGAGGGCGGCTATTGTGCGCGGCCAAGCGCCTAGGCGGCGGACAGCGTAGGTGGCAAGCTCGGCCAGAGTGGCGACTTTGAGACCGGCGGGCACCACAAGATGGATGGTGCCCGTCGCCGTGAAGAGCGCCAGCCGTGCTCGCAGCACCGGCGTTTTCAGGCCAAGCAGGATGCCGATGAGCAGCGCCGCTTCGGGCTCTGGCAGGCTACGCTGGAGCGCCTGGGCCAGGCGTAGTCGCAGGTTGT
>CAYRVF010000219.1:0-3679 GCA_964427535.1 uncultured Ktedonobacterales bacterium
GGAGCGCCAGGTCACAATAGGTAAGCAGACGTTTAAAGTACCGGAACCGTTTCTCGTGCTGGCGACACAGAACCCCATCGAATCCGATGGTACGTACCCGCTGCCAGAGGCGCAGATGGACCGCTTCATGTTCAAAGTGCTCGTCGACTATCCCAACTACCTCGATGAGATCGTGGTGGTCGAGCGCATCAGCGGGCCACCTATCACACTGCGGCGCTTGCTGACCCTTGCACAGTTGCTGACGCTTCAACGTGCCGCCGAGCAGGTGTACGTGGATCCTGGTGTGATGGCCTACGCGGCGAAGCTTGTCGCCGCGACCCGCCGGCCAGTCGACGAGGGATTGCCGCAGCTTGCCAATGCTATTCAATTCGGCGCCAGTCCCCGTGCCTCCATCAACCTGATCCTTGGTGCCCGAGCGCTCGCGCTGATGCGCGGCCGCGGCCACGCGGTCGCCCGCGACGTAGCAGACCTGGCGCCGGACGTGTTGCGCCATCGTGTCGTGCTGACCTACGAAGCGATCGCCGACGGGATCACGTCCGACGATGTCGTGGCGCAAGTCCTCGCGCGCTATCCGCCCCCGCGGATGGAGTTGGGAGATCCACATGTGGCCCAGCAAGCGCAAGCGTAATCACGACCAGGCACAGGAGACAGCGGCCCAGCCTGCCACGTCCGCACGCCCCCCGCTGCCACCGCAGTTGCTGCGCCAGCTCCAGTGGACGGTGCTCCGCCCTCTCGCTGTGGCACTCGGCGGAGAGGAGCGCGCACTGTTGCGCACGCCCGGGCTCGAGCTCTCGGAGCTGCGTGAATATCAGCCCGGCGACGACGTGCGTCACGTGGATTGGAACGTCAGCGCACGCGCGGATCGCCCCTTCGTGCGACTCTCGCAGGCTGAGCGGGCGCTGGACGTGTGGCTCGTGCTCGACACCAGCGCCTCCCTCGACTGGGGCACTGCCCGCTGCCTCAAGCGCGATCACGCCCGCACGTTCGCCCTCGCGGCCGCCTACCTGCTGTCCCGCCGTGGCAACCGCATCGGCGCGCTGCGTTTCGGCGCGCAGCCGGGACAGGTGTTGGCTCCGGCCGCCGGGCGCACGCATCTGCTGCGCTTGCTCGCATGGATCCAGGCGCCCTCGCCACCAGCGCAGCAAGGCGCTACCGACCTGACGGCCGCGCTGCAACGCGCACGCCTCTGCATTCCTCGCCGCTCGCTCGTGCTTGTCGTCTCCGACTTCCTGGCAGCCGACGGTTGGCAGCAGGAGCTGCGCCGTCTCACCGCGCGCCACGAGGTCGTCGCCGTGCGCGTGACGGACCCACGCGAGGCGGATCTCCCCGCTATTGGCATCGTCACCGTCGAAGACCCAGAGACGGGGACGCAGTTGACGCTCGATACCGGCGATAGGCGCTTGTGCGAGCGCTTCCGGCTCGCCGCTCAAGCGCAGACGACGCGCATTGCCACTGCAATGGCCGCCTGCGGCGTGGACCAGTTGGAGCTGAGTACCGACCGGGAGGTCATTCCGGCGCTGATTGCCTTTCTGCGCGCCAGGCGAGCCCGTGCCGCCCTGCCGGTCCCGCTGCCAGCGGGCTCCCCGCGGCGCCTCACACCTGCTCCGGCTCCATAACCGCGCCTGCAGGGTGGCAGACGTCGCGACACTCACGAGAAGGGAGCGTGCCCATGCCCGTGGCGTTTCAGTGGCCCAGTGCGCTCCTGACGCTGCTGCTGATCCCCTTGCTCGTCGCGCTCTACGTGCTCGTCCAGCGTCGCCGCCGCGCCTACGCAATGCGCTTCACAAACCTGGCACTGCTACGGGAGGTAGCGGGTCCCCGCCCGGGCGGCGCGCGGCGTCATGTTCCCCCGTTGCTCTTTCTGCTGGGTATGGTTGTCCTGTGCATCAGCGTGGCGCGGCCCGCCACCACCTTCGCCGCGTCGCATCGTCGGGCCACGGTCATGCTGGTCCTTGACGTATCTGGGTCGATGGACACCAACGATATGCAGCCTACGCGCCTCGAGGCGGCGAAGGCGGCGGCGCGCGTATTCGTCGAGGGACTGCCCTCTGATGCCCAGGTCGGGCTGGTCTCCTTCAGCGATACCGCGCACCTCGACGCTCCCCTCTCCAGCGACCACCTCGCGACGTTGAGCGCGCTCACGACGCTCAAGACCATCGGCGGCACCGCCATCGGCGACGGCCTCAGCCTCGCCCTTGAGGCGGTAGAGCAGCAGTCCGGCGGTCGGGGCGCAGCGCGGCAGGCAGCAACCATCATTCTTCTCTCAGATGGTGGGAATGATGAAGGCGTATTACCTTCCGAGCCAAGTGCCCGCGCCCACCAGGATGGCGTCAAGATCTATACGGTAGGTGTCGGCCGGCCTGACACGGGGCTCGATGAGGCGACGATGCGCCAGATCGCTGCGCAGACCGGTGGCTCGTACTTCAACGCCGCCGCGGGCAATGACCTGAAGCGGATCTACAGCGGACTGGCCACACAGCTGTACCACCAGGCACAGCAGATCGAGTTGACGGCCTTCGCCGTCGCTCTCGCCGGGATCTTGCTCGTCGCGGGGGCGCTGCTCAGTCTCTTCTGGCTGCAGCGTCTTCCTTGACAGACAGGCCAGCCGGCGTCTCCCTGCCTCCCATGCATGGGATTTCCGGCACGGCTCGTGCGGCATCACACAGATGCCACCTCTCGCGCCGGGCACGACGCCGAGCTGGTGGGTAGGCATGCCCGGACCTCGTCTGCAGGCAGATCGGCCAGAGAAAGGTCGAACGGGTATGGGCGCACCACCTTCACCTCCACCGACCCCAACGCGTGGAGCTGGCCAGCACCCCGAGTCGCAGACTTCGCCCCGCAGCAGGCGAACCGTGCTGGCGCTCGCGGCGAGTCTGCTCGGCGTCGCTGCGGTGCTTGCGCTGACGCTATTGCTCGCATGGCTGCCGCTTGGCGGCGGGGCGCACTCGCCACGGGTGCCAGCTTCCGCTAGGGACGTGAGATCACCTGCTGGCGGCGCGACCTCTTCCCGGCCCATCGTGGTCGCGACCGAAGCGACCGCCACGCCGTCTCGCGGGGAACCGACCGACGTAGTGCCCTCCAGTTCCTCATCCTCCACTGTCCAGGCCCCAGGGACAGTGATGCCCACGGCGTCAGCGACACCAACACCCACGCCCCCGCCGACCGCGGCGTCAACTGCTATCGAGATCACGTGTGCGGACGCGATAAACAACATCAGCGGCGAGGTGTGTGTACACACGACGCCCGGCGCCGCCATTTCCATCAGCGTTACCTACTGCAACGGGCTCGAAGCGCGCAATACCGACTTGCAGGGCACGCGCTACGCCGACAGCGACGGCAACTACACCTGGAGCTGGGTGCCGGAAACGACCTGTCCGGGCACAGCCAATATCCACGTGACGGCCAACGGGACGGGCGGATCGTCCGACGCGACGGCGCCGGTTACCGTTAGCCCCTGAGTGTGCCCCCGCAGAACGGGTCTACTAAGCATCGTCTCCAGCCCTCAAGCTGAACCGCGACGTCAGACATCATACGGCGCCGCGACGACGTCGTAGACCTTTTCGTTCGTAGACTACTTGCTAGGGAGGCGACGGGAAGGGGTTCGGCACCGTTATGGCGCGCGGCGCGTCCAGAAGCCCTCGGGGTCGCACTCGCGGATGATGCGTAGCTCGTCGGCGGT
>CAYRVF010000220.1:0-3675 GCA_964427535.1 uncultured Ktedonobacterales bacterium
CGCAACGCATGAAAAGTTGCGGGTGCGAGGGAGAAATGACACTGAGATCGATCGTTCCTACAAGTTGTTTCGTTTTCGGTAACGGGGGTATGTGTAGAGGGCGGGCGCGGGCCAGCCCGCGCCCCCAGCCCCTTCCCCACCTGACGGTGGGAGAGGGGAGCCAGAGCCGCACGCTATGCGGCGCGACAGCGCTCGCGTCGGAGTTCCCCCGCTCTCGGCGTCAGCCGGGGGAGGGGGTCAGGGGGTGGGGGCCGCGTCCGCTAGTCGGGCAGCGCCACCGCACCAGCCTGCTCGGCCGCTCGTGCCGCGTCGAGTGCCTTGCCAGTCGGGCGGATCGAGACGAGATTGCTATGGAACGTGCTCTGGCCGGCGAGATCGCCGAGCGCGTCGGAAGTCGTCCAATTGACATTGTGCCCGTCGGCACTCAGACGTCCCCAGCGGCCTTTGGGAGCGACCGCCACGCCGCGCGCGACGTTGGTCGTCACAACGGCGCGCAAGCGGCACTCGCCCCGTTCGTTACCGACGACCACCTCGTCGCCCTCGTGGATGCCGCGCGCCTCGGCGTCCGTGGGATGAAGCTCGACGTACGGCGTACCTTCTTTGACGAGCAGGCCCGGCTGATTCGCGAGTGTACTGGAGACGAAGTGGTGCGACGCGCCGGTGATCAGCACCAGGCGGTCATCGTCGCCGCGCATCTCGCGACCGGCGAATTCGGCGGGCGGAACGTACTCAGGGAGTGGATCGAGCCCCTGCGCGGCCATCGTCTCTGAGAATAGCTCGACCTTGCCCGAGGGCGTGGGGAAGCGTCCGTCGGCGAACGGAACCTTGGTCGCTGAGTCGAACTGGAGCGGCACAGTGCCCTCGTCGAGCAGGCGCTCCAGCGTGACGCCGTCGAGCAACGGACTGCGCGCGCGGGTAGCGTCGAGCACGCCACGGATCGCCGCCTCGCCGTCTTCGCGTAGCCACGGCTCGTCGTAGCCCATCGCCTCCGCGAGCAGGCGCATGACGTCCCAGTTGCTCTTGGCCTCGCCGAGCGGCGCAATCGCGGGTGTGTTGAACTGGAGATTGCGGTGCCCGTAGGCTTTGTGCAGATCGACGTGCTCAAGCTGGCTGGTCGCGGGGAGCACGATGTCGGCGTAACGCGCGGTGTCCGTCAGAAAGAGGTCGTGGACGACGGTGAAGAGGTCCTCGCGCCGCAGCCCCTCCAGAACGGCGCGCGTATTCGGGGTGGAGGCGACCGGATTGGCGCAGAACACGTACAGCGACTGAATCGGTGGGCCGTTGACCTCGCCCTGCAGCGCCGCGCCCAGGCGGTTCATGTTGACCGCACGCGGCGTCGGTGGGCACTCGTCGGCGTGCCCCAGCGCCTGTTCGTCCCACTGGACGTAGCCGCTCGTGCTGTAGAATAGCCCGCCGCCGCGCACGCCATACTGACCGACGACCGCCGGAAGACACGCCAGCGCCCGCGCGGTCTGTCCGCCGTTGCCGTGGCGCTGCACGCCATCGGAGAATTTGAGCAGCGCCGGTTTCGTCGTGCCATAGCGCCGAGCGACCTGTCGAATCGTCTCTTCGTCCACACCGGTGATCGCGGCGACACGCTCCGGCGGGTAGTGGGAGACGCGCTCGCGAAGCGCTTCCCAGCCCACTGTGTGCTCGCGCAGCCAGTCCAGGTCGGCCAGCCCTTCGGCGAAGAGCACGTGCATCAGCCCAAGCGCGAGGGCGCCATCCGTTGCCGGGCGTGGCTGGATGTGCAGGTCGGCGGATTTGGCCGTGAGCGTCCGGCGTGGATCGATGACGACGACATATGCTCCAGCACGTTGCGCCCCACGCAGGACGGGCAAGAAGTGCGGATTCGTGCTCGCCGGATTATGGCCCCAGATCAGGATGAAACGGCTCTCGGCGACATCGGCTTGATCAGGCGCCCATCGCGCGCCAACGGTCGCGTTCACCGCCTCCTCGGCCGCCGCACCGCAGATCGCGCGGTCCAGCCCGCTCGCGCCCATTCGGTTCCACAGCCGCGCGTTGCAGATGCCGAGCTGCAGCATGCCCAGCGTGCCGCTGTACGAGTACGGCAGAATCGCCGCGCCGCCATGTTCGGCCAGAATCGCCTTCCAGCGTGTGGTGATCTCGGTGATCGCCTCGTCCCATGAGATGCGCTCCCAGCGGTCTTCGCCCTTCGCGCCGACGCGCCGCAGCGGATATTCTAGGCGATCGGGGGCATAGACGTGGTCGAGATAGGGGCGCACCTTGGCGCAGAGCCAGCCCTGTGTCACTGGATGCGACGGATCGGCACAGAAGCCCACCGCCCGCCCGTCGCGCACCTCGGTGATCGTCGCGCAGGTATCGGGGCAGTCATGCGGGCACGCGCCGCGCACGAACCGCACGGTACCCGCGGACACCTCGCCCGCTCCCGTCTCGCGCACGGGGAGTTGTTTGCCTCGCATGGTCACCCTCCTCTGGTCTTTGTCTCCGCCTGTCGCACCCCGCTAGCGTACTCTGACGCGGCAAGCGGAGCAAGGGCCATTCAGAGCGCCGGGCGGTAGTCCAACTGGCCTTGCCGTCGTCTCTCTCACCTATTCTGCCATCGGCTCAGCAGACGGCAAGGCTGAACGGGAGGAATGGGAATAATCGGCCTTCTCGTCAGTGCCAGGCAAGGTTCGAGTGGGCCGAAAAACGGGAAGGCCAGCTTCTCGTGAGAAGCTGGCCTTCTGTAGAGCGCCCTGCGAGCGGCGCTACGGCTCGGTGTCGGGAACCGGCGCGCGTCGCCGTCCGCTGCGCTGGCGGTGGAGCTCGGCCACCCGCAGCCGCCCGGCGGCACGCTGCAGCTCGGCCGCGGCTTCGGCTTCGGCCTCGATGCCAAGATCGGCGCGACGTGCGAGCAGGGCCTCCGCGCGTTGTCGGGCCTCCTGCGCGCGGCGCTCGTCGATGTCCTCGGCGCGCTCGGCCTCGTCGGCGAGCACGGTGACAACATTGCTGTTGACTTCGAGGAAGCCGCCCGCGACGAAGATGCTCTCGTCCACGCCGTTCTGGCGGACTCGCAACTCACCGAGCGCGAGTGTCGTCAGCAGCGGCGCATGGCGAGGGAGGATGCCAAGCTGGCCCTCGCTCCCAGGAGCGTTGACCATCTCGGCCTCTCCGTCAAAGACCGTCTGCTGTGCCGTCACAATGGTGACGTGCAGCGAAAGGCGCTGCGCCACGAGAAGCCTCCCTTATGCCTCGTTGCCCGACCGGGCGGCCTCCACGACCTCGTCAATGCCACCGACCATGTAGAAGTACTGCTCGGGGATGTCGTCGTGCTTGCCGTCGAGAATCTCCTTGAAGCCGCGGATCGTCTCTTCGAGCGGCACGTTCTTGCCCGGGCGGCCGGTGAAGACCTCGGCGACCTGGAACGGCTGCGAGAAGAAGCGCTCGATCTTGCGGGCGCGTGCGACGGTCAACTTGTCCTCGTCGGAGAGCTCGTCGACGCCCAGAATCGAGATGATGTCCTGCAGGTCCTTGTAGCGCTGCAGCACGCGCTTGACTTCCTGCGCGACTTCGTAGTGCTCCTGCCCGACGACCTGCGGGTCGAGGATGCGGCTGGTCGAGGCGAGCGGGTCCACCGCGGGGTAGATGCCGCGCTCGGTCAGCGACCGCTCCAGCACGATCGTCGAGTCGAGGTGGGCGAAGGTCGTCGCC
>CAYRVF010000221.1:0-3581 GCA_964427535.1 uncultured Ktedonobacterales bacterium
GACCAATCGAGGTGTTGCCGTCCCTTCGCGACCTGCTCCATCAATTGGTCATGCAAGAGACTCGCCAGCGGCATCGGCATCTTCGCGTCGGCGGCCGTGTCCAGGGCTAGCGTCACGTCTTTGAGGCCTAATGCGAGCTGGAAGCCGGCGGGCGAGTAGCGATGCTCCGCGATCATCCGCCCGTAGGACTGATAAACCGGATTGGCGAAAACGCTCTGCGTCAGCACCTGGTAGATCGTCTCGCGCGGCACCCCACTCTTCTCGGCCAGCGTGAAGGCCTCGGCCATCGCTTCCAGTGCCGCGACGAGCATGAAGTTGCTGCACAGCTTCACCACATTGGCGAGGTGCGGCTCGTCGCCGACCGCGAAGATCCCCTGCCCCAGCGCTTCGAGCACCGGCCGGACACGTTCGCGTGCCGCCTGTGGTCCGGCGACG
The DNA here is from genome assembly GCA_964427535.1 of uncultured Ktedonobacterales bacterium. GTDB lineage: Bacteria > Chloroflexota > Ktedonobacteria > Ktedonobacterales > JADMIN01 > CAYRVF01. The sequence continues at coordinate 436 of CAYRVF010000221.1, forward strand.
ACGATCCACAGTTGCTTGGCCGCCGCAGCCTCGGGCCTGCCGAAGACGGGGGCCGCGAGGTAGGTTGCCCCGCGCGCGGCGGTGAGGCGCGCGAGCCGCTGCGCCGTCGCGGGCGCCACCGTGCTCATGACCAGGAATATGTTGCCAGGGCCAAGCCGCCCTAGCACCCCATCGTCGCCCATGGTGATCGTTTCGAGTGCGGCGTCGTCGGCCACCATCGTGATGACGATGCCCCCTTCCACCACCACGTCTGCCGGCCGCGATACGACCTGGGCCCCGCGCTCGGCCAGCGGTCGCGCCTTCTCTGCCGTCCGATTGTAGACGCGCAGCGAGAAACCCGCCTTGAGCAGGTTGAGCGCCATAGGCTCGCCCATACTGCCGAGTCCGATGAAACCAATCGTCTCACTCATAGTCGCTCTTCCTCCCGTCCCTGTTGCATCCCCGTGCGGGGATGCGGTGTTGTATGGATAATCATGCGTCAGCATCAATGTGCTCGAAACGTTAATTCTTCGGAGTCGCGCTCTCGTGGCGGCCAGATGACCTGACCCCGTGCCGCCTCACGTTCGTTCGCGATCTTCTCCCTCTCAGCGAGGACCACCGCGATGGCAGCCGCGCGGCTGTGGCCACCTCGACGGCCGGTTTCTCCAGCTTCACCGCGAGCGCGCCGAGATACTCGACCCACTCGCCGGCCGCCACCACGGCAATCGCCTGCCGGCTAGCCCCTGGGTTCTGACGCCATCGCCGCAGACTGCTTAGCGCCGCCACACGCACTGCCTCCTGGGAGACCTCCGGGGAGATGGCTTGCTGGTGATCAAGGTGATCCGGGCGATCTGTGGCACTGGCAGTATCAGCGGCATTGGCGGCATCCATAGCGCCGCCGTCGAGCTGATCGGCCAGACGGGCGTAGGTGGCCACCAGCGTACGCACCTGGCCGATCAGCGCCGTTACCTCGGCACCGTCTCCACTGTCCACAGCGTGCACCTGCACCTGGTAGCCCACATCGGCAAGCCGCTCGAGCAGATCCGCCGCGAGCATGGCGTCGGCGCCCGCCGCGACCAGCCCTCCGGCGTCCTCGGGGGCGAGTGGCTTCGCACCTCGCTCGTGCAGATACTGATCCAGCGCCTCCCTGGCGCGTGCGAGCGCGGCACGGGTCCTGTCGCGCATCCCGCCTTGCGCCCTGCTCTGGCGATGCTTCTGCGCCTGCCCAGATCGTCCGGCTGCCTCCGTCGTGCTCCCTCCTGTGGTCGTACCTGCGTCTATGATCGTGCCAGGCTCCAGGACCCGCCCGAACGCTTCGCTCAGGTAGGCGGCGACGGCCCGGTAGAGGTCGGCGAGCGTCGCCTGCAGCTCGCCCCACGTGCCGCGTGGCCACAGCAGCACACCCACGACCACGCTGACGCCAAGGCCCACCGCCACGTCCTCTATGCGCACGACCACCAACTGCCAGCCGACCGGTGCGATAAGGTTGAAGAGAATGAGCACGAGTATGGTGAACGCGGCCTGCCCTGCGACGACGCCGACGGCGCCAGCGGCGTAGGCGGCCAGAAAGACCGCGAGCGGCAGCGCCACCCGCAGCACGGTGGCCTGGGTGCCCACGACCACGAGGAATGCCGCTCCGAGAGCGACACCCATCAGCGTGCCAAGGAGTGCCTGCAGCGTGGTGCGCCCCGTCGCCAGCGCGTTGGAACGCAGCGCCGACAGTGTGCCCAGCATGACCCAGAAGGCGTGCTCCAGCTGCAGGAATTGGGCGAGCAGCACCGCCAGCGCGAGACCGATCGCGGCGCGCAGGCTTTTGTGCAGCACACTGGAGGTCGGCGCGAGCTGTGTGCGGATCGTCTCCCACACGCGCTGGAAGAAGCCGCGCGCGCCTGCCTGCAGCGCGACCTCGGTCGACAGGTCGTCCCAGACGACCTCCATGCTTGCTCCTGTACGCGCCCCGGCCGCGATGGCGGCATTGCTCCCAGCCGCGAACGTGAGGTAGGCCACCACACGCAGGGTGTCGTCGGCCTGCAAGCCGTCGAGCACGTCCTCGGGCGCGGCCCCCGCGCGCAGGGACTCAGCCGCCCACTGGTCCAGCGCTGCGCGGTGGGCGCGCCACGCGACCTGCAGCATGTGCAGATCGAGAGACGATCCACCGCCAGTCAGTACCGCCGCGCTTGCTGTCAGCGTCTGCACCACGGCAGTCGCCAACTGGTCGCCTTCCCGCAGACTGGGGTGCTGCGTCGGCAGGTGGGACTGCCGTGATGGTGGTCTGATGGCAACCTCAACGAGGCACTCGAGCTCACTCAGCAGCTCGACGAAGGCGCGGTCGCGGCGGGCGGGGCCAGAGGGTCGCTTCGCCGTGGCGGTGTAGGCCTGGCGGACGGCGGAGACCGCCGCCACGGCTGCCGCGGTTGCCTGCCGCACTCGCTCCTCCGCCTGCGCCTCAGCGGCAGCTGGCGATTCGCCGGATGCCGGCTGGCTCCGTCGCGCCTGGATCAGGGTGGCGAGGGCACGACATGCGGACGCGGCCTGCTGGCGGAGCGTGAGTCGCTCGAAGCGCGGCCAGAGGAAGACCGCCGCCAGCGACGACACCACCCCCGCGATGAGCCATCCGGCCAATCGCGATGGGAGGACCGCAGGCAGCGCGGGGATCGAGACGGCGAGCACGAAGGGGAACAGGAGCGCCGCCTGCCCTACGGCGGCGTAGCCGCCGAACACACCCGCGAACGTGACCGCAAAACCGACGAGCAGCATCGCGAGCGCGCCCAGCCACGGGCTGGCCGAGGCCAGGGTGCCCAGCGCAACGAGGACAGCTCCGATCGCCGTCGTTGCCGCATAGGCGAGCACTCGGGGGCTCCTGAGCCCGGTGTAGTCGGCCATGACGAGCAGCGCGAAACAGCCCAAGGCAACGAACGTCGTGAGCTGCGCTTTGCCGATCACGAGCTGGGCGAAGGCGAAGGCCGCGGGCATGACGAGTGCGGCACGTACCGCCCGGCGCAGGACCGTATGCCCAGGGTCCTGTGGGATGTGCCGCAGACTATACACTTGCAGCCACGCGCTATGTGCCCATCGCCGCACCGTGTCCATTGCGTGTCCTCGTCATCGTCAGTGTCACAGTGCCGCAGGCGACGCTGGTAGCATCCCTGATCGGCACGACCTGGCAA
>CAYRVF010000222.1:0-3559 GCA_964427535.1 uncultured Ktedonobacterales bacterium
GACGCCCGGTAACGGGTGCAGCCCACCGTCTCCAATGGCCGTACGGCTTGGCTACCTTCTTCTGTTGTGCGCATTCCGCGTTCTCCGCGCATGTGTCCAGCAGGCAGGTGCCACACAGACAAACCCGATACAAGCTCTTCAGGGTCCTCGCCAGCCATCGGCGGATGCTGCTCGTCAGTCCCGCTGTATTGCTCGCCGGCAAAATTGAGGTAAATGCGGTCCCCACATCGACATGCGGCTGTCTTTCGAGCCCGGTGGAGAGGTGATTTCTCCCTGGTATGCGAGGGAGACACTCCACTGATAGGCCCGGCCCAGCGTGAATGCGCGCGCCGGGTCTTTCTGTATGCTGGTTGCTGGCATCGTCGCGGCGGGCGGTCTGGAGGCTGCTGTCTTCAGTCGCTCCACACCTCGAGACTGGCCATCGGCGTCCGGGCTGGGCGTTGTGAGAGTCGTTCGTTTCGGACGTCGTCTCGCGAAGGCAAGCACACGCTATTTCCAAAGTTGTGTAACCTGGAGGCACGCCCTTTCGTAGTAATGTCAAGAAGGCGACAGAGTAACCTCAGGATCAGAGCGCGATTATGCCGTTGGACCTGAGGTGGATGGCATTGATATTGCACGTTTTGAACTATCGCATTCGCACGCGGGGAGCTGGGAGCGGCGCCGTCTGAGGCGCAGCAACCAGGTGGCCTGCGAACATTGAAGATTGGTACGTCTTGGGGCAACTGCCTCAGGCTTTCTCATATGGAACAAAGCCTATGCCGCCAAAGAAACCACAAGACACACAGCAATTAGAGCAGCTACTCGAAGAGGGACGGAAGCGGGGATACATCCGACGTGCGGAGCTCGAGGCAGCGTTCCGCAAGTTGGCACCCGCTGGAACGACACCTGCTGCCCCATCAGGCGCGGAGTCCTCGGATTCACCGGAAATCGCAGAGCTTCACGACCTCGATACCGCAGTCGAGCAGCTCTTAGCCGAGGACGTCGACATCGTCGACGACCAGGAAGAGGAGGACCGCGTGCAGGAAGACGAGGAAATCGGCAGCAACATTCACGCTATGGAGACCGATAGCGTGCCTCTCGTCGATCTGCCGGACGAGTCCGAAGCGGGCGCGACACGACTGCGACGCGCACAGGAAGTCGCCCGCTCGGCAGAGCGTGGCGAAGCCGCGGAGGTCGATGCGATCACCGCGTATTTGCGCGAGATCGGTCGTGTGCCGATGCTCAGCCACGCTCAGGAAATTGAACTGGCGAAGCGCATCGAGGCGGGCGACAAGGAAGCAGTGCAGCAGTTCGTGCTGGCAAACCTGCGCCTGGTCGTCAGCATTGCCAAGCGCTACGTCGGTCGTGGACTTTCACTGCTCGATCTCATCCAGGAGGGCAACATCGGCTTGATGCGTGCCGTGCAGCGCTACGATTGGCGCCGCGGGCACCGCTTCAGCACGCACGCGACCTGGTGGATCCGGCAGGCAATCAGCCGCGCCGTCGCCGATAAGGGGCGTGCGATCCGGCTGCCGGTCTATGTGAACACCGCGCTCAATCGGGTTCGCCGAGAGCGTCAGCGTCTCGTCCAGGAGATGGGCCGCGAGCCGACCGAGCAGGAGCTCGCGGACGCTCTGGGCATGGACGTCGATCGGCTGCACGAGCTTGAGGCTGCCCCTGGCACGCCGATCTCGCTTGAGTTGCCGGTCGGCGAGGACGAAGAGCAGGAGCTCGGCGATGTGCTGGCCGATGAGGCAAGCACGTCACCCGAGGAGGTCGCGACGACCCGCACCATGAAGGCCGAAGTGCAGGACGTGCTCGAAGACGTTCTGACACCGCGCGAGCGCCTCGTGTTGCAGCTTCGCTTTGGCCTGGGCAACGGGCATACGTTCCCGCTGGAGCAGGTCGGGCGGCAGCTCGGCATCACGCGCGAGCGGGTGCGGCAGATCGAGGCGGGCGCGCTCGCCAAGCTGCGTCACCCGAAGGTGCTGGAGCGCCTGAAGAGCTAATTTCGCACTCGTAGACGACGTTAGTCAGAGAAGCCTGGTCCTCTAAGGAGGATCAGGCTTTTTTCTTTTGGCCGCGTCTCCACTCACCACATGTGCTTTCGCAAATCGACTATGGTCTCACGTGCACGAAACTCGACCAATACATGCAATTTGCCGTGACGGTGGCGCTCTGTCTGCCCTCTTCTGCCTGTTACGAGAACGTCATACCGCGAGTGAATGGCCCCCGAGGCATCTTGAGTCGTGGGTACAGGGTGAGGCCGGGAACCGCGGCGTCGCACCTACTGGGAGGGTGGACACATGAAGCACATGGTGAAGGGTCAGGCACGTGGTCAGGGTCTGGTAGAGTACGCGCTGATTATCGCGCTCGTGGCGGTCGTCGTCATCGCGGCGTTGATCGTGCTCGGGCCGACTATCGCCTCGATCTTCACGCAGATCAACTCGGGGCTCTAACTGGCGCGGCCGGCTGTGTTCGTAGTGGTGAGCACACCAACTGCGCGAGCGCGATGAGTGCCTCCTACATCGGGGCGTATGCGGGTAACATGCGTGAGCGTATGGCCCGCTACGCCCCGTTGCCGTGCCGATGCACGCGTAAATCTGTACAGGCTACCGTGCCTGCGGTGTAAGGCGTCCTCACCGCGTCGCGCGAATCGCGTAGAGTAGGGTGACGCCGGGCATCGCGTCCGGCCACCGCCACCAACCCTCGTCGTCGAGCACGAGCGCTGGGAAAGCCTGCCAGAAGGTGAAAGGAAACTCGCGCACGCTTTGCATCCGCAGCCCTGCGCTGGCCAGCGCGCTCGCGACGTCTTCCACGGGATGCACCCAGGTGTAGAGCGTCAGGTCGTCAGCGATCTGCGCCGGCATGCTTGTTTCAGCCGCTCTACCGAGTGTCACATTTGTGGAGTCGCGGTGGTCCTGTGGTTTGTCTTGGCGCGGCTGATCGACGTGCGACACGTCAGCCGCCAGCGACTGTGGATGAATCTCCACCAGGAGGAACGTGCCGCCGGGCCGGAGATACCGCGCGACAATCTGCGCCCAGCGCTGGAGGTCCGGCAGGAAGCCGATCGTGCCATACGTGCTGACGACGATGTCGAACTCGCCCGTAAGCACATCCGGCAGGTCGTAGACATCCGCGCGGATGAATTCGGCGGCGATCCCCGTCTCGTGGGCGCGCGCCCGTGCCGCCTCGATGGCGTTATCGGAGATGTCGACGCCAGTGACATGCGCGCCGAGCCGCGCCCACGAGAGGGTGTCGCTGCCCATGTTGCATTGCAGGTGCAGAAGCGACTTGCCCGCGACGTCGCCGAGCACGTCACGCTCAATACTCCGCAGCGACGAGCCACCGGCGCGCACCCGCGCCGCGTCGCGATGGTGCTGTGAGTCGCGGTCAGTGGCCGTCCAGTGATTCCAGACGGCGCGGTTCGCGTCGGTGAGGCGCTTCACGTCGGTCACTTTTCCGTCGTATCCCACAGACCGGGCGCGCTGGGACCTTCGCGGTATGGGAAACCGAGGTGCTCGTAGCCAAGCCGGGTCGCGATGCGTCCGCGCGGCGTGCGTGCGAGGAAGCCCAGCTG
>CAYRVF010000223.1:0-3545 GCA_964427535.1 uncultured Ktedonobacterales bacterium
CCTCGCGATGCTCGATCGCGGGCACGCGCAGGGCAAGAGTCTTCCAGGTGTTCCAGGTGCTGCGGAAATACGCTCTCGCCAGCCGGAAGCGGCGCGAGACGCGGCGCGGCAGGATAATGGTTTCGAACACGTCCCACAGCACTCCGACGAGCAGCAGCACGGCGGCGAGAGCCGCTATGATGCGGAGCATGAGCACGCTGTCCGTCCCTCCTTCGTGCCTTCCCTCGATGGTCGGCTACGATGCGGCAGGCGCATTGGCGGTAGTAGTCACGCTCGCCACGCCAACCAGATCCTCCATGAAGCGGATCATGATGGAGAAATCCGCCTCCATCCCCTTCGCCAAGGCGGCCGCGTACATCTGCTGAGCCACTGCGGTGGTCGGCATGGGCACCAAGGCCGCAGACGCTTCGTCCAGAATCAGGCCAATATCCTTGTGGATCAGCGAAAGGGCAAACTGCGTGGGATACTGCTCGTGCGCCACATTGGCCAGCTTCGCCTTCTGTCCCGGCGTGAGCACGGCCGTCTGCTCCAGCACGTCGAGAAGCACGCCCTTCTCGAGGCCCGCCTTTTCGCCGAGCGCAATTGCTTCGGCGAGAGTTTGCATCCCCAAGCCGAGGAGGGTATTGGCCACCAGCTTCATAGTGGTCCCCATTCCGCTCGGTCCCATGTAGTGGATGCTCTTCCCGAAGGGCTCCAGGAGCGGACGGCACTGCTGAAAGGTCTCCGGCTCGCCGCCCACGAAGATCACCAGATCCCCCTGCTCGACCTGCGGCACGCTGCCCGACACGGCGGCATCGAGCATCGCGACGCCATGTTCTCGCGCTGCTTGATGGAGTCGCCGCGAGGCGCCGGGAGACACCGTGCTCAGATCGACAACGGTAGCCCCATCGCGTATCCCCGCGAGCGCACCGTCTGGACCGAGCATCACCTGCTGCTGGGCCGCGTCGTCGGTCACGCACACCATCACCACGTCGCACTGCGCCGCCAGGTCTTTCGGCGTCTGGGCGACGGTAGCTCCCTGCTGCCCGAGTTGCCGGGCTCTCTCCTGCGTGCGGTCGTAAATGGTGAGGCGATACCCGGCGTCGAGCAGTCGCCGAGCCATCGCGCTGCCCATGTGCCCCATGCCGATGAAGCCCACAGTGGGTCTCCTCTTCTGCTCGCTCTGGCTCGTCACATACCTCGTCATGTGTGTCATGTTCATTGCTCGTGATCCTTTCAAGACGCTACAGGAACTACCCTCGTGACCTACATGCCCTCGGGCGAGGGTCCGCCACTGGGCGGTCGCATCCCACATGATTAGCTGTGCTCAGTTCAGCCATGATCCGTAGCGCCGGGACAACGGCAGGTGGCTCTCTGTAATGCGCGCGAGCGCGCGCCCAACACACCAGCACCCACCGCGATGGCCGCTACCAGCACGGCAAAGATGATGGCGGCGTCGAGCAAGGGCAGGAAGGTGAGCAAGATGCCCACCCCGACCACCGGCAGAGTGATCCCAGCATAGGCGGCGACGAAGAAGCTAGAGACCACCTCGCCCCGGCGATCGGCGGGCGCAATCTCGCCGACCAGGGTGAGGCCAGCCTTGAATGCCAGCCCGACCCCGACCCCACCGACCACGACTCCCGCCACCAGCAGCCCTAGCGAGGTCGTAGGCAGCGCCAATACCGTCAGTGCCAGACCAACGGGCAGGCAGCTCACCCCGGCCAACATCGCCGCACGATGTGTGAGCCGCAGTGCCACCACCTGCGCGAGCGTCGCGGCGGCGAAGAGTGTGCACACGACCAGGCCGGAGAGGGCCGGGCTGGTCGTGTGCAAGCCCTGCCCGAGAAACTGGCCGGCGAGCGACGTGAAGAGTCCGAGCACGGCGAATGCGGCGAACGCCGCAGCGCCCGCCACGACAAACGGTTCGCGGATGAACGCGGGAACCGTCAAGCGCTGGAAGCCCAGATGCACCGCCTTGTGTGACGGCGACGAGGCTCCGGCAGGAGCCATGAGCACTGCTGTCGCCGGGAGCAGCAGCACCAGGAACACGAGATAGGGCAGGCGCAGCGGGTCGCTGCCATACTGGGCAAGCAAGCCAGAGAGCAGCGGACCGAGGCCCAGGCCGCCCATATTGGCGACCGTGGCGACCAGCGCGGCTCGCGTGCGATGCTGGTCGAGCTCGGCGAGGTAGGCGGTGGCAGTTCCGGTAACCAAGCCCACCGACACGCCCGAGAGCGCCCGGCCCAGCAGCAGGCCAACCAGGCTTGGCCAGAAGAGGAACAGCAGGGTGCTGATCGCCGCGATACCGAGGGCACCGCCGAGGACGGGCGGGCGCCCCAGCTGATCAGACAGGCGCCCAAAGAGCAGGAGCGTCGTGAGCGTGCCGCAGGCGTAGGCCGCGAAGATGACGGTAATGAGCAGGGGCGTGAGTCCCAGGCGGGCAGCATACAGCGGATAGAGCGGCGTCGGAATTGTGCCGCCGAGCATCACCACTGTGAACAAATACGCCACGAGTCCTATCGTTGGCCGTAGGCGCGGCAGAGCTCGATGTTGGCGTCGTGTCGCCGTCAGCGCAGGACGGCCAGCCGCATCCGCATCGAGGTCATGGGCCTGCGCATCGGCGGCATCGGCTACCGGCTGATTGAGCGTCACAGAGCCTCTCCCTTCCCGTCTATCCCGTCAACACCCCCGCTCGACCGTTTCGCTTCATGCGTCACTGACGCAGCGCCTGCCGCTTGGAGTCGAGCTCCGCACGGTAGGCGGCGATCTCTTTGGCGAGCGCGGCCCGTTCCATCCCCGGCGCCCCCGGCAGTCCGTCTTCGAGCACCGCAATCTGCTCCTTGAGGACCTCGATCTCCGCGATCTGGTCATGAAGAACCGCCGGCGGCGTCGCGATGTCATCTTCACTCCCTCTATCCGATACTGTCCCCGCATCCCCTTCAGCCGCCTCCTCAGCATCGCGCTCGTAATCGTGAATGCTTTTCCAGGTCATATGATTGCCTCACACACTAGAGTGCACAGCCCAGACGGCTGAATCTGTTCCCAGTACGCCGGGACGGTTAGCGCACGCTGCCGCCGCTTCGTGTGATGGTGTCGACCTCGGCATCCGTGAGGCGGATGGTCGCACCCAACACGTTCTCCTCAAGGTGCGCCACCGACGCGGTGCCCGGAATGGGCAGCATGGTGGGCGAGCGTCGGAGCAGCCAGGCCAGCGCGATCTGACCCGGCGTGGCATCATACCGCTGGGCGATCTCGTCAAGCGACCCGCCCGGACGAGCCAGCGCCCCTGCGGTGAGCGGCGCCCAGGGGATGAAGCCGATCCCCTGGCTCGCGCAGATGTCGATCATCCGCTCGGAATCCGCGACACTCATTCGTTCCGACTGCGGACTCGCGAGGTTATAGTGGTTCTGCACGGTGACGATCGGCACGATGCGCTGAGCGCGCGACAGCTCATCAATGGTGACATTGGAGAGCCCGACGTGCCGAATCTTCCCCTCTTTACGCATCTGCGCGAGCGCGCCCACGGAGTCCTCGAAGGGGACGTTGGGGTCGGGCCGATGGAACTG
>CAYRVF010000224.1:0-3446 GCA_964427535.1 uncultured Ktedonobacterales bacterium
GCTCATGCCGTTGAGCACGACCATATCGAACGGTGTCGTCGTCGTTCCCTGTTCGTTGAAGCCGCGCACGTGGAAGCGCTCCGCATTTGCCCGCCCGTGGACGATCTCGTGAATCAGGCGCTGGTAGCCGTGGAAGGCGAAGATGACCGGGCGGTCTCCGGTGAAGAGATCGACGAACTGGGTCTCGCTCATGCCGTGTGGATGCTGCTCCGGCGGGAAGAGGCTCATCAGATCGACGACGTTGACGAAGCGCATTTTCAACTCTGGCACGCGGCGGCGCAGCAGATCAACCGCGGCCAGCGTCTCTAAAGTGGGCACATCACCAGCGCAGGCCATGATGATATCCGGGTCGTCGCCCTCGTCGTTGCTCGCCCACTGCCAGATGCCCGCCCCGGCCGCGCTGTGTTTCGCGGCCTCGTCCATCGGCAGATATTGCAGGTGCGGCTGCTTGTCGATGACGATCAGGTTGACGTAGTTGCGGCTGCGCAGGCAGTGGTCCGCGACGGAGAGCAGACAGTTGGCGTCGGGCGGCAGGTAGATGCGCGAGACGCTGCCCCGCTTGGAGAGCATGACGTCGATCAGACCCGGTCCCTGGTGGCTGAAGCCGTTGTGGTCATTGCGCCATGCCGTCGAGGTCAGCAGCACGTTGAGTGAGGGCACGGGATAGCGCCAGGGCAGGTCGAGGCTTTCCTCCAGCCACTTGCTGTGCTGCACGATCATCGAGGCGGCGACCATCGCGAACGCCTCATATGTCGCGAAGAGACCGTACCTGCCGGTGAGCGTGTAGCCTTCGAGCCAGCCCTCGCAGTTGTGCTCGCTCAGCACCTCCATCACCCGGCCAGCGGGCGAGACGTGGTCATCTACCGAGAGGTGAGTGCCGACGAAGGTGCGGTTCTCCGCCTCGAAGACATCGCCCAGCCGGTTCGAGTTGGTCTCGTCCGGGCACGTCAGGCGGAAGTTGGCCTGCTGCCGGTTGCGAGTAAAGATGTCGCGCAGCAGCTTGCCGAACGGCCGGGTGTTCTCGACGAAAGACGCGCCGTGTCGCTCGACGGGGACGCCATAGTCGCGGAAGTCGGGGATATCCAGCGGGATGGTGAGCTGGCCGCCGTTCATATGGGGATTCGCGCCCATCCGGCGGTCGCCAGTGGGGGCGAGCTCCGCCAGCTCGGGCACGAGCCTGCCATTGGCGTCGAAGAGGCGCTCGGGCTCGTAGCTGCGCATCCAGGCCTCGAGCTGGGCGAGGTGCTCGGGATTGGTCTTCACCTTATCAAGCGGCACCTGATGCGCCCGGAACGTTCCCTCGACCGGTAGGCCATCGACGACCTTTGGGCCAGTCCAGCCTTTGGGGCTGCGGAGCACGATCGCGGGCCAGCGAGGACGCTCCGTGATGTCTTCAGGGGCGTGCTGGCGCGCGTCGGCCTGAATCGCGCGAATGCGGGCGTAGCAGGTCTCGAGCGTGGCGGCAAACTCCTGGTGGGCACGCATGGGATCGTCGACCTCGACGAAGACGACCTCGTAGCCGTTGCCTTGGAGCACGTCGCGCACGTCGTCGTCGCGGTCGCGTCCGAAGACGGTGGGACCGCCGATCTTATAGCCGTTCAGATGCAGAATCGGCAGCACTGCGCCGTCGCGCACGGGGTTGAGGAAGCTGGTGCCCTTCCACGAGCCCGCCAGCGGACCCGTCTCGGCCTCGCCATCGCCGACGACCGCGACGGCGATCATGTTGGGGTTGTCGAAGGCCGCGCCGAACGCATGCATCAGCACGTAGCCCAGCTCGCCGCCCTCGTGGATCGACCCTGGTGTCGTCACGCTGACATGGCTCGGGATGCCGCCGGGGGTCGAGAACTGGCGGAACAGGCGGCGCATGCCGTCTACGTCCTGAGTGACCTCGGGATAGATCTCGGAGTAGGTGCCTTCGAGATAGACGTTGGCGACGATCGCCGGGCCGCCGTGCCCTGGGCCAGCCAGATAGACGATGTCGGCGTCGTGCGCTTTGATGAGCCGGTTGAGATGCAGGTAGATGAAGCTGAGGCCTGGCGACGTGCCCCAGTGGCCGAGGAGCCGGGGCTTGATATCCTCTGGCCGCAGTGGCTGACGTAACAGCGGGTTGGACTGCAGATAGATTTGCCCGACGGTCAGATAGTTGGCCGCCTGCCAGTAGCGCTGCATGCGTTCGAGTTGGTCCGGCGAGAGCGGACCTTCGATGGGCGTCTGTTGATCGTGCGGCACCTCGGTGTAGGAAGTGTCTACCGTGCTCGAAAGAGCGACGTCGAACTGATATGGCATGATGTGCTGATACCCTCCGCGCTGGTCGTCCTCACGCTGGGCAAAGAGGTCTCCCCGAAGGATAGTAGAGCAGCACGATGCAGGCCGACCACCCGCGCGAGGCAGAACCTCTCCCCTGTGTTGGAGGGGAGGGGAAGGGGCCATAGGGCAGCGAAGCCGCCCAGGCAGACGGCTTCGTTTGTAGGGGCCAGGCATGCCTCGCTCTCGCCCGCCACAGGGGATTCCATCAGGGACAAAGGGGGTGGACGCGGTATTCCGCACAATGTTGATAAAATTAGGGCACAATACCCGTGCGACATGCTACACTTATGAAGAGGCAGGCGAGTCGACGTACCGTACGTATGGAGATGCAGTCCCGTCGCGCTCGGTGCGGGTAGCTGAGCGGCACGGGGTTCGCTGAGCGCAGGCGTTTTCCGCGTGAGACGCGGAGAGGTAAGGAGTTTGACTTTCATGGCAAACACAGACACCGTGTCGTCCGGCACGGGCGCGCCATCGGAATACGCGCATCCTGAGGTGCTGGTCGATACCGAGTGGGTGGCGCAGCACCTGGACGACCCAAACGTGCGCATCGTCGAGGCGGACGAAGATCCGCTGCTCTACGAGGCCATCGGCCACATTCCCAATGCCGTCAAACTCGACTGGCACACGGATGTACAGGACCCCGTGACACGCGACTTTGTAAACCGCGCGGACTTCGAGCGGTTGATGAGCCGGTACGGCATTCGCAACGATACGACGGTCGTCTTCTACGGCGACAAGAACAACTGGTATGCCGCCTACAGCTTCTGGCTGTTCAGGCTGTATGGGCACCAGGACGGGCGCCTCATGAACGGCGGCCGCGCCAAGTGGGAGGCGGAGAGCCGCCCCTACACCAAGGACGAGCCGAGCTTCGCGCCGACGCAGTACACCGCGCAGGACCCGAACCTGAACATCCGCGCGTTCCGCCGCCAGGTGGAAGACGAGTTGGAGCGCGTGCGGCGGGGTGAGACGGCGCTGGTGGACGTGCGCTCGAACGACGAGTACACTGGCAAGCTGGTCCACATGATCAACTACCCGCAGGAAGGCGCTCAACGTGGCGGGCACATCCCCGGCGCGCAGAACATCCCCTGGGCGACGGCGGCCAACCCAGACGGCACGTTCAAGTCGGCGGAGGAGCTGCG
>CAYRVF010000225.1:0-3340 GCA_964427535.1 uncultured Ktedonobacterales bacterium
GTGGTGCGCCAGTCCGACAGCGACCGCGTGACGATCGTGGGCGCGGGCATCACGCTGTTCGAGGCGCTCAAGGCGTACGACCAGCTGAAGTCCGAGGGCATCAACGTCCGCGTGATCGACCTCTACTCGGTCAAGCCGGTGGACGCGCAGACGCTGCATGAAGCGGCCCGCGCGACCAACGGCCAGTTCGTCGTCGTGGAAGACCACTGGGTCGAAGGCGGCCTTGGCGACGCCGTGCTGGGCGCCTTCGCGGGTAACGAGCAGCAGGCGCCGATGGGGCCGCTGCCCAAGGTCACGAAGCTGGCCGTGCATCACCTACCGGGTTCGGCGACGCCCGAGCAGCAGCTTGAGGAAGCCGGCATCAGCGCGCCGCACATCGTCACCGCGGTGAAGGCGATGCTCGCCTAGCGTCCGCTCTCCGCGCTGAACACAGTACGCCCTCTCATCACGACCGGTGAGGGGGCGTCTCGTCGTCTGGCGGGCGACACATGACCGCCTTCCGCTCGGTTTGTTCCATCACCTCTGGAGAGGCAACGGTCGCACTGAGCCGGGGCGCGACGCATCGAGTCTCCCCTGCAAGTACTACCCGGCGGCGTACTGGCCTCACGGCGAGAGGCCAGACGCTATCGGCTCCCGCGCGTTCTGTGATACAAGACCACTTGCTATACGCGAGCGTGCTGCCTACAATACGCTCGCTGGACCCTACCTCAGACACCGGCGCGGAGCCCGTCTGCTTTCCGTGGGCAGTGCGCCGCGAATCACGTACCTCTCACGCCATGCGGAGCCGCACACTTCACTGGCGATTGGCACATCAAAAGGAGGCGCGCGCGAGAGGAGTCTGCCTGACGGCATGGCCTCTGTCTTGGGACGCGCGACGAACACGCTATGTCGAATCAGCGGGACCCGTATCAGGGTTTGGGCGGCGAGCGACGGACCACACTGGGTCCTGGCGCGGCCCCCTATGACCTGCGATCACCACTGGAGGCGTCGCACTCTGGGCCACTGTCTGGACCGCTGTCTGGGCCACTGTCCGGGCCGCTCGCGCGCGACGTGAAGCGGACGCGGGTGCTGTCTGGCCAGCGCCTGCCGCTCTCAGGCATGATCCGCAACACGCTCGCGATGGTGGCCGAGCGCGAACAGCAGCGCAGGCGGCTCATCAATATTCTCGTGCTCGCACAGGGGCTGCTCACGCTCGCCATCGCCGTGGGATATGTCGGGGCGGGTGCGAACGTGCCGGTGCTGGCGATCTATGGCGTGGCGCTCGTCATCTACATGGCGGCGTTCATCACCAGCCGCACGCTGCGCAACACGAGCCTCGCGAGCTATCTGCTCGTCTTCGGCGGCGGTCTCGCCTGGGCCGCTCAAGTGATCGTCGCGGCAACCAGCGGGCACCCATCTGAGGCGGCGCAATCATCCCTCTTCTTTCTCGCGGTCGTGTTGGAGTCCGGCTTATTGTTCTCGCCGGAGATCACGCTGCTGACTGCCGCCACTACGACGACCATCACCGCCGCCGCGATGCTGTTCAGCCTGGCCGTCACGTCCACGACATCGCAGCGTGACGCCTATCTGCTCGTCGTCTTCACTGTCAGTCTGCAGGCGCTGACCGGACTGATTGCGTGGCTTGTGGCGCAATTCATCTTCGAGAGCGCCTTCGAGGCACAGCGCGCGCAAGAGCTCCAGTTCGCGCAGGCCCGGCTCGATGCGCTGCTGCTCCAGACGGAGGAACAGCGTCTGCGGCTCGAAGAAGACATCGCGGTGCTGCAGGGGACCATCACCCGCGTGCTGGGCGGACAATACACCGCCCGCGCTGAACTGCTGACGGGCGACCTCAGCGTGCTCGCGGGCAGCTTCAACCTGCTGCTCGATCGCATCGAATCGGCCACGCAATCTGACCAGATGCGCGCACGTATGGAGGCCGCCGCGCTCCCGCTGATCGAGGCGATGGGGCGCATGACGGAGCCCAACACGCCGACGCCGTCGAGCCTGCCCATGATAACGAATACGCCGCTCGATAGCATCTCGGTCGCGCTCACGCACATGCATCAGACGATGACACGTAGGCTCTCGCGCATCCAGTCGCTTGCCAGCGAGGTGTCGGCGGCCATCGACCACAGTCGTGACGGCCTCGCCACCACCAACGACGAGGTGCTGAAGGCACAACAGATCGCCGGGGCGCTCATCGCGATGTCGGAGTCGTTCGCGGTGGGGCTGCAGCGACAGATGGAGCTACTCTCCCGTGCGCGCAGGTTGCTCGGCACGCTGTTGCCCGCCGCGATCACCCAGATGTCCGACACCGCGGACGACGCCTCTGGACGCGAACCCGGAGCGGCGGCGGCGCTGCGCGGTCTGGGCCACGACCTTGGCGTCGGCACGCCCGGCCTGACGGCGGAGTTCGAGGCGATTCAGGTGGATGCGGACGGCGGCGCTGGCATCGCACCGCTCACCATACCGCTCCCCGCGCTCACGCCAGAGGCTGTGGCGGCGGCCCGGGCGGCAGGCACAAGCACCGCGGAGGTGGCGGCGCGCGCGGCCGAGATGGCGCCCACCGAGCCGCTCGCTCTGCCAGAGGGTGAGGTGCGCGCCGAACTCACCGAAGTCTGGGGCTTACTCGCCCAGATCATCGAGGAGGCCGCGGCGGAAGAGCGCGGCACGGCGACTCTCGCGCACGAGCTCGGGGTGCTCTCGCGGTCGGTGCGTCAGGCGGATGTGGGCATCGCCTGGGTGGTGCAGGCGCTCGAAGCGATCAAGCGCGACACCGAGCAATTGCAGCAGACGGTCGGGTCGAGCGTGCCGCCGCCAGAGATGCTCGAACCGAGCCGG
Source organism: uncultured Ktedonobacterales bacterium (assembly GCA_964427535.1). GTDB lineage: Bacteria > Chloroflexota > Ktedonobacteria > Ktedonobacterales > JADMIN01 > CAYRVF01. Next base: position 2,821 of record CAYRVF010000225.1, read on the forward strand.
GCGTCGACCTCGCGGCCGATCACACAGCCCGGCGTGGCGCCGCGCACGCCGCAGCTCACCCGGCCGCTCTCCGACACGCGACTCGACGACGGCACGCTTGCCGAGCTGGCGGGCGAGATGGGCAGCGGCACGCCCGCGCCCGGCTCCCTCCGCGCGGCGGACCTGCTCAACTCCGACGCCCTTCAGCCCCCGACGGACGCGGGCAATACCCCACAGAGCTGAGCCCTCGAGTGGGCCTCATCCCCCAGCCCCCGTCCCCTTGTGAGGGGACGGGGGAGTTAGGCTCGTCGCCTGCGGTCAGCGGCGGCGCACACGCAAAAAGCCCCTCTGCCCGCAGGGAGAGGGGTTGGGGTGAGGCCCCACTATTCTCGCCACAAGCGCCCCGCTACCCTTGGCCGCGAACGCACCGGTAGCGACCCCTTCCCTGAAGCGAAGGGAGTAGGGGACTAAGGGACTAAGTTCCCTGAGGGCCTGTTAGAATGAGTTAGGAAGCGCTCTCGAGCACGCTCAAAGCGCTCAG
>CAYRVF010000226.1:0-3313 GCA_964427535.1 uncultured Ktedonobacterales bacterium
GCGGCCATCGACCAGCGTCACCTGGCCGGAGGTATCCAGCCCTGCGCGCTCCAGCATGCCTTCGATGTCGGACATCCGCGCGCCATCGAACACCGGTGTCGCGATGGGAACGCCCTTTTTCAGGTTGTCCGCCAACTCGACCAGTTGCTCGGTGTCGAGGTTCGCGATGTTGTCGCGGAACTCCTCTTCGCCATAGACGTCGCGCAGGCGCTCGAGCAGAGCGTCGCGCTCCGCGCCGGTACGGCGATAGGTCTCCACCAATTCGCCGATCTGCGCGCCGAGTGTATGGCAGGCCCAGCCAAGATGGGTTTCCAGGATCTGGCCCACGTTCATCCGTGACGGCACACCCAGCGGGTTCAGCACAAGGTCCACCGGCGTGCCGTCCTCGAGGAACGGCATGTCCTCCACCGGCACCACGCGTGACACCACGCCCTTGTTGCCGTGGCGGCCGGCCATCTTGTCGCCGGGCTGCAGCTTCCGCTTCACCGCAATGAAGACCTTGACCATCTTCATCACGCCGGGCGGCAGCTCATCGCCGCGCTGCAGCTTCTCCACCTTGCTGTCGAACCGCGCCTGCAGCCGACCGACGGCAGCATCGAACTCGCGCTTCAGCGTCTCGATCTCTGCCATTACCGCATCGTCCTGCACGCCGATATGGCGCCAGGCGTTGCGCGGATGCTCGTTCAGCACATCCTCGGTGATCTCCGTCCCCGCCTTGATGCCCTTGAACCCGCCGGATGCCCTGCGGCCCAGCAGCTTCTCGCGCAACCGGTTTAGGAACGACCGCTCCTGGATCGCCTTCTCATCGTCGCGGTCCTTCGCAAGACGCTCGATCTCGGCACGCTCGATCGCCATCGCGCGTTCGTCCTTGTCGACGCCGCGGCGGCTGAACACGCGCACATCCACCACCGTGCCGGTCACGCCGGGCGGCAGCTTCAGCGACGTGTCACGAACGTCCGACGCCTTCTCGCCGAAGATCGCGCGCAGCAGCTTCTCTTCCGGCGTCATCGGGCTTTCGCCCTTCGGCGTTACCTTGCCGACAAGAATGTCGCCCGGATTCACTTCCGCGCCGATATAGACGATACCGGCCTCGTCGAGGTTCTTCAGCGCTTCCTCGCCCACATTGGGGATGTCGCGCGTGATCTCTTCCTGGCCCAGCTTGGTGTCACGCGCCATCACCTCGAATTCCTCGATGTGGATGGAGGTGAACACGTCGTCGCGCGCGATGCGCTCGCTGATCAGGATCGAGTCCTCGAAGTTGTAGCCGTTCCACGGCATGAACGCGACCAGCACGTTCCGCCCCAGCGCCAGCTCGCCCAGTTCGGTCGACGGTCCATCGGCGATGATCTCATGCTCCTGCACTGTATCACCCACCTTCACCAGCGGACGCTGGTTGATGCAGGTGGACTGGTTCGAGCGCATGAATTTTCTCAAGCGATAGATATCGACACCTTTCGTCGTCCCATCGTCATTCGTGGCGCGCACGACGATGCGCGCACCGTCGATCTGATCCACCACGCCGGCGCGGCGGGCGATGATCGTGGCGCCGCTGTCGCGTGCCACCGCCGCCTCCATGCCGGTGCCGACGAGAGGCGCGTCCGCCTGGATCAGCGGCACCGCCTGGCGCTGCATGTTGGAACCCATCAGCGCGCGGTTGGCGTCGTCGTTCTCCAGGAACGGGATCAGCGCCGCGGCCACCGAGACCAACTGCTTCGGCGACACGTCGATCGCCGTCACGTCCTCGGGTCGCGCCAGCCGGAAGTCGCCTTGCTTGCGCACCGACACCAGGTCCTCGGTGAAGCGCCCCGTCTCGTCCATCGGCGCATCCGCCTGGGCGACGACAAGCTTCTCCTCCTCCATCGCCGAGAGATACCGCGGCTCCTTCTGCACCACGCCGTCCTTGACCAGCATGTACGGCGTCTCGATGAAGCCGTACTTGTTGACCTTGGCGTAGGTGGCCAGCGAGTTGATCAGGCCGATATTCGGGCCCTCCGGCGTTTCAATCGGGCAGATGCGGCCATAGTGCGTCGGATGCACGTCGCGCACCTCGAACCCTGCGCGCTCACGCGTCAGACCGCCCGGACCGAGTGCCGAGAGACGACGCTTGTGCGTCACCTCGGACAGCGGGTTGGTCTGATCCATGAACTGCGAGAGCTGCGAAGAGCCGAAGAACTCGCGCACCGCCGCCGCCGCCGGCTTCGCATTGATCAGGTCATGCGGCATGACGGTGTCGATGTCGACCGAGCCCATGCGCTCGCGGATCGCCCGCTCCATGCGGAGCAGGCCGAGCCGGTACTGGTTCTCCATCAGCTCGCCGACCGAGCGCACACGGCGGTTGCCGAGGTTGTCGATGTCGTCGATCTCGCCGCGCCCGTCCTTGAGATCGACCAGCATCTTCAGGATCGCCAGGATGTCCTGCTTGCGCAGTACGCGGACCTGGTCGTCGGTGGTGAAGCCCAGCCGCGCGTTCATCTTGACCCGGCCGACGGCCGACAGGTCGTAACGCTCCTGATCGAAGAACAGGCTCTTGAACAGCGCCTCGGCCGACTCCAGGGTTGGCGGCTCGCCCGGCCGCATGACCCGGTAGATGTCGATCAGCGCGTCCTCGCGCGTGGCGTTGCGGTCGATCGCCATCGTCGAGCGGAGATAGCCGCCCACCGTGACGTGATCGATGGCCAACAGCGGCAGCTCCTCGACGCCGACCGCGGCCAGCTTCTCGATATCGGCGGCCGATAGCTCGTCGCCCGCTTCGTAGAGGACGACGCCGTTGTTCTCATCGATGATGTCGGCTGCGAGATAGCCGCCGACGAGCTCTTCCGGGCTGACCAGCTGGGACTTGAGCCCCTGCTCTTGCAACTTGCGGATAAGGCGAGGAGTGACCTTGGCACCGCCCTCGGCGACGACGGCTCCGGTGTCGGCGTCGACAAGGTCATGGGTCAGCTTGACGCCGCGCATGCGTTCCGGGTCGAACGCGGTGGTCCAGCCGGCATCGGTCCGGCGATACATGATCGTGCCGTAGAACGCCTTCAGGATTTCTTCGCGCGACATGCCGTTGATCTGCATGCGGTCGATCTCGCCGCCCGCCGCCTTATGCTCGGCGCGATAGGCTTCGGTCTCCTCGGAATCGAGGGCATAGAGCAGCGTCGTCACCGGCAGCTTGCGGCGGCGGTCGATGCGCACATAGACGTGGTCCTTGGCGTCGAACTCGAAATCGAGCCAGGAACCGCGATAAGGAATGACGCGCGCCGCAAACAGATACTTGCCCGACGCGTGGGTCTTGCCCTTGTCGTGGTCGAAGAACACGCCCGGCGAG
>CAYRVF010000227.1:0-3206 GCA_964427535.1 uncultured Ktedonobacterales bacterium
TGCTCGTAGGCATGAAACCTCGCTCCCCCTTCCCCTCGCAAGGGGAAGGGGGTTAGGGGGATGAGGACCCTATACAAGCAGGGCTGTAGGTCAGCCTTCAGGAGGTCCCATCCTCCTCACGCATTGCGCGCTTGACGGAGGTTTTATCCCACCAGCGGAAGTGTTCGTCGGCGTCCTTCTTGGCGCGGTCGGCCATTGCCCACATCACGCCCGCGCCGACGGAGTAGGCGCATTGCACCGCTTCGGCAATCTCGTCATCAGTGCAGCCCAGCTTCTTCGCCACGGCGAAGTGCGTCACCGCTCAGGGCTCGCAGTGCTGCGCCAGCACAACCGCGAGGTGAATCAGTTCCTTCGTCTTCGCGTCCAGCGCGCCCGGTGCGTGCGCCGCGTCGAAGAACTCGCGGAACTTGCGATAGGTCTCGTCAACACTCATCTACAGTGCCTCCTCTGTTGACATGTCGCTCCCCAGCGAGCGGCCAGGGTCGCGGTGAGGCAACTGTATGCGTATGTGCCGCCGCAGTCAAGGCGGAGATGTCGCGGGCGCGCTGTCACGGCTGCTGGTGGACGAGCAGCGTCTCGTCGATGCTGGCGATGTCGGGCAGCCCGCAGAGGACAAGCGCCTTTTCCAGCTCGGTGCGCAGGATCGCGAGCACGTCGCGCACACCGTCCTCGCCCGCGACGGCGAGCCCCCAGAGCGCCGGGCGCCCGACGAAGACGGCACGCGCGCCGAGCGCCAGCGCCTTGAGCACATCGATTCCACGCCGCACGCCGCCGTCGAGGTAGACTTCGCACCGGCCAGCCACCGCACCGACGACGCCCGGCAGCGCGTCGAGCGTGGGGAGCACGCCGTCTAGCGAGCGGCCGCCATGATTCGAGACGACGATGCCGTCGACGCCATGCTCTACGGCGAGACGCGCGTCATCGGGCGCAAGCAGCCCTTTGAGGATGATGGGCAGGGAGGTCAGCGAGCGCAGCCAGGCGATGTCTGCCCAGGTGAGCGGCACGGCGTCCACCAATTCCACCGGACCGGAGTCGACCAGATTGCCGTAGCGCGCACCCGGTCCCTGCGGCGGCCCGACCCGGATGCTACGCTCGATGCCCGACCATCTGGGCAGGTCGACGGTCAGCACAATCGCGCGGTAGCCCGCCTCCTCAGCCCTCCTCACCAGCCGCTCGGCGATGCTGCGGTTGTGATAGACGTAGAGCTGAAACCAGAGCGGACCGCTCGCCGTCGCGGCAATCTCTTCGAGCGAGCGTGTCGATTCGGTGCTGGCGGACATGATGACTCCCGCCGAGCCAGCCGCGGCTGCCGTCGCGCACTCCCCCTCGGGGCAGGCCAGCCCTTGCAGTGCGGTTGCCGCGACGAGTACCGGCATCGTTACGGGCGTGCCGAGCACTGTGGTGGCAAGGTCAGCGGAGGCATACCCCCGCAGCATTCGGGGCAGCAGCGCGAGACGCGCGAACGCGGCACGGTTGGCCCGCAGCGTCTGCTCGTCCCCCGCGCCGCCCGAGTAGTATGCCCACGCCGCCGGGTCGAGCCGCTGCTGTGCCGCCGCCTCGTAGTCATCCCCGGTGATCAGTCGCATGGCGTGAGCGTCCTCGTGCGAGCAGAACTTCCCCCCTGCCCGAGAAGAAGGCTGAGAAGGTTTCTACTCGCCCGCTGGAACCCAGATGTTTTTGACCTGGGTGGACTCGCGCAGGAACTCGCGTCCCTCGCCTTGCTCTGACGAGAGCCAGTCGCGGGGATGCACCCCCGTCGTCCAGGTGCGCTTGAGGTTGCCGGACGAGGCGGCCTCGACGTCGCGCACACCCGCGCGGGGCCCGAAGTACCAGATGGCGTCTACGTCGTCGTGCTCGGCCAGCACCTTCGCTAGCGCGTCGCGCGGCCCGGTGACGATGTTGACGACGCCCGCGGGCACGTCCGACGTATCGAGGACGGAGTAGAGGTCGGTCGCGCTGAGCGGCGCGCGCTCCGACGGCACCACGACGACGGCATTGCCCATCGCGATGGCCGGGGCCACGAGCGAGACGAAGCCGAGCAGTGGGCGCTCATCGGGACAGACGATGCCCATCACGCCAATCGGCTCGTGGACCGCCAGCGTTACACCTGGTAGGGGCGTGGCATGCACCGCGCCGTCGTACTTATCGGTCCAGGCGGCGTAGGTGAAGAGCCGCTCGATGCTGCGCTCGACTTCGGCGTCCACATCCTCCGACGACTGGCCGGTCATCTCGCGAAGACGCGTTGCGAACTCAGCGGATCGCACGGCCAGATTCTCGGCGAGGTAGTAGAGCACCTGCGCGCGGGCGTGTCCCGTCATGCGCGCCCAGCCGGTCGCCTTGTGAGCCGCCTCGACGGCATTGCGGATGTCTTTGCGGTTGCCCTCGCCGACCTCGCCCAGCACCGCGCCGTCGGGTCCGAACACGTCGCGGCTGTAGCCCGAATCGGGCCGTGCCTGCTTGCCGCCGATATAGAGCTTGGGCGTGCGGTCGATACGCGGCAGCGCGGGCAGCGATACAGCGACACCGTTGTTGTGCCCGTTGGTTGCGGCAGAGGCGGACGCGCGCTTGCGGCTCCGGCTCTGCCCATTGGTGCCCGGCTCTTCCACCCCCGTGACAGGGTCGGGTGCGGCAGCGGAGGTTTCTGCCTCCCACGCTGGGCGCACATATTCGTAGAGGCCCTCACGTCCTCCTTCACGTCCATATCCGCTCTCACGGTAACCGCCGAAGCCGGAGGCCGCGTCGAAGAGGTTGGTGCTGTTGATCCAGACGGTGCCCGCCTGAATCTTGCCCGCGATATCCAGCGCGAGGTTGACGTTCTCCGTCCAGACGCTCGCGGCCAGTCCAAAGGCGGTGTTGTTGGCGAGGGCGACCGCCTCCTCTGGCGTGCGGAACGTCATCGCGACGAGCACCGGGCCGAAAATCTCGACCTGCGCGACGGTCGAGGCGGGCGCGACTCCAGTAAGCAGCGTCGGCGGATAGAAGTAGCCGTCGGTGGGGCAGGCCCAGCTTGGCTGCCAGAGCCGCGCGCCTTCGTCCACACCCTGCCGCACGAGCCGCTCGATCTTCTCCAATTGCACCGGCGCGACGATGGCGCCGATATCGACGGCCTTGTCCAGCGGGTCGCCGACGCGCAACTTCTCCATGCGGGCACGCAGCTTCGTCAGGAACCGCTCGGCGATGCTCTCCTGCACGAGCAGGCGCGAGCC
>CAYRVF010000228.1:0-3172 GCA_964427535.1 uncultured Ktedonobacterales bacterium
GGCCATCCAATCAGCAGAGCGGCGCCAGAAAATGAAGAAGCCCATCGCAATCCACACCAGCGATGCCAGGGCAGCCAGGACAGCACTGAGGGTCGCATAGCCTGTAAGCGAGAGGCCAGTGGCATCCTGGAGCGCCTGTGCACTGGACGGAAGGAGTGCTCTGGAAGGACAGAGAATGTGTATACACGGGGTTTGAAGCTGTGTAAAGAACACCGGGAGACTAGCAGCGAAGATGAGCAGCGCGAAGCCTGCCAGCACAATCCAGGTCGCTCGCGCGATGACGAGTCGGCGTCCATACAGACGCGTGTCGGGTGCGCTTGGCCCAAGCGTGCTGGTTGTGGTGGATGTCAACAGAAGGCTCAACTCATTTCTCCTTGGACTGCAGCAGTCGTTTTGGTTGGCGCAGCCAGAGGCCGATGTGCGCCGGCTGCATCGTCTCGTCCACCACACTCACCAGATGTTTGCTCAAGCTGCTCAGGTCTGTTTCGGTACGCAGCGTGGCGCCAAAGGCGGCAATCGTCTCCGTGGCATCGTACTTACGGCGGTAGAATCGGCGATCTATCGTCGCCTGAATGTGATGGCGCAGGGGGTTGAACAGTGCCGCGACGACCAGTGTGGAGGCGACGATCAGCACGGGTGCCGTGTTGGGGCTGCCAGTCAACGCTTGGATGATGGCCTGTACGCCGATGACACAGGCGAAATAGACGGCCGCCAGCACCGCCGAGAGCGAGCCGTAGACTAGTGTGCGGTTGATGACCACATCAATGTCGTAGAGCTGCGAGCGCAAAATCGCGATGGCTATCGCGATTGGGATAAGCAGCAGAATGCCATTGGTCATGGTGCTGAGAACCAGAACTTGGAAGACCGACGATTCCACCAGTTGGCGTTGAAACAACAAGTGCGGTACACTGAAGCTCACCACAGCTCCAACTATGGCTAGTCCGAACCCAAAGACCACCCACTTGGTCTGCTGGCGCTCACGGAATGTCGAGACGCGCCAGTAGCGGTAGCCCTGGATACCGACCAGACTGAAGACAAGAGCGGCGAAGAGGAGAAAGTCCGAGGGATTATGGCTCTTGCTGGCCTGCAGCGGGTCGGTGATGAAGACATAGTGTGCTTCCGCCAGGGCCGCCACGAGGACCCACCAGCGCGTCCAGCGCGGCACGAAGCGGCCACGCGGGAAAAGCAAGAAAAATGTTAAGAAGCTCAACAGTCCCAGGAAATACAGGATCTGGATCGGCCAATACCAGACTGGCGTTTGCGTTCGCAACCCATCAGCTAGCAGTTCGGTATAGGTGGCTCCGCCAAACAGCACCAGCGCAAAGGCGCCAAAGAGTGGGAATCGCTCCTGAGAACGGCGCCAGAAGATGAGCGCGGCCAGCGTGGTGTAGATCAGCACAGTCGCCACATCCCACCCCACTTGATAGACCGCCAGGAAGCTCGGTGTCAGGCCAATCTGCCGCAGCAGGCGCAGATCGTATGGCGTCAACTGGACGGCTACACAGCGCACTCCCGGCTCGCAGAGCGATTGCAGCGTGCTGTATGCTCCAGGAATGGCGAGGGTACTCAATACGAGGACCAGCAGCGCCAGCGCCAGCCAACCAGCGCGCCCGATAAGCAGCCACGGCCCATGCAGATCGGTATCGCGCTCATCAGGCCTGCTGGAAGCCGTTGTCGCCTGAGGTGATATCACGTTCATCGCGTCACCTCCCGCCGGTCGGGACGCAGCCACAGCGAGGCGTGCGCCGGCTGCATCGTCTCGTCTACGACTGACAGAAGGTGCTGCTGGAGCTGGCCCAGGTCCACATCGTGGCGCAAGGTGGCGCTGAAGCTTGCCAACGTTCTGGCGGCGTCATACTTGTGGCGGTAGAAGCGCCGATCTATCGTCGCCTGGATGCGATGGCGTAGTGGGTTAAAGAGCGCGGCGATGAGCAGCGTGGAGACGACGATGACGACGGACGGCGTGTTGGTGCTGCCGGTGCCAGTTACCGCCTGGATGATAGCCTGCGTGCCAATCACGCAAGTGAAGTAAACCGCTGCCAGCACCGCCGAGAGCGAGCCGTAGACCAGTGTGCGGTTGATGAGGATGTCAATATCATAGAGGCGATAGCGTAGGATGGCGATGCCGATGGCGGCTGCTATGCCTGCGTAGCCGAGCGTTTGCAGCAGCGTGACGGCGAGGTTGAAGAGGTCGCCGTTGAGGTAGCCGCCATTGGGATTGAGCTCAATGCTCGCCAGCAGCATCAGCGCGGCGAGCGCCGCCGCGTATGCGAACCACTTGATCTGCTGGCGCTCCACGCCGCCAGCACGCCGGTAGCGGACGACGATGGACGCGACGGAGGCGAGGAGGCTCACGATGAGGAAGAAGCCGCCGACGGCATCTAGGGCATTGGCGAAAGCCCCGGTCGTTACGGTAGCGGCGTCGCGATGGATGATGAGATACGGACCACGAACGGGCCACGCCACGACGGCGAACGCGAGCACCTCCATGCCTGTGCCGAGCGCGGCGGCCCAAGCGATAAGCCCCCATCGCCGTGAAAGTAGCTTGCCTGTGGGGAACAGCACCAGCAGCAGCGCCACGAGCGTGAAGCCCGGCACCCACGCCCACGCATCCACCCAGGAAGCAAAGGCCCCGCCGGGCTGACCAGGGTGCGTGAAGAGCGCATAGATCGCGTACGGACCGGTGAGTGCGGCCAGTGCCTCCGACAAGCCCATCCCGATGAGGATCCAGCCGATCCAGTTCCGCGGATGGCGCGTCGCGATGAGGGCACCGACTAGCGGGAAGAGCACCGCAATGGCGAGCCCTCCCGGATAGAGTACGCTCTCCTTGTACGGCCCCGACCGGTTGACGGGCTCGAGCACGAGGGCGACGGCCCCTGCGACGATGCAGAGCGCGCAGACCAGCCAGGCGAGAGCTCGGATGGCCCTCGCCGCATGCGGCTGCGTCTCTCCCGCATCCTGCTTCATGCTGGTGCCTTCCCCTCTAGCTCAGGCTGCGCTCGTCCATCGGCTCGGGACGCCAGCCACAGCGAGACGTGCTCTGGTTGCAGGGCACAGAAGAGCCAGCCGACCGTATTGCGCGGTCGCTGGGTGACGATGAGTGCGCCCACTATGGGGAACGCGACGAACGCGATCAACTGTGGTGGAACGGCTGGCGCTCCGGCAGATGTCG
>CAYRVF010000229.1:0-3161 GCA_964427535.1 uncultured Ktedonobacterales bacterium
CTCCCTTAGACGGGATGGGTCTTCCGGCCTCGGTGCGCGGCTGTGCGCCTCCGTGCATCGCCAAATCGGGGTCGCTCGCATCATCGCGAACGTTATGTCGCAAGTATACACAACCGCGCCAAGGCTGTCTAGTCCGGCTCTGATGACATGCGGGCGCCGTTCTTCGCGAGCGCGGCGCGAACCTCCGGGCAGAGGTTGCACGCGCCGAATGTCTGAATGCTATAGTCCGTAGGGTATTCCGCTCGCGCAGGGAGTTCGGTGCCAGACCTGAGAGCTGCCACGACGACGAGAGCGAGCGGCACGAGCTGGCACACGCCGCCACGCGAGACGCGGGTGGTGAGACTACTAGGAGCCCCGTTCATGGCACGTCGTGACGAACCGCCGACAACCGAACCATTTGACATTGCCCGCATGCGCGAGGCGGTCTACGAGATCATCAAGGCGATTGGTGACAATCCCGAGCGCGAGGGAATACGCGATACCCCTCGCCGCGTCGCGGACATGTATGCCGAGGTCTTTGCGGGCCTCCATCAGGACCCGGCGGACGTGCTGCGCGTGGGTTTCGAGGAGGGCCACCAGGAGATGGTGCTTGTCAAAGACATCCCCTTCTACAGCATGTGCGAGCACCACTTTCTGCCGTTCCACGGTGTCGCCCACGTCGGCTACATCCCCAACGGGCGCGTCGTCGGCCTCTCCAAGCTGGCTCGCGCGTTGGAGATTCTCGCACGCCGTCCGCAACTGCAGGAGCGCCTGACGAGCCAGCTCGCCGATGTCATCATGTCCACGCTGGAGCCCGCGGGTGTCGCGGTGGTCGTCAAGGCCGAGCACCTCTGTATGACCATGAGGGGCATCAAGAAGCCGGGCAGCCTCACCGTGACGAGCGCGATGCGCGGCGCCTTCCGCCGGGGCGAGGCCACCCGCGCCGAGTTCCTCGCGCTCATCCGCGACACCGAATAGCCGGACAGGTCGGCATGCTCAGGCAGCGGGTGCCTCGGCGGCGGCGCGTTTGCGCGGGTCGGGCACCCAGAGCCAGAAGCCGAGCGCGGCGGCAAACCCGGCGATCATCGCGATGACAAAGACCGGCGGATAGCCGAAGGTGTCGGCGATCCAGCCACCGAGGATGGGCGCGCCGACCGCGAATGGCGCGTAGGACACGGCTGAAAGCGCGATATAGGTGGGACGCTTCCGCTCGGGGCCATATTCCGCGATAAACGTCAGGCCGGCGAGGTTGATCGCCGCAACGTTCAGCCCCAGCAGCAGGAAGACCGCCGCGTAGGCCGCGAAACCGTGCGCGCCGAGGGCGACGAACGCCGCCAGGCCAGCGCACGCCGACCCCCACAGCAGCACCGACTTGTGCCCCCGCGCATCGCCGAGCGCGCCCCACAGGAAGTTGCCCGCCGTCGTCGCGACGAAGAGCACGGTGCTCTCGACGCCGACCTGCGCATCGGTCAGCCCACCCCGTTTGATCGCCGCCACCGCGAAGAGCGCGCCCGCCATCGTCGCGATGCCTTGCAGGGCGTTGCTCGCGATGAGGCGCTGCAGTCCATTGTCGGTTCGCAGCAGATGGCGTATCTCGCCCGCCTGCGCGCGCAACTGCTGAATCGGCGCCTCCGTCTCCTCCGCCCGCTCGCGCACGTTCGTCCGGGCGGGCTCGCGGCCCAGCGTGAGCAGCACATATGAGACGATATACGCCGCGAAGGTCAGCAGAAAGCAGAGCGCGAAGTTCAGCGGGAAGGCCACGTTGGCGAGTAGCGCTGCCGCGATGGCAGCGCCGCCGATGCCCAGCACGCCACCGACGCCCGTCCAGAAACCGAAGAAGCGGCCAATCCAGCTCATCGGCACCGAGCGCGAGATCATGTCGAGCCACGGCGGGAAGCACAGGCCGGAGCCAGTGTTGGCCAGCAAGACCATGCTGAAGAGCAGCACGAGCAGCAGACCGGGGCTCACATGCACCAACAGCAGCGCGCCCAGACCGAGGAGCAGAAAAGGCACGCGCTCGAGAATCGTCCAGCGCAGAATGAGCGGAAGTGCCCGCGACCGCCGCTCGACGGTGGAGGCGACGAAGAGCTGCGGGACGAGCTGGCCGAGCATGCGCACCGCCGGGATGAGCGCGACGAGCGTGTTGTCGGCGGTGAGGTGATGCACGAAGAGCGGTAGCACCGTGTACGCCGAGGAAATGCTCAGCCCCAGGCTGAAGAAGGCGATATCCGCGCCGAACACCAGGAAGTTCCAGCGCATCGCGGCCGGCCATCCGGCGAAGAGGCTGCGGGGGGAGCGGAAAGATGTTTGCGCTGCCACACCCACCCCCCTTCCCCTGTACGACCGTCATCCTACATGTATGAAAGCGAACACACTCTGAGGACGATATCATGCCGAATGGCGCGTTGCAAGGGCCTCATCCTCAATGCGTATGTGCCCTGCCGTCGTGCGCAAACTCCCACTCAGTGATCGCTGCCTTCTATGGGATGTGAGCTTGAGGTGAGAATGTGTGCATCCTGCGGGAGACGGGTGAGGCATGCCTCGCCCCTCCAGAACGGCACGTACTGGCACCAGAGGTGCCTCAATCGCTGCGATCCCGGATGCACGCCCGCCTCGATCCGCCTCCCCTTGGAGGGGAGGCGGAGAGGTTCTGCCGACGGATTCGGGATAGACCCTGCCAACCAGGCACATCCCTGGCCCGCTGCATGCGTGCAGTGCCGCAGGGCGCATGTTATAATGTGCAATGGTTTTGTCTGGTAGTACATCCTGAACATACCCGCGTAGTTCGTCCCCTCGCACGCGGTTGCACCGCTTCGGCTCCCTGCCCGCGTTTACTGGACGAATACACGCGACATGCACAACACAAACACACGCTTGCATTTCGGCAGCGCATCGCCGCACCGCTCAGGCGGCGGCGCCTGACCGCGCAATGAATACGCAGTCAGCAATCGCCGGCTTCAGAAGGGACATCGTCATGAGCGCAAACACCCCTGGCAAGGCGGAGACGCCACGCCGAGGTATCGAATTGCCAATGGCCGGAATGTCGATGTCGGCTCGCATGCATGAGCGACGCCCGGGCGAATATATCCCTGGCGAGCAGGAGCCAAACGTCGCGCTGACCAGTGTCGCCGACATGCTCAAGTGGGCGCAGAACTACGCCCGCAGCCGCTCGATCTGGCCGC
>CAYRVF010000230.1:0-3121 GCA_964427535.1 uncultured Ktedonobacterales bacterium
GCCCGCCTGAAGCACCTGCTCGACGTACCACTTCGTCGCCGTCTCGCTGCCCACTGGCAGATAGTTGATGACGACATCCGTGCCGGTGTCCTTGAGCACCTTCACAATGTCAGCCGTCGAGCCGGGCGCCTTGGTGATGACCTGCGAGAGATATTTTCCCAGGCCGTCGTGGGTCATACCGCGCTGCACAGTCACGCCCTTGGAGGGCACACTGGCAAATTTGTAGGTGTTGTTCGGGCCGGAGAAAACCGCCTCGCTGAGGTCTTTGCCGACCTTAGTGGCGTCGATGTCGAAGGCGGCGGAGAACTCGATGTCGTTGATGTGATAGCCACCCAGGTTGACGTGCATCAGCCCAGGAATGAAGTCGTCATCGGCGGCGTTTTTGTAGTACTCCACGCCCTGCACGAGCGACGAGGCGCAGTTGCCCACGCCTACGATCGCGACGCGCACCTTCTTGTTGCCCATTGTGTCAAACCCTCCTACACATGTCCGTACAAACTCCATAAGAATGGACGTGCTGTTTCGCGTCTCCGCGTGCGCGGGTCCCGTGTGTCAGCTGCCATGTTCTCCGCGCGTAGAGCCGACCCTTCTCAGGGTCCACGCCGCTGTGCGGCGCCATTCAGCTCGCTGTGTGCGGTCTGGGTCGCTGGTGGTTCCTCGTGCGGCTCCGGCGGAGCAGGAACCTCGCGTGACTCAGTCTGCCGTGGCGGCGCAACAACCTCACCGAGCTGTCGAATAGCCTCAGCGCAGCGCTCACGGTCGAGCGAGCAATACACTAGGCGCCCCTTGCGCCGGGTCCGTACTAGACCTGCCCGGCGCAGTATCGTCAGATGCCACGAGATGAGCGGCTGGCTCACAAGCAACTGCTGCGCGAGATCGGTGACGATCATCTCGTTCTGGCTGGCGAGCGCATGCAGAATGTTCAGGCGCACGACGTCGCCCATGGCCTTGGCCATGACCTTGAGATCGACGTACTCGTGCCACTGAATCGGCTGTTCGCCAGTATCCATGAGTCTCCGTCCGCGCTTGCCTCGGTCCACCGCGTGCGTCGTCGTCGCGCGGCGAGCATCATCCTGACTACATAGCGCCACTTTATATAGCAGTCTTTTATATATGTAACGGACGCGGAGACGCTTGTCAAGCATCTGAAAAGCCACAGGCTGCACGTCCACGGCCAGCAGTCCAAACATGCGCGTCTCACGAAGGCAGGTGGTGGGGCGCAGCCTCAGCCCACCCCCTTCCCCGCGAGGAAAGGTGTATGCGGCGAGCGATTTGCGGCGGACGGTAACGCGCAGACGAAAATCCCCCTCTCCCACCTGACGGTAGGCGAGGGGGTCAGAGGATGGGGGGTAGGATTACGCCTCAGCGACAGGGGGGCGACGCGGGCCCACGTCGTCATCACCGATGCGGATCGCGCCGCAGGTGTCGCACGAGCGCAGCAGTTGCCGTCCATGTCGGGTACGCAGCGTGCCAGCGGTGCGCATGCCGCCGTCTCCACAGTGCTCGCACGGCGAGACCGGCACGAGATCGAGATCGCGGACGGGCTGGAAGGACGGACGCAACATCAACGTCAGCAGCTCATCGCCGCCGACCTGGAGCAACGCCCGAGTCGCCATCCACCCAGGTTCCATCTCAACCGAGACGGCATGGTGGAGATTCTCATCGACCGGAGTTGGCATGCTCGCGAACAGCATGTCGTCAGGGGTATCGCCATCCGGGGTCTGTCCGTAGAACGTTGGCTCCATGAGCTCAGCCCTTTGCTCTCAGTGGGTCGAAGTACTAGGTTGAGGGACTATGTATGCTCCTCAGGCGCGCAGATCTCGCATTCGAGAATGGTGGCTATACTGCTGCATGCTCTATGCCATTGCCGCATAAAATCTGCCAGGGCATACCACCGGACAAGTGTCCGGACACTTGTCCATGAACGGCAGCCGGACTGGCAACAGCGAGTTCCGCGGAACCTCTCACCTACCCCACCCCTTTGCGAAGAAGAGGCATTGGCCGCGCGCTCGTGGCGCCAAGCCGCGGCTGGCTGGCCGGGTGTCTCCCTTCACCTTGCGAGGAGAATGGGGCGGGGGGAATGCCCACGCGCGCACTCTGCGTGAGACCGCAGGCGTGCTCTGCCCGGACCTCCCGCTTGACTTGCCTCCAGTGATCAAGTTGGGTAAGATGCTCTGGCGCTGACACGCGACTATTATCCGCAGGGATGCGTGCGCGACGACAACGACGGCAGACCGACGGGAGGACACCACACTGATGTACGCCTCAATTCTCGCCGGGGGCAGCGGCACCCGCCTCTGGCCGCTGAGCACCACCGCCACGCCGAAGCAGTTCCTCCGCCTCGCCGGACCCGCGACCATGCTGCAAGACACCGTGGCCCGCATCGCGCCGCTGGTCTCGCTCGACGACCTCTACGTCGTCACCTTCGAGCACTACCGCCAGGCGGTCGCCGACCAACTGCCCGAGCTGCCCGCCGGGCATATCCTGGCCGAGCCGGCCGGGCGCGGCACGGCGGCCTCCATCGGCCTCGCCGCGACGCTCATCGCCGCCCGCGACCCGCACGCCGTGATGGGCTCCTTCCACGCCGACCATGCCATCGCCGACGTCGACGGCTTCCGCGAGGCGCTGGTCTTCGCCGAGGAGATCGCCCGCGAGGGGGCGCTGGTGACGCTGGGCATCGCGCCCACCTATCCCGAGACTGGCTACGGCTACATCCAGCATGGCCAGGCCATCGCCACCAGCGGCACGCTCAGCGGCTGCGAAGTGCGCGCCTTCGTCGAGAAGCCCCAACGCGCGGTCGCGGAAGGCTATCTGCGCGACGGCAACTACGTCTGGAACTCGGGCATCTTCGTCTGGCGCGTCGACCGCATTCTGGCCGAGCTGCGCCAGCACGTGCCGCCGGTGGCGGCGGTGCTCGACGAGATCGGCGCCGCCGCCGCGGCCACCGGCGGCGTGATGACCCCCGAGGTGGCGCAAGTGATGGCGGCGGTCTGGCCGCGGCTGACCGAGAACGTGACCATCGATGTCGGCGTGCTCGAGCGCGCCAGCGGCCTCGTCGTGATTCCCGTCGCCATGGGCTGGAACGACATCGGCAGTTGGGCGCAGGTGGCCACGCTGCGCG
>CAYRVF010000231.1:0-3092 GCA_964427535.1 uncultured Ktedonobacterales bacterium
GCGAATCAGTGTCTGCGACACATACACGTCGAGTCTGCTGGCGTGGAAGCCCTCGCGCCGCAGGAAGCCGAAGCCTTCGTCAACGATTTCGAGCACACCGGCGCTGAATCCATTGCCCTGGCGCTCGGCGTCGGCCTGCAACAGCCGGAAGACCAGATCGCGCTTTGGCAGTGAAGAGTAGCCGGAAATATCCCATTCGCGGGCGATGTCGCGAAGCTCGGGAACCGTTCGTGTCTCTAATTCGATAATATTCATAACAGTCATGTTGGGCGTCGGAGGAGGAGGAGTGCCGGTATCGTCAGTGTGTGACGGGGGGTAGAACCGGCGGGACGCCCAGTCTCCTTTCAGTCGGAATGCACATGGTATCGGATGTCATGTGCGCAATGGCAGACGGCGCTACACGTGGATGCGCCTGTCGATGTCGCACGCGGACTCATCGCGCTTCAATGCTGCGATGGACGAGAGCGTGAAGAGGGGACGACGTAAGAGGTCGTGGGATCGGAAGTCAGCGTCTGAGTGTGTGCGTGCGGGTAGAAGAGTAGCATGGAACACATGTTTCTCATGCTCCCTTAATGATATATCATCCCTCGCCTCTCATGTCAAGGGTACGATATCCTCCACGACACCTGTATATACGCGGGTTCGGCTCGCGGGTCGCAGTTGTTACAACTGGCGCCTACGACGGCCAGCCAACGGACAGTATTCGCACGAAGGATGCCAGCCATGCACTGAGCCCGCGCCACCCGAATGGCACGAGCGGTAGTCAGACTACCGCTCGCATGAGACCTCGGCCACGCATGGGTTGGCCATTGAGGGCATAGCCCAATACACCGGCAGACGGGCGAGGCATACCTCGCCCCTAGAGACCACCGACGCTCCTAGCCACACACGGTGACTTCGCGGCCCCTCCCCTCCAAGGGAAGGGGCTTGGGGGAGAGGTTCTGCCTACTCTGCGAGGAGCGAGCGGACGATGCTGACGAGCTGGCGCACATCGAACGGCTTGCGGAGGATGGCGCCGTCCTCGACTCCCTGCTGGTGCAGGTCGTGTGATGTCGCTCCTGTGAGAAACAGGATGCGTGCGGCGCTCGTGCGCGCGTTGGCCCGCAGCCGGCGATAGACGTCCGCGCCGCCGATGCGCGGTAGGTGCATATCGAGCAGGACGAGGTGCGGCGGCATCTCATTCGCGTATTCGAGCGCGCGCTCGCCGTCGTTCGCCACCATGATCGTCCAACTCGGCTCGCCCTCGAGCTGGAGCGTATCGCGGATAACCGCGGCGGCTCGCGGATCGTCTTCGACGATCAGGATGTGGCGCCCGGTGCGGATAGGGTGCTGCTCGGGCGTGGGTGTCGCGCGTGGGTGCGCCTTCTCCAACACGGCCACCGCCCCACCACGGGAACGTCTGTCAGTCGCGTGTGACGACACGTGCTGGCTCCGGCGTGCCTCATGCCGCGCCGGCCACTGATTCACGCTTCGGGTCTGCTCCAACCTATTCCCGGCAGTTGCTGTTGCCCAGTATCGCGCCTTTTGCATACGTTGCCTGCTCCCCCACACCTGTCCCGCCGGGAATTCGCGGCCCGCTTCCGGCTCTCCGTGCGATGGGTGTCGCGCCGCGAGTGTCCTCTGCCCCTCTCCTCGACTGTCCTGAGCGACCTTTCGGCGGGAGTATAGCACGGCAAGCACACACTGCTATCCAGTCCAGTACTTATGGAAGCCGCGCGATAATAGCGAGCTGGCGGTCGTCGGCGCAGCGCAACTGCTGAGATTGCCCTGATATCCGGCGGCCAGTGTGTTGGTACGGCGCAGCACACCGTGAAGAGGAGACGAGAATGCCCCCGAGCGACTTTCCAGAGGGAAGACCGCTCGGGGGCGTTGGACGGGCTGATGCCGTCCGCGTTTAGAGGCTTGTGTCCGCGCCGGGCTGCTCGTGCAATGGACCGCTGAGGGGCGGCATCTCACGACTGAGGTCTTCGGCGACCTCCTCTTGCAGCACCGGCAACACCGTAGGCGGGGGTGGCGTGTCGCGCGTGTCGCGCCTGTCGCTGCCACCGGAGGGAGCCCCTTCGGCGCCTTCCTCGTCGGCCTCCGCGGGTGTCTCCGCCTTCGGGAAGAGCGCTAGGGCGAGCACCTCGTCCATCGTCTCCACGGGGGTGAAGGTGATTTCGCCGCGAATCTTAGCCGGAATCTCGGCGATGTCCTTCGCGTTCTCCGCGGGCATGATGAGCCGCCGGATGCCGACACGGTGCGCCGCGAGTGCCTTCTCCTTCAGGCCACCGATCGGCAGCACACGACCACGCAGGGTGATCTCGCCCGTCATGGCGATGTCGCTGCGAATCGGCCGTCGCGACAGCGCCGAGACGATCGCCAGCGCCATCGTGATGCCCGCCGACGGGCCGTCCTTCGGGATCGCTCCCTCAGGCAGGTGGATGTGAATGTCCAGCGTGCTCGGGAAGTCGGTCGGCACGCCCAGCTCCTCGGCCCGCGAGCGGATGTACGAGAGGCCCGCACGGGCGGACTCCTGCATCACGTCGCCGAGCTGCCCGGTGATGAGCAGGCTGCCCTTGCCCGGCATGGTGACGACCTCTACCGGCAGCAACGCGCCGCCGTTCGCGGTCCATGCCAGGCCGGTCGCGACGCCGATCTGTCCGCGTTCGAGCGCGCGATCGGGCGAGTAGCGCGGAATGCCCAGGAACTGCTCGATGTTCTTCTCGGTCAGGCGAACGCGCGCGTCCGGCCGCTGCACGATACGGCGCGCGGCCTTGCGGCAGACTTGCGCGAGCTGCCGCTCCAGGCTGCGTACGCCGGCCTCGCGGGTGTAGCGGTTGATGATGAACCGCATCGCGTTCGCTGGCACCTGCACCTGGGTGCGGCTGAGACCGTGCTCATCCAGCACCTTCGGCAGCAGATAATTGCGGCCGATGTCGATCTTCTCTTCCTCGGTGTAGCCAGGCAGCTCGACGATGTCCATGCGGTCGGCGAGCGCGCGCGGAATCTGATAGCGATTATTGCCGGTGCAGATGAAGAAGACTTCCGAGAGGTCGTAGGGAGCCTCAAGGAAGTGATCGGTGAAGGTGTTGTTCTGCTCGGGATCAAGC
>CAYRVF010000232.1:0-3065 GCA_964427535.1 uncultured Ktedonobacterales bacterium
GGTGGCGAGCAGTGTCTACGGTCTCGGCGTGGTGGCCCTGGTTGCCATCCTCATCGCCGGCATTGCGACCACGGCGACCGTCAGAACGCGGACAGGGTCCGCACTGGCCGTACTGCTTGTGCTCATAGCAGCGACGTACGTCGCGGGCATCCTGTGGAACGCCGACTTGCTGGCGGACCCCAACACCTACCTTGCCCGTCACCCCTGGGCGGGCTTGGGCACGGCGTTCACCGAGTTCGTGGACTTCTTGCTCTTCTGCATCACCGGCGTCGCCTTGCTGGTCGTGGCGGCGATTTCGCACCACTGGAGTTGGCTCGCTGGTCTCGCCGCCTCCACGCTGCCGATGGTTGGTCTAGCGCTTGGCAACATGATACCCGTGACGCCGATGGGGTATGCGCAGGACCTCGTCCCGTTCTCCGCCGCAATGCTCTGCCCGCTTCTGGTGGGTATGGCCTATGCCCTCTCGCGGTAGCGTCCTCAGCGGTTGGCCAACTCGTAAGGCCGGACCATCATCTTTGTCGGCGAGCTGCATATGCCCAGTTTCCCAGCCTGCGCGTCCGGCCGCCTTTCCGTCGCGCAGGCATTCCCAGCTTCATTAGAAAGATAACTCGCGGGGCGCCCGATATCCTTCCGGGCGTCCCGCGCGTGTTTCGCGTTGACTACGCTATTGGGCAAGGTCGGTCATCGTCCACTTGCCGAAGTGCTTGATGCGGTGGCCACCGTGGTTGGCGAGCACCTGCTGCGCCGTCGCGATCTGCCCGCTGTGCCCGGCGCGGATGCTCACGATGGCGTGCCCTTGCGTGGCCTCGTCGCGGTAGTCGCGCTCGGCGTTGCCTGGGTCGGTCGCGTAGCGTGTGATATGCGCGTAGAGCCGTTGGAGGGCGTTTCCTTCGGCCTCCTTCTGGTCGGCGACATCGACCGCGTTCTGGCCGCTGAGCACCACGATGGAGTCCTCCGAGAACCCGGCGGCAAGGGCGTCCTCGAAGACGCGGTCGGCCTCCAGGGGATCGTCGATCACGCCCACGACCCAGTCGGGGTCTTCGCCGAGGCGATGCGCGGCTGGCGCGAATGGCGTATCAGTGGCATCCATCTTGTTCGTTGCTTCGTTCTCTGGCAGCTGCGAGGAAGTCTCCTGATCCATCCCTCTGTCCTCCCTGCGCCACTCCGCCGACCGGTCCCGCGCCGGTCCCAGCAGAAGGTGAGCGATCTTCATGCCACCCCGAAACGCAAAATGCGTACCGCGCGCACGCATGCTTTCAGACGGGACATGTCAGGCGAGGGAACGTGTACACCACTAGCGCTTGTATGTATGCTGCTGCTCGATCTCGCCGATGCGCGCCACCTGTTGCCGGTTCCAGTTGTCGTCCCCGGCGGATGTGCTGAACCACGCGTCTAGGATTTCTTTCGCCACCGCCTCAGATGTGGCACGCAGGCTCAGCGCGAGCACGTTGGCGTCGTTATAGATGCGCGCGCCACGGGCGGTCTCGGCATCCCCACAGAGGGCGGCGCGGATGCCGGCCACCTTGTTGGCGGCGATGCTCGCTCCCGTGCCCGTCCAGCAGCAAACGATGCCGGTCTCTGCCCGTCCCTCGGCGACTACACGCGCGGTATCGCTGCTGACGAGCGGCCAGTCGTTCTCCGTGCTGGTCTCGCCGAGCGGACCAAAGAGCAGCAGTTCGTGCCCACGGGCGCGCAGATCGGCGACCAGGGCATCGGTCAGGTGGGTACGCTCGTCGCTGCCAATCGCTATCTTCATCTCGCCGACCTCCCGATGGGATGTATCGTGGACGCCTGATACCATGCGGCTCTTCACATCGTCGCGCGGCATTCACTTGCGCTCAAGTGTACTCTGAACAACGAAGACATAGCGACAACGGGTCCACGTCGCGGTACGTGTGCGTGGCCGCGATTGTGCGAACAGAGCGGCTGCTACGGATGGAATGCGGACAGTTCCCGCTCAGGATGGACCGATAGACGCGAAGCGAGGACTGAGACCAGCGGAATGGCATATCGGGATGGCAAATAAGGATGTGGCAGATGGCGTTTCGACGGCGACTGGTGGCAAGAGGGGGAATGAAGGGGAATCTGGCACAGAAGGGCGTGTGCGGCGCCGTGCTTCTGGTTGCCCTCCTCCTCGCGGGCTGCGATGCTGGCTCGACCTCATCGCGTACAACTAGCACGCCTACCCCAGCGCAGGCGGCGACCGGCAAACAGGTAAATGTCGCCGCGGGCGCGGGCTGGCAGGACACCGGCGTAAGCGTGCGTCCGGGCAATCGGCTGACGACGGGGTGCTCGGGCACCGTTACGCAGAGCGGCGCGTCGCAGTCAAACGGACCTGAGGGCACATCGCAGCATGCCTCGGGAACTAACTACCCCCTCCGGGGCGTCTTCATCGGCAGCGTCATCGGCCGCATCGGCGCGGGATCGCCGTTCTATGTCGGCGCGTTCTTCGATCACACACTGATTCCCGCGACGGGGTCCGGCGCGCTGCAACTGCGGGTCAACACGGCGGCATCGGGTGCGGCGGGCAGTTTCACCTGTCATGTGCGGGCGCAGAGCTTCCGGCGGGCGCCGCTAGCCTCCGTGTTGACGGGCACCGCCGAGATGCGCGTCGACGATCCCGACAGGCAGGGCTTCGGTGGCCCATATAGCCAACAGGTGAGGCTGACGGCGACGACGGATGGCTCCCGTTCGTTGATCGAGCTGACCCAGTTCCCTCGCCTGGTCGTCGGGCCGATCAGCACGCAGGCCGGGAAGGATACGATCACCGTCGAGCCGGTAGACGTCTTCGGCGCGTTCGGGCCGTACGGTCCCTCCAGCGCCTTCTCGTCCGGCGCGATCAAGGGGCTGGCGATCACGCTGCGGTTCGCGAACAGCATCAGCTTCGCGGGGACATGCCAGGCGCCATTCGTCTTCACCACCGGCTCGACAGCCTCGCCGGGCAAGCACTTCCACGTCACAGGATCGCCGGTCGATGCGCAGGGCAACGTCACGCTCGTCGGCGCGTCGCGCTTCTCGTGCAACGCGCTCTACAACCCCACCGATGGCAAGGACGTGCTGCTGAC
>CAYRVF010000233.1:0-3045 GCA_964427535.1 uncultured Ktedonobacterales bacterium
ACCCACCGAGTTAGACCGCGCGCTGTCGCAGCTCTAATCGGGTGTGTTGCCGACGCCTGCTTAGAATATGACGATGGGCGCCACACGTTATCGCGGCACTTTATATTGAAGGCAATGTCTCATCCACAGACTACAGAGCGAGCGTAAACATGATCTACCAGTCGGGTCCACTGCAATGGATCGAAAGCAATGGCGGTCCGCTCATCCTACTTCCGGCAGAATATCTGACAGCCTGGTCCGGCTATAACCCAAGTGAGCAATCACGCAATGGCTTGCGGCAGTCAAGACAAACAGACTACGAGCGCGCGTGTGCGGTGGAAGGATATACCGGCATCCTGAGGGTCGATGGAGGACAAGGGCTGGTCCTGGGTGACGAACCGATGGCAACTGCTTGGTGGCCCGCTACCACGACGCAAGGGATCTTCGT
Organism: uncultured Ktedonobacterales bacterium; assembly: GCA_964427535.1. GTDB lineage: Bacteria > Chloroflexota > Ktedonobacteria > Ktedonobacterales > JADMIN01 > CAYRVF01. The sequence goes on from CAYRVF010000233.1 coordinate 428, forward strand.
TCGATGGGTCACAGGCGAGGAGCAGACGAGCGCGATACACCATCTCACCCGTCTTGCTGAGGAGATTTGGGAGCCGAGCAACACTGCCTACATAGTAGGACGACGGCCGCTCTACCTCTTCGATGTGGCTTGGCCAGGAACTGATGCCCCCGAGCGCTTGGTGGTCAGGCTGGCTGCGGGATCGTACACAATTGACACCGCTCACATCCAGCCTGACCACCAGACAGAATTCGTCCTGCACCGCTTGCGCCGAGTAGGAGCGTGATTGCACTTAATCGTGCTCGGGCAACCATTCGAAGGTGTTGATGCCTGGTGCGGCTCGTCCGCACGGCTGGCGCTCGGTTCTTTGCGGATCTAGTGACGACGCTCCTCGCGGATGTCCTCAGTCGCCGCCCAGATGAGGCCGCGCCACCCGCTGCCAAAGCGCTGATGGATGGGGCCGCGGATCAGCGCGAACATGATCAGCGCCAGACCGACGACGATTCCGTTGATCGTCGCGGCGGCGCTCTCGTAGTGAAACGCCCACGGCATCGTGAGCACCCACAGGCCGACGAGCACGTTGACGACGCGGACGCCTCGGGTTACGTCGCGCAGCGCCCAGAGTGCGAACGTGAAGGCAATCGGTCCCGCGATGCGGTCGACGATGCGCGCCGGTCCGTTGAAGTCAAGCACCCATGGCGCGAAGAGCAGCCAGAGACCGAGTATGGCGTTGATGGCTTGCGCCCACATACCGCCCCTCCCAATCGAGCGAGCCCGCGGACTCAGGCAAGCGCGCGCGGATAGTCGTGCAGGCCCCAGAACGCGCGCCATGCTGAGCAGCCCGCCTGTTGCTCGCGTTGGACATGTTGTAACGCGGCCAGCACCTCGCCGAATCCGCGCGCCAGCACGATCGTCGAGACGACCGCCGAGCCGAGGCAGAGTGTGCACCAGGCATTTACGACGACACCCTGCACGATCATCAGCAGCATGCTCACCATGCCCAGACCAAAGATCGTCAGCCCGAACAGGCAGACCATCCACGGCATCGTGCGCCAGCGCGTGCGCCCGCCAACACTCTCGACCACCAGATCGGCGCTGTAGCCGAGGAAACCGAGCGCCGCATCCGGCACGATGGTGTACTTATCGACGACGGAGTGCAGCACCGCCATGCTGCTCGCCGTGCCGAAGAAAGGGTCCCACACCGGCGGGATCAGCCCCAACTGGTTCATCGCGAGATACCAGGAGAGCCCCAGCCCGATGACCGAGAGTACGACCAGCGGAATCCGCTCCCCCCAGGACGACGGATTGTAGCTCCATCCTGGCGGCACCGGGTCGTCGAGAATTGAGGGCAGCGAGTGCCCCCAATGCAGCAGCGCTCGCACGCTCATAGCCACTGCCGCCTACGCCGAGCGCTTTGTGACGGCGACGGCCGCCAGCCCAATCGCCGCCGCGGCGGCACCGGCGAGCGGTGTGAGCCACGCGGTGCGGTGCTCGGCGAGCCAAGTCTCGGGGCTGCGTGAGTGCGCCTTCGCGTCGAAGGTGCCGTGTGCGCCACGGTCGCCGCCACCTTTTCCATCGACTGGCTCCCAGAGGTTATAGGGAGCGTTGCCGTCGTTCTTCTTATTGGTCTGCTGTGCCTGCACGCCAGTCCTGGCAAGATACAGGTCGCCGAACCACGGGAACAGCTTGTTGAGCTGAATCACCAGCACCGTCGAGAGGCCGACGTAGATCTGGCGGCGGCGGTGGTGCGCGGCGAAGTATACAGCCTGCGCGGCGACCTCGGGCTGGTAGATCGGCGGCACCGGCTGCGACTTGTTCGGCAACTTGTCGAGGCACCATGTGAACTGCGGCGTATTCATCGCCGGCATCTGCACCATCGAGATCCAGACCTTGCTGCCGTAGTGCAGCAGCTCCGTTCGTAGCGAATCGGTGAACCCAGCGATGCCGTGCTTGGCGCCGCAGTAGGCCGACTGCAGCGGAATGCTGCGATAGGCCAGCGCCGACCCGACCTGCACGATGGTGCCGTGATCACGCGGGAGCATGCGCTTGAGGGCCGCGTACGTGCCGTAGACCTGGCCGAGATAGGTGACCTCTGTGACGCGCTTGAACTCGTCGGGCGTGATCTCCCAGAAGGGCGCGAAGACGGTGGACATCGCGTCGTTCACCCAGATGTCGATCGGGCCGAACTGATCCTCGACACGCTGCGCGGCGGCCTCCACCGCCTCGGGATCGGCGACGTCCGTCGGGAGCACCAGCGCCCTGCCGCCGAGCGACTCGACGTCGCGCTTCGCGCCTTCCAGCCCGTCTTCGCCGCGCGCGATCAATCCGATCGAGGCGCCTTCACGGGCAAATTGTTGCACGATGGCGCGACCAAGTCCCGCCGATGCGCCGGTGATGACGACCACTTCCGGTTTCTTCGCTGTTGCCATGCAACCGCCATGTCCTTTCTGGCTCGTATCTACTCCTTGAACGTGCCTTTCTCCACGGTGATTTTATATCGTATCGCGACACGTCCCGCCTATGTCTATCGCATAGTCAGTGCCACGCTTCGTGCCACGAGTGCGCGGACGTGTTAGCGGTATGCTTAGAGCAACTTGCAGGAAGTTTGACAAGGCACGGATGATGCGGAGCCACCGGGT
>CAYRVF010000234.1:0-3029 GCA_964427535.1 uncultured Ktedonobacterales bacterium
TTTCTTCCGCCACATGCGCGGAAGCGTCGAAGCCGGTGTAGGTCCACTGCGCTTGCAGGAGCCCCAGGGCGAACGCCAACCAGAGGGGTGCCGCTTGGTAAAGCGATCGCAGGAACGGAAAGAGCCGAAAGAGCGGACGCCAAGGCGGGCGAGCTCCCCGACGATGGCGAGCTGCCGGCGAACGCGCAGCCAACGGAGGGCGAAGGGTACTTCGCGGACCTGCTAAAGCCGAAGGGCGAGGGCTACTTTTCGGACTTGCTGAAACCAGAGGAGAAGAAGCCCGACCCGCTCACAGCGCTTTCTGATAGCTTGCAACCGACTGAACGCAAGGCTGACCCGCTGGCCGCACTTTCTAGCGCGTTAACCCCTGACAAGCCGGACGCACCTCAACGGAAGCCGAGCGACGTCTCGATCTTCTTCCGCGATCAGAACGACCCCAATGCGCTTGCGTCCAGTACGCACAGCGGTGTCGGCCGCGTGAAGGACATCCCAACCGACATTTACAGCGTCTACCAAGAGTCGCTTCAGGAGTACAAGGAGGGCAGGCGGAAGGCCTCCGAGGCGATCTCGAAAGAGGAGGTCCAGCAGTACGACGCTTACGAGAAGGCCTACAAGGCGTGGGAAGATGCCGGCGGCAAAGGCCCGCCACCGCAGGCACCTGACACCGGCCCCTTGAAGTTTTTCAAGGGCGTAACGGGCGCAGCCGGCGGTCTGTTCGGCGCGGTGACCAGTCCGCTCATGGGCGCGTTCCGCGCGCTGGTGTCGCGCCCCACCGAAGAGAAGACCGGGCTGAAGCACGAGATCACTGAGGGCGTGGGCAGCCTGGTGCTGCCCGGTGGAGGCGTGATCAAGTACGGCTCCACCGTCAAGAGGGCCACCACGGTCGCGCGTGACGTCGTGACTGACTTTGACAAGATCTTCGCACCGGAGAAGCTCGGCAAGGGAGATCGCGCAGCAACCCTGGTCCGCAACGCCTTGGGCATCGCAGCACGCGACACAGCGCAGACCCGCGCTGCGTTTGACGCCTACTTCAAGACTGTCAACCAGCTCACGCCGAAAGAGCAGGCTTCGCTGATCGCCTACATTGAAGGGCGGACCAAGGGCGTCACGCTGCAGGACCCCGCGCTGCAGCCCGTGGCCGATGCGATCCGCGACGCCGTCCAGAAGCGGCAGGTCAAGCTTCAAAACCTCCCCTCGACCCACCAGATGGCGTTTGTCGAGGATTACTACACGCATCAGTGGGAGGACCCGCAGGCCGCGTCTCAGTTCACCAAGGCGTGGTTCGGCGGCAAGCAGGGCACGGGGAAGAACCTGAAGAAGCGCTCGATCCCCACAATCGCTGACGGCATGGCCGCAGGCCTGGTCCCGAAGACGCTCAACCCGTTGGAGACGATTACCGACTACGTCACCAACATGGACCGCTTCATCGCGCATAACGCGGCGTTCGACGCCGGCCGGCATGTGAAGGACATCAAATTCTACGCCAACCCAGCCATCGCCAGGAAGCTTGGCCTGGTGCCCTTGAAGGGCCGGCTGTCTCAGAAGATGGTGACGACCAAAAATGGCGCAGTGTTCAACATGCAGGCCTACGCGGACCCGGATTTTGCACGGGTCTACAACAACGCCATCAGTCGCGGTTGGGTCGAGCTCGGCGAGATGGCAGGGAAAATCTACGACAAGGCGCAGACGGCATCCAACTCGATGACGGCACTGGAGCTCGGTCTTTCAGCCTATCACCTCTCGACCATGATCTACGAGGGCTCGGTGGCCAGTCTTGCGAACTCGGTCGGGCAAGCTGTTGCCGGCGCTGCCGCGCTTGGCCGTGGGCAGATGGCAGAGGCCGCGAAGCTGCTGGCAGGCTCGGCCAAGAGCGCAGCCACGGCGCCCTTCGCACTCGGCGTGAAGCCCTTCGTGGGGTGGAAGGCGCAAAACGTTTACCTCGGACGGCAGACCGGCAGCGCCATCATGAAGCAGACCATGGACCTGCTTGAAGCCAGCGGCGGGCGCGCGGTCGGACGGACCCATGCGGCCGACTACAAGTTCACGGCGGCCAACTCCTACTTCACCGCCTTCAAGCGAGGCGAACTCGCCGCTTCGATCCGATCCGACTTTTCAAAGGGGCTCGTGAGTGGCCTCGCCCGGCAAGTCGGCCGCACCCTGCAGTCGTTCAGCCAGCCACTGTTCGAGGTTTACATTCCGAAGATGAAGGTCGGCGCGTTTCACGAGAACATGGCTGCATGGTTGGCCGCCAACCCGGCCGCGAGCTATGCCGATCAGGTGTCGGTCGCGAAGAAGATTTGGGACTCCGTCGACAACAGGTTTGGCGAGCTCGTGCAGGACAACATCTTCTGGAACGCGGCGCTGAAACAGACCGCACAGTTAGCTATGCGGTCGTACTCATGGAATCTCGGCACGGTTCGCGAGATCGCCGGGGGTGCAATCAGCGCCACGACCAAGCCGAAGGGGCTCTCCATCAAGGGCACGAGCTACGACCCGCGCACAGGCTATGTGGTGGCGTTGCCCATGATGGTCGGCCTCACCAACGCGATCTACCAGTATGCAATGACGGGCAAGCTGCCCGAGAGCGCTGACGATCTGGTGGCGCCGCGCACGGGTGGCCGTGTGCCGGGGTTCGGCGGACGTGGCCAGGTGGAGGAGCGCGCACAACTCCCCGGCTACCAGAAGGACGTCTTCGGCTGGTACGAGGACTGGCGACGGGAGGCCGGTGACAAACTGTCGACCTTCGTGGGCACGTCCAAGGAGCTCCTGGAGAATCGGGACTGGAAGGGCGACTTTATTTCGCCGCCTGAGGCCTCGGCGCCTGAGTGGATGAAGAACTACTTCATGCACGTCATTGGTAAGGGGCTTCCGATCTCAGTCAAGCAGGGCATCCAGGGCGAAAAGAAGGGTTCGCACATCCCGCTCTGGCAAGAAGTGCTGGGCATCCGCCCCTCGCCCGCGCAGTTTACAGATCCCAAGGGCAAGGCCAGCTTCGAGCATTATCAGACGGAGCAGTGGGAAAAGAAGCG
>CAYRVF010000235.1:0-2955 GCA_964427535.1 uncultured Ktedonobacterales bacterium
CGCGTCCCGCCGGCGCTGCTCGCGCGGCGATCGGTCACAGGTAGACGTAGCGACGTGGAGGGCCGGACGGAGCAGCGGGAGCGGCATACACGGCCCGCGCCGACGATGGAGGAGCAGGTCCTCTCATGAGAGGACGCTCGGCTGATGACTGTACCGGTGGAACGGGGAGCACGCAGATCGTCCCGCCGGCCACGTCACACTCTGTCTGCAGACATGAGCGAAGGGACCACGTTCGCACCGCGCGCGTGCATCGCGTCGGGCAGCCACCTACCGGTGGCGCCTCGAGCGAGCACGTCGGCGACCGCGACCCACCAACAGATCACGACCCGATACCGGGCGCTGGAGGCGAAGATGGACACCGGCAGAGCAGCGACTGAAGAATCACCGACGGTGCAGCTCATCGCCGACAAGCTGGACGCATTCGAGCGTATCCGTGCTGACTTCGACGCTAGTTTCGCCTATGTTCAGGATGTGCATGGGCAGCGGCGTTTCACATCGTTCTCGGTCACATCCGTTGTGCGCTATCTGCATGCCCTCTGGATCTGCGACTGCAAAGACATGCCAAAGACATGCTGCTCAGCGTTCCCCAAGGACGTTCGGCGCATTCACGGTACGGCGGGAAGCGTGCCCTGGAAGTGTTGCGGAGCATACAAGAGGGCGATACCGGTGATGTGGTTGCGCTACTCGAGCGGAAGCTCGGACGAATGTCGTTCACGGAAATCACGCGCGGTTTCCAGGCGGCTACACAGAACGGAGACGACGCCCTGACCCACCGCCTGGCTCACGGCAGGCGGGTGCTGCTCAACCGCGCCCACAACCTGGAGTGTGCGCTGGAGACCATCTTCGCCCTTTCGCCAGAGCGGCTCATCCGCCAGGCACGCACAGCATGCGCCCAGCTAGGCTACACAGTGCCGCAGATCGATGCGCAGCTTGCCGCGCTGCAGACTCCGCTGTATGGGTATGTCAGGCACCCTGCGCTGGCCGCGTGCAACATGGTGCTGATGAACACGGCCGGTGTGCGCGTCACAGACAACGATGCAGACCGACCGGGGCGACGCACGTGGCGCGTACAGTTCTCACCGCCAGCAGGCCGATCGTCTGCCGAGCAGGTGATCGTTGGAGCCACGACGCTTGTCTCGGAGTGGTCGAACAACCCCGCGCTGGTGTTTCTCTACAATCGGCGCAATCGGGTGGGCGAACAGGCGGCAGCCGAAATGGGTGTTCCCAGCGCCGGCTGAGGCTGAGCCGCCCACCCTCGCAACCGCAGTGCCGCTTCGATACTGTGATGCTGCGTCACGCCGATACACACGACCGTCTAGCGCTAGCGGTTATCATGAAACATATCGTGTCATCGCGTGTTCCAGCGCCGCATGGCCTCGCCGCACGCTACACTCTGTGCGCTTCTGCGTTCTCTATGCACCCGAGCTTTGCGCGGGCAGTACACTGGCAAGCGTTTCGCCTGACGACTCGGAGATCGCTTCGGCCGAGCGGCGCGTCTGCGTCCCGGGGCCACGGCTTCGTCAGGTGCGGCCTGCACCGCCACCGTCGCCGGGACCAGCAAGTCGCGCACATACACCGTGTCCTCAACACCCGCGAGACCGCTGATATCGAAACCAATCGTCAATCGAAACCAATCGTCAGCGGCAGGTCATCGGGCAGCGCCTCGACTGCGATCGAGTTGAGGAGTTGCAACACGATGCCCACGTTGTCGCGAACGGCGGGCGCCTCGCCGAGAGGGTGCAGCGAGACACGAGCGCTCATCTTCTCGCTCATCTTCTCGCTCATCTCGACGTGCACAAAGTCAACATGCTTGATAGCGCCACTAATGGCGTCGCGCTGGACGTGGCCGATCATGACCGTCTGCGGCGCTCCCGTGGCCGTGCCCTTGGCAGCGACGGACAGGAGGATCACCGTGGCGCGGCCCTGCGTTTTGAGGAGACGGTCAATGTCGAGCGTCCTCACCTGAATGGCAAGCGGCTGCATATAGTGGCCCGTCAGGTTCGCGAGGATGATCCCGTGCTGATGCAGGTGGCGAACAGCCTTTCCCATCACGGTCCGGTGCTCGGCTTGCAGATGTGTTTGAACAGCCATATCCACGGATCCTTTCCGCTCGCGTCCACGCGCGCCCATACGCACCGAACGCGCGCCGTTGGCGCATATCGCATGGATCGTGTCCATGCACGCTACTGTCCACTACCGGTACTGCCCAATTGCCCTGCTGCCAGACCGGTTACCTGGGCTGTCGGTCGCGGAAAGGCTTCTGTCGCTCGCGTGGCCGCAGCGGCTGAGGCGCTCCTGTATCAAGCGAGTTGGGCGTGGGCGCCACGCCGTAGGGCGACAGGTGGTTCTCCACGTCGAAGCCATAGAGCAGGCGATCAAAATGATCACCGCTCATGCGGGCGGCTGCGGAGCCGCGCGACTGTGCCCTCGTGAGTTCATCGTGGTTGGTGATGGGGTCGGCGGTGATGTACTCGGAGTGCTGGAACGGTGTGCGGATGATGTGCGCAGCCGTCTCGGTAGCAGGTACCACCGTCGTTGTCGCCGGAGCCGCGGCGTCTGCCTGTGTTGTTTGTGGTAGTGCGATGTTCATCTCCTGCGCCTTCCTATACGCGAACAGAGCATCGTGTCCCCCATACGGGTCCACCCCGACCGGTTTGGTCTATGCGCACGAGGTGCGCACAGGCGGATGTACTCAGGAACCACTCAGGAACCACTTTTGTGTTGTTTATGGCCAGATGAACGTGACAGTGAAGTGTGGCTGCGGCTTGACGACCTGGGCGCTAATACGCGCCAGCACCGGGAAGCGCTGACTCGGCGTGGGCGGACGGTCTTCCGAGGTCGTGACCACGCGCCATCCAGCATGCTTCATGTGCTCGATACCGTCGCACATGCGCTGTTCGCCGCGATAGGTCACCGTCTTCGTTCGCAGCTTCGTGATTGGCAGCATCGAAGCCA
>CAYRVF010000236.1:0-2917 GCA_964427535.1 uncultured Ktedonobacterales bacterium
GGCAATGAGCCGAACATCGTGACCGCTTCTCTGAAATGCACGGGCCAGATGCTGAGAGCCAGGGCACGCCTCCATACCAATCAGACATTGGGGTAAGTTCGCGATGAACTGTGCGAGCTGCCCGCGGTTGAGCTTATGGCGAGAGACTGGCTTTCCGGCTCGGTTGCAGCCCACGAGGTGAAACCAGCTCTTGCCGACATCAACTCCTATGGTCTTGATTTCCATGGTGGCGCACTCCGATATGGGTTGACGACAACCTCGATTGTCCGCGCCGGAGAGACAGGGCGGGTCATCCCATAAGCTCTGAAGCCGACACGACGGCGCATGCTGGCTAACTGGATTCACGGGCGATTCCAGGTCAACGTGCGCCGCACGTGCCGGCTGGCGGGCTTCTCGAAGTCTGGGTGGTACAAGCGCAGCACCGCACGGGAACAGTCGGCCTTGCGGCTGCGAATCCGCGAGATCGAGCACGCCAGGCCACGCTTTGGGTACCCGCGGATTCACGTCATGTTGCGCCGAGAAGGCTGGCGGGTGAACCGCAAGCGCGTGTACCGCTGGTACCGGCTGGAAGGTCTGCAGCTGCGCGTGCGGATGCGTCGTCGCAAGCATATGTACGTGCATCGCGGCGCAGCGCCTCGGGCGACACGTACGAACGAGCGCTGGAGCATGGATTTCGTGCACGATCAGCTGATCGACGGACGGCCGATCCGGATGCTGACGGTGGTCGATCAGTTGAGTCGTCAAACCATATCGTCCACTGACCACGAACAATCCACCGAATCGGGGCAGGGCCAGACTGCCGCCTGGAACAAGCGGCAAACAAAGGTACTAGCAGGTCACAACCTCTTTACACTTCTCCAGGTTGATGGTCGCGACCTGCGTCAGTCGGAATCCATGTTTTTGTTGTGCTGAGTGTCGCTACAACACCCCTCGAGTAAGAGTCTGCGTGAACCGCCCCGGGATTCCCGGAGAGCTCCGGGTTTGAGTCAGGCAGCGATCGCCGGACCCGTATTTTGGCGATAGTACTCTTGTTCGAACTGTGCCGGTGGCACGTATCCAATCGGCTCCAGTAATCGACGATGATTAAACCAATCAACCCATTCCAGGGTCGCGTATTCCACGGCTTCCAGGGAGCGCCACGGGCCGCGAGCATAGATTACCTCGGTCTTGAACAGCCCAATGACGGTCTCGGCTAGCGCGTTGTCGTAGGAGTCCCCAACGCTGCCCACGGAAGCCGTCACGCCATTTTCGGTCAGGCGATCAGTGTATCGAATGGACAGGTATTGAGACCCGTGGTCGCTGTGATGAATCAGTCCTTTTTCGACTTGCCTTGCGTGCAGGGCCTGGTCCAATGCATCCAACACCAACTCTGTGTGCATCGACCGACTCACTCGCCAACCCACGATTCGCCGAGCGAAAACGTCAATAACGAAAGCGACATACACAAAGCCCGCCCACGTCGCAACGAATGTGAAATCGGCCACCCACAATTCATCAGGTCGGGAGGCTACAAAGCGTCGCCGCACCCGATCCAGCGGCTTTTCGAACAGATCATTGGCAATCGTCGTGCGAGCTCTACGACCGCGTATAACGCCCCTGAGGCCTTCCTGGCGCATCAATCGCTCCACGGTACAGCGGGCCACAGGTATGTGTTCTCGCTGCAACTGCCTCCAGACCTTGCGTGCTCCGTAGGCTCGGAAGTTTTCCTCCCATATTCGCCGAATCGATCCACACAGATCGGCATCGCGCTGCAGGCACTTGGGAATGCGCGCCGGATCGCTCTGCCGTGCCTTCTGTTCGTAGTAAGTCGACGGGGCGATCGGCAGAAGCTTGCAGATCGACTCGACCCCGTACTGTTCTCGATGGGCGTCGATGAACGCCAACATCACTTGCCGCGGCGGTCGAGTTCCGCCTGGGCGAAATACGCCGATGCCTTGCGTAAGATCTCATTGGCTCGACGCAGCTCGGCGACTTCCCGCTCGAGTTCCTTCAGGCGTGCCTGATCGGACGCTGCCGCAATCTGAGCCGGCTCGGTCTTACGGATCCAGTTGTGCAGCGTCTGCGCCGTACAGCCGATCTTCGGTGCAATCGAACGGATTGCCTCCCAGCGTGACCCGTACTCGTGCTCGTGATCACGAACCATCTGCACTGCACGTTCACGCACTTCAGGTGAAAATTGACTCGGTCTTCCCATGCTCCAATCCTCTCAAGAAATGGAGCCTCCGGGAATCCCGGGGCGGTTCAGCGGACCTGTTCACGCCCTGAATCGAGACGACGAAGCGCGTAGTCGAGGATCTCGCCAAAGCCATATCCGCCTAGCGTGTTCGAAAAGGCCCGGTACCGCAATGCGGTACACGAGCTTATTGGGCGGGGCTTTTATGGGGTTTTAGTACCGCAATGCCGTACAATGCCGTCCTTTGGAATCCAGCACCATTTGCTGCCTTGTCGAGGCTCGCCACCCAGGGGGTACCGATGGCCGACGAACTGCTGACCATTAAGGAGATTGCAGCGACCTTGAAGCTCGCAGAAAAGACTGTTTACGCGATGGCGCAGGCCGGCGAGCTACCGGTTTTCAAAGTCCGCGGGCAGTGGCGGATGCGTAAAGACGACTTTGATCGATGGATGGACGATCAAGCGAAAAAAGCCATTGGATCGACTTCGGTCAAAGTGAAATGACGGCCCCTGGTTTTGCCGATCTCCTGCCAGGGGTGGTTGTCGAAGGTCCTCTGCTTCCTGAGCCGATTGAGGTCATTACTGCCGTCCCCATAGGCGCGTCCGTGAGGGTCATCGGCAGGGGTTTACGTACGGGGCAGGTCCGCGACCCCATCTTGGATCGCATTCAGATCACACAGCTGATCTTGAACCCCAAGGAGCCCGCGTTCGACGGTGATGGTCTGCACTTTAAGCTCGGCATCGA
>CAYRVF010000237.1:0-2905 GCA_964427535.1 uncultured Ktedonobacterales bacterium
CTGCTCACCAGAGAGGACGGCGCCGCATGACGACGTTTCGTGTTTGGGCGCCGCACACCGAGCGCGTCGCGGTACAGATCGGCGACGAGCGCGTCCCCATGACTACTGACGGTCAATATGGTTGGTGGCAGGCCGACATACCCACCGCCGGGCCTGGCACCGACTACGCCTTCATCCTTGACGATGGCGCGCCATTGCCCGACCCACGCTCGCCATGGCAGCCGCAAGGCGTCTTTGGCCCGTCGCGTGTCGTCGATCACGGCGCCTTTCGCTGGACCGACGCGAGCTGGCAGGCGCCAACACTGGCATCCGCGCTGATCTACGAGCTACACGTAGGCACATTTACGCCCGCAGGCACATTCGACGCCGCGATCGCGCGACTCGATCATCTCGTGGAGCTGGGTGTCACGCACGTCGAGTTGATGCCGGTGAGTGAATTTCCTGGTGCGCGCGGCTGGGGTTACGACGGCGTCGATCTCTATGCGCCGCACTCAGCCTATGGCGGACCCGATGGACTGAAGCGCCTGGTGGACGCCTGCCATGCCTGCGGGTTGGCCGTGCTGTTGGATGTGGTCTACAACCACCTCGGTCCCTCGGGCAACTACCTCGAACGCTTCGGCCCGTACTTCACGGAGCGCTACCATACTCCCTGGGGTCCCGCCGTGAATCTCGATGGAGCGGAGAGCGACGAGGTGCGCCGCTTTTTCTGCGACAACGCGCTGATGTGGCTGCGCGACTATCACATCGACGGGCTGCGGCTCGACGCCGTCCACGCCTTCCTCGACACCTCGGCGATTCACCTGCTCGAACAGCTCGCGGCGGAAGTGGCGGCACTGCAGGCTCAGCTCGGCAGGCATCTCGTCCTGATCGCCGAGAGCGATCTCAATGATCCGCGACTGGTGCGCTCGCGCGAGGCTGGCGGCTACGGCCTGGACGCTCAATGGAGCGACGACTTCCACCATGCGCTGCATGCCGTGCTGACGGGCGAGCGCGGTGGCTACTACGTCGACTTCGGCAGCCTCGCCGACCTGGCATACGCGCTCGAACACGCCTACGTCTACGATGGGCGCTATTCCCACTCCCGTAAGCGCCGCCACGGACGACCGGCCACCGGCCTATCCGGTCACCGCTTTCTTGGATACCTGCAGAACCACGACCAGATTGGCAACCGTGCCCGTGGCGAGCGCAGCGCCGCGCTGCTGTCGTTGGCGCGCCTCAAGATGGCGGCCGCACTCGTGCTCACCGCGCCATTCGTGCCGATGCTCTTCCAGGGTGAGGAGTGGGGCGCGACGACGCCGTTCCAATACTTCACCGATCACCAGGATCCGGACCTTGCCCTTGCTGTCAGCGAGGGGAGGCGCGCCGAGTTCGCCGCCTTCGGCTGGGATCCACAAGACGTTCCCGACCCTCAATCGCCCGACACATTCCAGCGCTCAAAGCTCGATTGGAGCGAGCTGGAGCGTGAGCCGCATGTCAGCCTCTACCGCTGGCACCGCGATCTGATCGGTCTGCGCCGCGCGCTGCCGGACCTCTCCGATGGCCGGCTCGATCGCGTGGATGTGCGCTACGACGAGGCTGCTCGCTGGCTCACCGTGCGACGCGGCGCTGTCTGCATAGCCTGCAACCTCGCTTCCAACACACAAGCTGTACCCCTGCCCGCTCAGGCCGGTCGTAGGCTCCTACTGGCCTCCGCTTCAGGAATCGAGCCGGAGGATTCGTGCATCGAGCTGCCGCCGGACTCGGTCGCCATCCTGGGTTGACCCTCAACCGCTCCACCGTGCGGTGCGGTAGGCGGCGATAGCGTATAATGGCCGTGCATGCATGAGTCTTTACTGGTAGCGCGGCCATCAAACGGTCACCCTTACACTGACTCGCCTGAATCGTTCGCGTATGTTAAACGTAGATGCCCACTCTACCCTCGCTCCGGCCCCTGCTTAGGCCGAGAGCGTCGGCGACAACACTGGCACCATTGGAATATGAAGGAGTGAACCTCGGTGCGACGCATTGCCATCCTCGCCGAAGGCCGTTTCACCTGGCAGGGCGCGAAGACCGCCGTTGGCGTGATTCGCTATAGTCAAGATACCGTCGTCGCCGTCATCGACAGCACACATGCCGGGCAGGATGCGGGCGTGGTCCTCGGCGACCCCAATGGGCCGGGCAAAGGTATCCCCATCGTGGCAAGCGTCGCCGACACCCTGGTCTATACGCCTGACACACTGCTGATCGGCATCGCGCCCATCGGCGGGCGCCTCCCCGATGCCTGGCGCGGCGAGGTGGTCGGCGCGATCGCAGCGGGTCTCGATATCGTCAGCGGCCTGCACCATTTCCTGAGTGACGACCCCGAGCTTGCGGCGCTGGCACACGAGCACGGCATCACCATTTGGGACGTGCGCCGCCCGCCGGAGCAGCTCGCCATGCGTATCGGCGAAGGCAAACCGCACCGCACCGGCAGCCACGTCGTCTACTTCTGTGGGACCGACTGCAATGTGGGCAAGATGACAGCGGCCATCGAGATCGAGCGCGAGGCGAAACGACGCGGCCTTGACTCTGTCTTCGCCGCCACCGGCCAGACGGGCATCATGATCGCCGGCAGCGGCATCCCTGCGGACCGCTTCATCAGCGACTTCCTTGCGGGCGGCGTCGAAGGCATGGTGCAGGACTTCGCGGACCAACATGAGTGGGTCTTCGTCGAGGGGCAAGGATCGCTGATCCACCCCGCATACTCCGCGGTCACGCTTGGCCTGATGCATGGCGCCGCGCCCGATCTGCTGGTGCTCTGTCATCAGGTGGGACGCACGCACGTCCACGATTACGATGTGGTCATCCCGCCACTCACACGCATGTGCGAGATCTACGAGCAAGCCGCGGGCTGGCTCAAGCCCGCGCCCGTGGTCGCCGTCGCCCT
>CAYRVF010000238.1:0-2899 GCA_964427535.1 uncultured Ktedonobacterales bacterium
GTCGCCGAAGCTGCCGATGCGCCCGACCACGTACGCCAGGTCCTCCGCACTGACGAGATCATCACTCAGCGTGACCTCTCCCGTGGGAAAGCGGGCCTCGGGCTGGCGCCCCAGGTCCAGAACGATCTCGAGCACATCCTGCCGGTCATCAAGCTCGAGCACTGCCTGGCGAATGCGCGGCGGCAGCACAGCGAACAGGGCCTCAAGATCGTCGTTCTGTGTCTCTGGCATAGTATGTCTTTTCACCTTCGCTCAGGCGTGCGGGAGAGGTGCCGAATCCCTTCACGCCATAGACTACCCGTGGCTCGGTGACGTGTGCCTCGCGGGCCCGTGAGATGCGCGCCGCCAGATGGCGAATGAGCAGCGCGTGGGAGGCAATCTGCTCGAACCCCGCCGAGCGCAGGGCATTCACCACCGGTGATTCGTAGTCGCGCACCTGACAGACAATTGCCCGAGGAGGCTTCTGGCGCAGGAGCTCCAGGCCGAAGCGCAGGAGCTCGGTCGCCACACCGTCGTCATCAGGATGCGCGAGCAGCGAGAGCATATGCGGCTGGGACCCGCGCCCGTAGCGCAGTCGTATCCATCCGCCCAACCGGACTCCACGGTCGAGCACGAACGCTTCGCAGGCTGGCTCGACGAGCGGCAGAGTCCATGTGCGGCCGCCGCCCGCGCGTGTATAGACCAGCTCGTCGCTCGTCAGTCCCTCGGCCACCTGCACCAGGTGCGGCGTAGAGGCGGTATAGAGTCGCATGAGGCCCCAGGCATCGTGCCGGTGCCATCGACGCAAAGGCACCTCAGCTCGCTGCGCCAGCACGTCACTGCGCCGTGGCGCCACGAGCGTGAGCCGCCCTCCCTGCGGGGCCGCGTGCTCGCCAGTCAGCGTGTCCAGCGTGCCCAGCGCACCAGCAGCGAGGGCGTCCAGCCCGTCCGCGGCGGAAGGCAGGCAATAGGTTGCCTCGCGCGCGTACCGCTGAAAGCCGAGACGGGTGAAGACCTCCTGCTCGCTCGCGTCATCCTCGACGCGCGTGAAGAACCGCAGCACACCACGAGTGAGCGCGATGTTCAGCGCGTATTGCACGAGTTCGAGCAGCACGTCGTCGGGGTCGACGACCAGAGGCTGGCTGGCGGATGGCACGACCGTCGCCAGGTAGGTCAGGTCCCAGGCCTGCGCGCCCGGTCGCGAGCGTGCCTGCGCCAGCCCGAGCAGCCGCCAGTGCTCCTCGGCGAGCCAGGTATGCGCGTGCGGCGTGATGGGGAGCACAGCGCTAAGCAGCGCGTGAAGGCCACTCCTTGGCTCTTCCCTGTCGGGGGCGACGACAAAACGGGCGAACTCACCGTTCCTCGTCCGCGCACGCGCATCGATGGCGTAGACGATTCCTGGCAAATCCACGTTAAGCACAGGGCGTATCATGCCGAATGCTGCCCCTTCCGGCAACCCTTCGGACGCCATCCCCTCCACGTGGTGGGCTTCGACTGTCCACCGCGTGGACGAAGCAGCGCAGGATTGCCTGACGCCGTCGAGATGGCGCGTTGCGCGCTCAGCTAGCGAGCGACTGCATGCTCAACGCTGCGCACCATCTCGAGGAAATACTGGTGGAAGCGCGGGTCGTCCGTCACCTCCGGATGGAAAGCCGTACCGAGCAAGCACCCCTGCCGGACGGCAACGATATTCCCTGGAAGCTGTCCGCGCTCCTCGATCGGCAGCCGCGCCAGCACCTCGACATCCGCGCCTACGCTCTCGACGATTGGCGCACGGATGAAGACGGCGTGGTACGGCTCGTCGCCGAGCGCAGGAACCGTGATGTCTGTCTCAAAGCTCTCACGTTGCGTGCCAAAAGCATTGCGGCTCGTGCGGATATCCATCGTCGCAAGCAGTGGCTGGCCGAGGAGCGCGTTATCCGTCTCGCGCGAGAGCAGAATCAACCCGGCGCAGGTGCCCCAGGTCGGCAGCCCGTCTTGGAGGAGGCGACGTACCGGCTCGACAAGCTCATACGCCACCATCAGCTTGCCGATGGTCGTGCTCTCGCCCCCGGGAATGATCAGCCCATCGAGTCCGTCCAGATCCTTTGACAGACGGACCGCGCGCGCTTCCGCGCCTGCGCGCTCGACGGCGCGCATGTGCTCGCGGAAGTCACCCTGCAACGCGAGAACGCCAATTCGTGTCATACGTACGTGTCACCCTGCTTACTCGCCGGGCTACCAGCGGAGTCAGCGAACGGCCACCGCCACTCGCTCCCTCGCCCTTGCCCCTATTGTACCATCTCCCCCGGCGGAGACCCAAGTACTCCGCGCACTCGAACGAAAGGTACCGCACGGTATAGGCCGAACGGCTGCCCGCGTGCTCGTGTCTCCGCCGGAGGACGCCGGAATTACCAGCCGCGCGACGCCATCAGCTCGGTCGGCGGCAGCGTCTTCAGCTCGATACCGCGCATCGGCTCGCCCAGCCCGCGCGAGACCTCGGCCAGAATCTCCGGATTCTCGAAGTGGGTGGTCGCCTTGACGATGGCCTTCGCGGTCCGCAGCGGGTCGCTCGACTTGAAGATGCCGGAGCCGACGAAGACGCCGTCGGAGCCCAGCCGCATGACCAGCGCCGCGTCCGCCGGAGTGGCGACGCCGCCCGCGCAGAAGAGCACGACCGGCAGGCGCTTCAGCTCGCGCACCTCTTTGACCAGCTCGTACGGCGCGCCCAGCTCTTTGGCGGCCGCCATCAGCTCTTCCTCGGGGAGGATCGTGAGGCGGCGGATGCCATCGGTGATCGAGCGCAGGTGGCGCACCGCCTCGACGATGTTGCCCGTGCCGGCCTCGCCCTTGCTGCGAATCATCGCCGCGCCCTCGCCGATGCGGCGCAGCGCCTCGCCCAGGTCACGCGCCCCACAGACAAAGGGCACCGTAAAGATAC
>CAYRVF010000239.1:0-2717 GCA_964427535.1 uncultured Ktedonobacterales bacterium
TCGAGAACTGGCGCTGGGCGGGCGTGCCGTTCTATCTGCGCACGGGCAAGCGGCTCGCCAAGCGCGTCACCGAGATCGGCATCCAGTTCAAGCGTCCACCGCACCTGCTCTTCCAGGACTCCGGCGCCGACCAGATTCAGCCGAACGTGCTCTCGCTACGCATTCAGCCGAACGAGGGTATCTCGCTGCGCTTCATGGCGAAGGTCCCGGGCCAGGAGATGCACCTGCGCTCCGTCAACATGGACTTCCTCTACGGCAGCTCATTCGGCGTCGAGCCTCCCGAGGCGTATGAGCGGCTGCTGCTTGATGCCATGCTCGGCGATCCGACGTTGTTCACCCGCATTGACGAGACGGAGCTGGCCTGGAAGATCGTCGATACCATCGCGTCGGCCTGGAAGCGCGGCAGCACACCGATGTCGCACTACGAGCCGGGCACCTGGGGACCCAAAGAGGCCGATGCGCTCATCGAGCGCGACGGACGAACGTGGAGGCGACTATGACCGGGACTCTAGATCAGCAGCGCGCGCCGCACGATATCACCAAAGGCATGCGCGAGGTCGAGCTGACCGCCATTGAGCCAGAGCTCGACAACCTCTGGCGTGAAGAAAACGCAAACGCGCTCGCCTCGGGCAGCCATGCCGAGTCGCGCAACAGCGTCCTGACGCTCGTCTGTTTTGCCGGGAACGACGTCGAGGCGGAGCTGGCGCTGCGCGTCGTCGAGAAGCTCGGCGCCATTCATCCTTCGCGCGCCATTGTCGTCGATGCGCGGTCCGCGCTGGCGAGCGAGAGCGAACCCGTACGGGCGTTCGTCTCGACGCGCTCGCAGTGGGCGGGGGGCGCCAAGAGCTATGGCGAGACGATTCTCATCACGGCGCCCGCGAGTGCCGTACGGCATCTGCCGGGTACCGTGCTGCCGCTGATCGTCTCGGGGCTGCCCGCCTTCCTCTGGTGGACGGGTGAGCCGCCGTGGGGGTCGGAGCAACTCGAAGCGATGGTCGATGGCTGCGACCGTCTGATCGTGGACTCGTCCGAGATGGCGCACCCCGAGGGCAGTTTGGTCGCGCTCGAAGACCTCTTGCGTCGCAAAGCGTCGAGCTGCGTGGTCAGCGATTTCAACTGGACGCGGCAGGAGCCGTGGCGCGAGTTGGTGGCACAGTTCTTCGATGGCCCCGAGACGCAGCCCTACCTCTGGGGCATCGACCGCCTCAGCATCGAGTATGCTGCGGGCAGCGAAGACCGCCCGGCGAACGCTGCGCAGGCCTACATCTTCGCGGGGTGGATGGCGTCACGGCTCAACTGGCGCTTCCAGAGCAGCCGTGGCCGCAGTGGCGAGGATGAAGGCGCGCAACACCTGCTCAAGGACGGCGATGGCCATAATCTGACGATTGAAGTCACGCCACGCTACGGTGTGCCAATTCAGCAGTGGCTCGACATTACCAGCGATGATGACCCAGATCGCTCCAGCCCGTCGCGGTCGCGGCGGGGGCGCGTGGGGCCAGGCGCGCTGATGTCCGTCTATCTGCATTCGCGCTCGTCGGGCAACGAGGCCACGTTCGCGATTGCCCGCGAGGCCGACCTCGAACACGCCTCCACACTCTGCCAGATCGCGGGGTCGGCGCCGCCATCCCAAACGGTGCATCTGCCGTCGCTGGGCGAGGCGGCGGTGCTGACGGAACAGTTGAAGATGATCGGGCACGACACGGTCTACGAGGATGCGTTGACGATGGCTGCCCTCCTCATCGGGCCACAGGCGCGGAGGGCGTTCGCATGAGTATGGCGGGTATGGCGGGGTTCTCGTCAGGGCGTCGCGTGCAGGTCTATGAGCGCACGGACGACCTGCTGCATGCGGCGGCGGATGTGTTTGCCGCGCATGCGTCAGCGGCGATCGACGATCACGGTCGGTTCGCCGTCGCGCTCGCGGGCGGATCGACGCCGCGCGGCATGCATACGTTGCTCGCCGGGCCAGGGTATCGGGATCGCATTGACTGGTCGCGCATCTGGTTTTACTGGGGCGATGAGCGTACTGTGCCGCCGGATAGTCCCGAGAGCAACTACCACATGGCGGTTGAAACGCTGCTCTCGAAGGTGCCGGTGGGCCAGGACCAGATCTTTCGCATACCCGCCGAGCTGCCCGATCCAGCGGTCGCAGCGCGCGACTACGCCGACGTGCTGCGCGAGACGTTCGAGTTGAGCGAGGGTGAGGTGCCCGCGTTCGACCTGATCTTTCTCGGCATGGGACCAGACGGGCATACCGCCTCGCTCTTCCCGCACACCGAGGCGCTGGAAGAGATTGACGAGCTGGTCGCGCCGAACTACGTGCCGAAGCTGAACACGAACCGCATCACGCTGACCGTCCCGGTGCTCAATGCGAGCTCGGCCATCGCCTTTCTCGTGGCGGGCCAGGATAAAGCCGACGCGCTCGCCGCCGTGCTGGAAGGTCCGTACGACCCGGACACATACCCGTCGCAACTCGTGTCGCCGGTAGCAGGTGAGCTGCTCTGGCTGGTCGACGCGGCAGCGGCGGCGAAGCTGACGGGCACGGAGCGGGGGTAGCCAGCGCAACCGGAGAGGTGGCGCACGAGAGGGAGGAGGAGACGATGACGCTGGTGGTGCCCTCGATCCTGTCCGCCGATTTCGCGCGGCTGGGGCAGCAGGTGGAGGAGGCCCAAGCGGGTGGGGCGGACCGTCTGCAGGTGGATGTGATGGATGGCCGCTTC
>CAYRVF010000240.1:0-2692 GCA_964427535.1 uncultured Ktedonobacterales bacterium
GCACAGCATGCGCATACCCGAGCAGGTCGCGCTGATCGGTACCGACGATTATCACCTCAGTGAGGCCGTGTACCCTGCCTTGACCTCCATCCGCTTCGATAGCATCGACATGGGCAGGCGGGCCATCGAGAGCATCCTTGCGCTGTCAAATGGCCGGAACATTCCCCCATCGCTCGAGCAGCCGCTTGTTCCCCAGATCATCCAGCGTGAATCAACCTAACGAGCAGTTGGTGGTGGCGGCAGACGCGCATACTCGCGCCACCGTTCCTCGCGCGGCACCGAGCGCGCATACAGCACGCCACGCGGCGTGCGCCATCAGTCTTGCGCGGGGGAGTTGTGAGACGGCTCGCTGGCTTTGTGCACCGTGTCAAGAGGAATGCACCTCACAGGGACTCCCACTGAATTCAATCTCGTGAGCCAATACTAATTAAACTGTTGCTGCCGAGGTTGCATTTTCGCTCTCTAAGGCACCACAATTCGCACGCATGCGTGATGGCTGGTGCAACGTGGCGCCTGCTCATGACGAGCAGGCAGGAGGCAGCCGATGACCGAGCCGACATCCGTCGCGAGCCTCGATCTCTCCCCGCTTCCCCGCAAGACGTACTGGAGCGTCGATCGCGAATGGCGCGAAGACTTCATCTACTTTCTGCTCGTCGATCGCTTCGACGACAACACCGTGCGCGCACCCGAGCGCACCTCGGCACGCGCCAGCAGCGTAGGCACTCCAGATCAGCTGCATCGCTTCTGTGGGGGCAAGATCGCCGGCATCACCGCGAACCTGAACTATCTCGCGGATCTGGGCTGCACCGCCCTCTGGCTCAGCCCGATCTTTGAGTGCAATGGCGCGCCCGATCCTACCAGCCAAAACACCTATCATGGCTACGCGACGCAGAACTACCTCCGCATTGACCCCCGATTCGGCACGAAACAGGACCTCGTGGACCTTGTCGACGCGGCACACGCGCGCGGCATGCGCGTCTACCTGGATGCGGTGCTCAACCACTCCGGCGACAACTGGAGCTACCCTGGCGACGCGCCCTACTACTACTTCGACGACGTGCAGTTCCCCTTCGGCGATTGGCGCCTTCCCGACCGGCCGGTGCCCACTGAGCTACGCGATCCGGCGGCGTACCACCGTCGCGGTCAGATTCAGCATTGGGACGCATCCCCCGAATACCAGCGGGGCGACTTCTTTGGCGACAAGGACTTCGAGAACGACGAGGACGAGATGGGACGCCGCGTGCAACGGGCGCTCGTCGCGTGCTACTGCTATTGGATTCGTGAGGCCGACGTGGATGGCTTCCGCCTCGACGCCTGCAAGCACATCGGCGTCACGGCTATCGAGCGATTCTGCTCCGCTATTCGTGAATACGCCTACTCGATTGGCAAGGGCAAGGTCTTTTTGTTTGGCGAGCTGATCACCGGCGACGACGCCATAGATCAGTACATCGGCCCAAGCACCACGGCTGGCAGCGATGATAGCGTCGCGTACGGGCTCACCTCCGCGCTCGACTTTCCCCTGTATGGAGTCGTGCCGTCCGCCATTAAAGCGCTGGCGCCACCGGACGGACTTATCGAACGCTACGATGCCCTGCACGCGCACGCCGTGGCCCGTGGCGACGTCGGCCGCTATCTGGTCACCTTTCTCGACAATCACGATCAGGTGGGTGAGAACTACAAGCTGCGCTTTGGCGCCCGCACTCCTGATGCGCAGATCATCGCGGGTGTGGGCTTTCTGCTCTGTGCCCCTGGCACCACCTGCCTGTACTACGGCACGGAGCAGGGGCTCTCCGGCGAGGGTCCCGACGATCGCTACATTCGCGAGCCGCTGTTCTCCTTAGAGGATGCCACCGTGACCTACCTCAACCCAGCGTGCGGCATCTATCAGGAGATCGCCAAGATTGCCGCCGTCTTCCGCAAGACCGACGCACTCCGATTCGGCCGCATCTACTTCCGCCCGATCTCAGGTGACAGCGTGCATTTTGGCTTGCCACAGGGCCAACCCTGTACGCTAGCCTATTCGCGCATTCTGGCCGGCGATGAAGTCCTCGTCGCCTACAACACGTCCACCACCTACAGCCGCTCGGACGCCGTCGTCGTGGACGCCACCCTGCACGCCGGCAAGACCACGATGACGTACCTCTATGGCGGGACGGGCACCGTGCCCATCGAGGCCGCCGCCGACGGCACCGCCTTCGTGCGTCCCACGCTCGCGCCGATGCAGTTTGTCATCCTGCAATAAGGCGCTGAACATGCTCGCCGTCCTGCACATGCAGGGTGACCACGCCGGTCCGCCGACGATCGACCGCGTCGTGTGGTTCGCCCCAGATCCGCATTGCACGAGATACGCGAGGTGCCGGCGAACCGCTGCGCCTGCCGTTCCCGCGCCGCCTGCACTCGCTCCCGTACGTCCGCCGACCGCTCCCCCTCGCGCCGATCCGTCAGCTTCTCGTATTCGACCCGTGGCACCTCGACGTGGATATCGATGCGATCGAGCAGCGGCCCGCTGATGCGCTTCTGGTAGCGCGCGATGGCCCCCGCTGAGCAGGTGCACTCGCGCGTCGGGTCACCGAAGTAGCCACAGGGACATCCGTGCAGAGAGCAGTACAGGAAATGCGGCGACCTGCATGCTGACGCGGAGCACAGTGCATGAGCGAATACGGCCCCGGTTGCGCTGCCAACTCGAGCGCCG
>CAYRVF010000241.1:0-2691 GCA_964427535.1 uncultured Ktedonobacterales bacterium
CTGGAGCCCGGAGATGGTGCCCGACCCGACTACGACCTGCCTGGGCTTGGAGTATTTCTGCTTCGAGGGCGACGGTCTCTGGCAATCCTCCGATGACGAGTTGGTTGCGCTGGCACGCCGCGAGCTCGCCGCGCTGGAGCTGTGCCGCGAGGACGAGGTGCCGTGGGGCGTGGTCGTGCGCCAGCCGAAGGCCTATCCGGTCTATGATGACGTGTACAAGCAGCATCTGGCGGTGATCCGTGATTACGTAGCCGCGAATCTGCCCAACCTGCATCTGGTGGGGCGCAACGGCATGCATCACTACAACAACCAGGATCACTCGATGATGACGGCGCTGCTGGTGGCGCGCAACATCGCCACCGGCACCACCTACGATCCCTGGAAGGTCAACACCGACGCCGAGTATCACGAGGAAGCCCGCATGGACGACCACGATACCTCAGGCCGCATGCAGCCGACGCTCGCACGCGTGGAGAAGTAGGGGCCGAACCTCTCCCCCTACCCCCTCCCCTTGAGGGGAGGGGTCGCTATTTGGGCGTGTGCCTTGCATGGCGACGGTAAACACGCGTTCAGCGGATTGCCATTGTAGGAGCGAGGTATGCTTCGCCTGCTCTCCCTGGCAGAAGCTAATTGTTCCCCCCATGCGCACTCGCCCGTTTCACGACCCCTGCCGTCTCAGGGAAGGGGGCAGGGGGTTAGGTTCTGCGCGCCCCCTACGCGACGCCTGGGCGCAGCAGCAGCACGTCGCAGGGCGCGTGGTCGAGCACGAAGCGCGCGACGTGCCCCACCGACGGCGGCCCGATGAACGGGCGCCCCTCAGTATGCTCGCGCGCGCGGATGACGACGAGCTCCGCCCGCACTTCGCGCGCCACGGCCACGACGATCTGCTCGGGGCGTCCGCGTTCGATCCGTGCCGTCGCACTCACGCCGAGCCGCTCCGCCACCGCCAGCGCCTCGCGGATGGCGACCTCCGCGCTGGAATCTTCCGCCGCGTTGATGGCGGCTGTGCGCTGTGGTCCGCCGCGAGGGCCATGCCGTAGCGGACCGCCGAAGATGTCCATGTCGTGGCGGGGTCCCGTGTCGATCACGTGCAGCACCACCAGCTCAAGACCGGCTCGCACTCGCTCAACCGCGCGCTCTATCACCTCTGGCCCGTCGCGCAGACCGATAGCGCACACTACTCGCATGCTCTCTCCCCCTCCTCTCACAATCGGAGCCAGATCAGAACGCTGCCGAGCACCAGCATCAACGGCACTATAGTGATGCCGAGCTTGAAGTAGTCGAGTGTCGAGACTTCCAGTCCTTTGCGCCGCAGTATCAACAGCCAGAGCATCGTCGCCAGCGAGCCAACCGTCGTCAGGTTGGGGCCGAGGTCGGCGCCAAAGATCGTCGCGTAGATCAGCGCGGTGTGCACGCTGGTGGCCCCCGAGATCGAGTGCAGCGTGGAGATCATGACCAGCGCCATCGGCACGTTGTTGATGAGGTTCGCGCCGAGCGCGGTGCCGAGCGTCGTCACCATCACGGTTCCAAGCGGGCTCCCACCGCCGATGCGCAGTAACGCCTGCCCAAACGCGGCGGTCAGCCCCAGATTCTCGACCGCCTGCACGACGAGGAACATCCCACTGATGAACGCGAAGAGCGACCACGAGATTTCGTGGCTCAGTCGCCGCCAGTGGAGTCCGTGAAAGTAATGTGCCCCGGCGAGCAGCAGCAGCGTGCCCCCGAGCGCGACGAACGAGAGCGGCCACTGCGCCGCGGAGGCGACCACGTAGCCTGCCGCGATGCAGCCGAGCACCGCGACGGTGTAGCGGAACAGCTGTGGGTCATGCTCAGATGACGGCAGCGCGGAGGCATCGTAGCTCAGACGCAGATCGCGGCGGAAGAGCCACAGAAACGCGAGCACGTTCAGCGCGATGCAGACGATCGCTGGCAGCAGCAGATAGCGGAAAAAGGTGAACAGACCGCCGCCGAAGGCATCGAGCACGAGAATGTTGATCGGATTGCTGACTGGCAGGAGATACGACGCCGTGTCGGCGATGAACGTGCAGGCGAACATGAACGGCAGCGGCGGCAGGCGCAGTCGAGTCACCAGCGCGTAGACGACCGGCGTGAGAATCAGCGCGGTGGCGTCGTTCGAGAGAAACGCCGTGATGACCACCCCGACGAGGAAGACGCCTAGATAGAGCCGCCAGGCCTTGCCGCCCGCTAGCCGTGCGGTGAGCTGCGAGACGACCTCGAAAACACCCGCCTGGTCGGCCAGCGCGGAGATGCTCATCAGCCCGAGAAAAACGCCATAGACGTTCCACTGGCCGATCAGCACACCGGCCGCCTGGCGCAGTCCGACGTAGCCGAGCAGCAACAGTAATACAGCGCCGCCGACGGCTGCCATGCCTTCCGTGATGCGAAACGGACGAAACATGATGCAGGCCAGCGTCGCGGCGAAGATGAGCAACCCTATCGCCACGCGTAGCATATGGTTGTGTCCTCGGTTCGCGCGAACCGGCGACTCGACGGCTCGAACGAGGGATTCCCAGCGTGCGCCGCACGTCAGCACATCGCGTCAAGCCGATCTCGTAGCTCCAGGTGGCCCGGCGCACATGCTTGCAAAACCTCAGAGAACGCTGTGCTGTTGTGTAACATGGCGTATACAGTAGCAGAGCCCCACGCCCGCATGCCAGACTCGCACGTCTT
>CAYRVF010000242.1:0-2688 GCA_964427535.1 uncultured Ktedonobacterales bacterium
GACGGGTCAAACGACCGGACCCCATGATAATCACGGCCTCTCCATAAGACCCATTATCGAAAGGTCGCGATAATGGGTCATAGTGCACCTCCCACCGGCCCCGCATCGTCGTCACCGGCGAGGCCTTGCGCCGGTAAGGTCCCAGCTCCGGGCAGTCGTAGGTGCGGTGGCCGATCACGATGCCGTAGTCGTTGACGGCCCGCCAGCACGCAGGCAGGAGCTCGACGTAGTCCTCGCCCGCCAGCGGCACCGGCAGGTAGCCGGCCCGCGCGACCTGGACGGCGTATGCCTCGTTCGGGGTCAGTTCCCGGCCGGGCAGGTAAGGGCTGCGCAGTCCCTCGTGCGGCCGGGTCTGCCACCCCGCCACGATCCACTCGTCCAGCAGGTCCTGCAGCTGCGGCAGCGTCCAGGCCGCCTCGCCGGCCACGTCACGGCCCCGGCGGGTGACGTCCGAGCCGGTATAGCCGGCCACGTACTGGCAGAACAGCGTGTTGACAGAGGAGAAGGTGCGCTCGACGACGGCCTTGTCGGTCGGCGTGTAGGGGCGGGCGGGCTGCACCGAGATGCCCAGCGTCCGGCATGCCGACAAGAAGGTCTGGGAGACGAACACCTTGCCGTGATCGATCACGATCGTCCCCGGGGTGATGACCGGCTTGGCCGCCGCCAGGGCCAGCCGCTGGTCGATGGCGGCGAGCCGGCCGTGCGGCAGCACCGACCGGGCCATCGACAGCGCAGGGTCCCACCCCGGCCGCATCGGCTCGGGCACCAGCATCCGCGCCAGCAGCACCGCTGCGTCCACCGCCTTGGTGCCCTCGGGCCGGAGAACAGCCGCGC
The DNA here is from genome assembly GCA_964427535.1 of uncultured Ktedonobacterales bacterium. Taxonomy (GTDB): domain Bacteria; phylum Chloroflexota; class Ktedonobacteria; order Ktedonobacterales; family JADMIN01; genus CAYRVF01. The sequence continues at coordinate 835 of CAYRVF010000242.1, forward strand.
CGATGGTCCGGGTGGCGACGTCGAGGGTGATCGTCAGCTCAGGGCGCCCCGTCACCCCGTCGTCCAGCACCGCCATCACGTCCAGCGGCGTCGTGTCGATCTGCACGATCTCTCCGGGCCGCTGCGCGGCTGTCACGGTGAACGGCGCGGCCGGGCGGTTGGCGTTGCTGCGCCGCCGCACCGCTGACCCGAATGTGTGGCGCCCGCCCTCCAGCGACCTGACCATCCGGTAGAACGTCGCGCGGGACGGCACCGGCACCTCCTGCCCCGGATAACGGTCAGCCAGGATTTCCTGAGTCCGCCGCCAGGCCCGGTCGCGCGTCCCCGTGGAAGCGCCGGCCTGCTCGTCCATCGCCGTGTCGATCGCCTCGATCACCCGCTCGTCCACCCGGCCGAACGGCGCCCTGCGGCGGGTGTTGCGGTGGTCGATCAGGCCCCACAGGCCCTCGGCCTCGTAATTCAGGCGCATCCGCCGCAGCGTGCGCATGCTCACCGCCTCGCCCGCCGCGGCCAGCTCTGCGGCCTTGGCCGCTTCCCGCTCGGTCAGCGTGCGCAGCCGGGGATCGAACTCCGGCCGCGGCTCCTGCCCCTCGCCCGCGCCGGCCGGCAGCCCCGTGATCACCTCCAGGACGTGGGACTCCCAGAAGCGGGCACGATCAGCCGCCGGCTCGGTAACGGTGTCCAGCATCGCGAACGGCGGCAGCGCCGGCCCTCGCCCGTGCCCGCCCGCGCCGACCAGCTCGAACCCCGGCGAGCCTGTCAGGAACGCCAGCGCCGCCAGCCACGGCCGTCCGTCCCCGGCCAGCAGCCGGACCGTCGTCCCTTCGATGCCGACGACCTGGTGCTCGCCTTCCTCAAAGCGAATCCGGTCGCCGACCCTGAGCACGCCCCTCGGCGCAGGCCCGCTCACGACGGCTCCCGCCTGCTGACCGGCGTCCCGTCGCCGAGCGGAACGCCCAGACCGGCGGCCAGCTCGCCACGCCACAGCAGATGGAAAAGCACCGGCAGGCCCCGGATCGGGTCAGCCACCTGCGAGACCCCGGCCAGCAGCGGTCCCTCTCCGGCAAACGCCCGCAGCAGCAACGGGCCGAGAACAGGGTCCGCATGACGGGGATGCCGGTATCCCGACAGCCACCGGATGTTAGCCGCCAGCACCGGCTCCAGCTCATGAACCAGGCGGAACGACCAGCAGCCGACCAGGGCGCAGGCAGCCGCAGTCGCCTCGAACTTCGCCGCGTCCTCAGGCCCGACCCGGTCAGCGGGACGGACATCGACCACCACGCCGCTGCCGTCGGCCAGCCGCGCGAAATAGTCCGGCGTGTGCGACACCTTCCGCCCGCTCCCGTCCCACGACAACGTGAACGGCTGCGACGAAACCCCCGTCACGTCACGGTCGAAGTCCAGCGCCATGACATGATCCCGCTCCAGCCACGACTCATAACCGACGTGCCGCCCCGTCGTCGCCAGCCACCACAAGCCCGGAAAGTGCCGCTGCCCCCGGTAAGACAGGAACTCCCGGGCAGGCAGCACATCCTCGAACGCAACCCCGGCCACCGCCTCCAGGCCAGCACTCCTTCGCTGCCCGCCCGCATCAACCCAGCCGACCACGACGTCGCCGGCAGGCGTGTCCCCTGAAGCCACCGCCGCAGCATGCCAGAAATAGTGAGACAGCCACGTTCCGGTGAGAACACGATCAAGTCACGTGACATCCCCCGCAGCCTCACAGGCCATGATCACTGAGACAGGCCAGATAACCGGCACAAAAACTGAGACCTGGCCATCTTCAGTGAGACCGGACAACAGCCGTATTAAGCCAGCTTCGACGAGACCGGGGCCAACTTCGACGAGACGGGA
>CAYRVF010000243.1:0-2659 GCA_964427535.1 uncultured Ktedonobacterales bacterium
GATGCCTCGCTCACAACCTCTTCGCCATTCAGCACCGCTTCTTTAACGGTATCTACGCAAGCCCGCGCAATTTCAGCATGGGATTGGCCTTGCGCCGCTGTTACCACAGGCTCGAATTGGAATGAATCAGCCACATAGGTGACAAGGCGATTCCTCAGCAAGAGTTCGATTTGTTCATTATTCGGTGCGGCGTACCGCACGACATCATCGAACCGTCGGAAGAGCGCAGTATCGAGATCTTTCGCGTGATTCGTCGCGGCCAAGATAAGACTGTCCGAGTCATCTTGGTCGAGCAACTGCAAGAACATGTTAAGCGTACGCCTCATTTCAGCCACGTCATGTTGGCTGCCGCGCTGAAGACCGAGTGAGTCGAATTCGTCGAAGAAATAAACGCCTCTGGTTTGCTTTAGCGCGTCAAAGACAAGCCGTAGCTTCGACGAGCTTTCGCCCATGAATTTCGTGATAAGGCTATCAAAGCGGACCGTGAAAAGAGGGAGTCGCAACTCCCCGGCTAAAACTCCTGCGGTCATTGTCTTTCCGGTGCCGGGACGTCCGACCAGAAGAATTTTTCGACGCGGCGCCAGGTCGTGAGCCTTGAGTCGTTCCGCTGCGCGTTGCTCTCTCAATATCCGATCGAGCTTAGCTTGAACGTCGTCAGTCAGCACCATCTGACTTAAGCGATCCGACGGATATTTGACGGAGAGAAGGTCAACTAGCTCGCCTCTTGGCTGGGCGAGCGGCGTCGGCCGTACAGGCCGAGGACTGCGAGCTTTCAACTTCGCCGCATCGATCAACTCTCGGAGTTCGGCGGCGAGTCGGGTATGCCCGCGGCGAGCTTCGTCGGCCGCGACCTGCGTCGCGACGGCGTAAAACTGCGGCGAATCTTCGCTCGCGTGCGCGCGCAGTAGCGCTTTGATTTGATCTGATCGTGCCATAGCCATATCCCTCGTCAATCTTAGCGCAGTCCCGGCGAAGAGCGATGCTATTATAGCATTTCAATGCTATAACTACATCGACAGATGACGGACTTACGGTTTCCGCAGTCGCAAAAAGAACTCCTAAGGCGAGCCCGCGGTGCCGCGACGCAGAGAGAGTTCGCGATGCGTCTTAAGGTTGAAAAGTCATGTCTGTCTCGGTACGAATCGGGGAAGCTAGGAGCACCCGTGCGAGTGATTGACGAATGCCTCAAAATCGTCGCAAGCGAACTCAGCCGATCGGGCGACCCGTCGGTTGCCGCTGCTCTCGAGCACGCTCGAATGACCGTGAAGTGCCTCGAGCAATGACCCGTTCAAGTTTAGAAACGCCTTTGCGTTCGACGTGCTGTATGTATACACAGTATTCGGGGTTCTTGCTAGTGCCTCCGGTCGCCTGTGTCTCGGCCGGCAATGCAGCGCCGGAATCTATGAAATTGGCCTTGGTAAGGCCAACGGTGAGCTCGGATGGGGTAAGGCGTTCGACGATGTAACAATAGCAACGGCCAGCGGCCCCCGACGCTCGCCAGTCCGCTCAGGGGGGGGGGCAGCGGTTCCCGGCTGGATCGCCAGTTCCGTCTTCATACACCGATCTCACCGGTCGCTTGGCGGGGCTAATCGTGATCGCATTTCTGCATTGTCCCGGTCTGTTTTCGGAGATCAACCGAGGCGAGCCAACAAGCTTTCCGGTTTTAGGTGTGTGTACCGTTTCAGCATCTGCATGCTGCGATGGCCGGTGATCGACGCGACCTCCATTGGGTGCAGTCCTTTTTCAAACAACCGAGATGCAGCTTCGTGTCGAAGATCATGCCAGCGAAGCGTCTTGATTTCCGGGGCCTCGCGGCTCGCGTCTTGGAGCACTCGTTTCCAGACACATAAAACGGCATTTGTGGTGGTGCCGAAGACGCGGCCCGTCAGTTTTTCCGGCACGACGTCGCAGGGGCCAAACTGAGACCGAAGCAGTCTTGCTTCCAATCCTTCGGCAATGGCGGCTAGATGCCGGAACACAGTCACAGCCCGACGAGAGAGCGGCAGGACAGCCGGCACGCCCTTGTTATCGGCTACCGGAGGGCTTGCGAACGTTTTTCAAAGGGTTCATCAGCGCTTCCATTCCCCATTCTTTCCGGGCTATTTCGAAGAGGTGGCTGACAACTTGGAGTTCGAGACGGATGGTGTTCTCGGCGCGGCCGGCCACGCGCCGTTGATCGCGATATTTGGCGAAATCCGAACCGCGCAAGCTGGCTAGCGTACGATATGACAGATCGTTTTCGAGCCAGCGCTTGATCCGTTGGTGTTCTTGTTGCGGGTACCGCTTCTCGGGGACAATTTCGCGCTGATAGCGTTCCAGCGCTTCCCGCAGCGTGGTGCGCTCCGACTCCGTTCGGTCAATGAACGACCCGGCGTCCATTTCTGTTTCGACGCGCCGCGCCCACTTCTCGGCTTGCTGCTTAGTGTCGAATGTGCGGTAGACGGGTTTGTATCCGCGCCGTCGAATTTCGGCGCGCCAGTAAGCGCCGCGCTGACTGATGTATGCCATTCCAGACTCCATGCGAAAGATTGGATTCGCTTGGTCTGGATTCTTCCGTTCCGGCAGTTTTCCGGCAAAGGCCAGTTTTTGCCGCCTCCACACGCCGGCTACAGACGAAAAAAAAGCACCGCGATCGCTCGCAAGTGCTTGATTTCCTACA
>CAYRVF010000244.1:0-2625 GCA_964427535.1 uncultured Ktedonobacterales bacterium
CCGCATGATTCAACAGGCGCCGCGATTCTCTTGCGTGCCTCGGCACACGTCTGAGTGCCGGCAACGAGCGACCGCCGCGCCCTAGAATCAGCGAGACGTCGGTCAGTCACGGAGACGTTCGGTCAGGGCGCGTAGCTCAGTGGGAGAGCGCTCGCTTCACACGCGAGAGGTCGCTGGTTCGAAACCAGCCGCGCCCATCACGAACTGCCTGCAGACAGCGGTCTCTCAAGTCTCTGCGGAGAGTGATCCCGGCGGCAGACATGCTCGGCGATTCTCAGCCGGCACCGGGCGCAACTCGTACGCCGCCGCGACGATTTCTGCCCTACCACCCAGGGTGTACCGCCGGCGCCGATGGATCCGCCTTGCGGCCGACGACAGGCACTGGTTCGCGGGGCAGCATTCCTGCTTACGCCCATCGCCAACACCACTGGCATCCGGCACGGAGGACGCGCCTTGTCATCGAGCCTGGCGCGTCGAGGTTGGACATGAAGCGCAACGGTCATCGGCGCCGCGACGTCCCGGGCGAGGCTGGGCTGCAGGACGAGTTCGCCCACGAGGCGCTGCTGCGTGAGCAGGGCGTCCATCCGCGGATGTCGCTCACGCGTGTGCACATGCGAATCGGTACGCGCTTCATCTCCGTATGGTGGCTCTTGCCGGCCGCGCTCCTGGTCTGCGTCGCGATCGTGATCGCGTGCAAGCTCTTCATCACGACCGGCACCGCGAGGGCGTTCATCGCGGCTCACCCGTGCGAGCAGGACACGCCGCGCTTCGCCCCCGGGATCAGCGCCTGGCAGATCGCAACCCACGCGGCCACCTTCTTCTTCCTGGTGCTGATCATCCGCTCGGGCTTGCAGATCCTGGCCGACCATCCGCGGCTTTACCTCAAGATCGGTTCCCAGCCCGATCAAGAGTGGCTCCGGTTTCGGGGACCGGTGCCCAAGGACCGTGTGTGGACGTCCAAGGACGACGCGATCATGCTGAGTCCGGTCGTCGGACTGCCGGGAGGGCGGCACACCATCGGCCCGGCCCGCCACTGGCATTTCCTCTTCGACATCCTTTTCATCCTCACGGGGATCGCGTACATCACGCTGACGTTCGCGACGCAGCACTACCTTGAGCTGGTACCCACACAGGCCTCGATCCTCCCGGCGGCCGGCTCATGCGCCCTCCAGTACGGCGCGCTTCACCTCCCTCCCCAACTGGGCGGCTACTACCGCTTCGATGCGCTGCAGCAACTCTCGTACTTCGCCGTCGTGTTCGTGCTGGCACCGCTGGCCATCCTCACCGGTCTGGCCATGTCACCCGCCCTGGATAACCGCTTCAAGTGGTATCAGCGGCTGTTCGGCAACCGCGCGATCGCCCGGTCGCTGCACTTCCTCGTGATGGTGGCGTTCCTCCTCTTCTTCTTCGGCCACATGGTGATGGTCGCGTCAACCGGCTTTGCGAAGAACCTCAACGGAATCACCCTCGGCGTGGACAGGGACGACCTGAACGGCGTTGCTCTGTTCCTGGCGGCACTCGCGATCACCGTCGGATTCAACGTCTGGGCGGTGCGCCTGTCATGGACGCACACGCGCCTGCTACAGCGCATCTCCAACCTGACCGTGGGCAAGCTGATGGATCTGCTGTTCGACCGCTACGCCCCCCGCGCGGAATACCAGCGCAAGGACATCAGCCCCTACTTCTGGCCCAACGGCCTGGTTCCCACGAGCGATGAGTGGCAGCGGCTCAACGAAGGCGGCTTTCGCGACTACCGGCTGCGGGTCCACGGCCTAGTCGAGAACCCCGTGGAGCTCTCGCTCGAGGAGATCAGGAAGCTCGGCCGCGAATCGCACATCACGATGCACAACTGCATCCAGGGCTGGTCCGGGATCGGCGAGTGGACCGGGCTTCCGTTCGCCAAGCTAATCGAGCTGGTCCGTCCATCGCCGGACGCCCGCTGGGTGATGTTCTATTCCTTCGGCGAGGGCGGCGAGGGCGGCCAGTACTACGACTCGCACTCGATACGCGACCTCCGCCACCCCCAAAGCCAGCTCGCCTACGGGATGAACGGGCAACCGCTGCCGGTGCTGCACGGGGCGCCACTGCGACTCAGGGTCGAGAACCAGCTCGGCTTCAAGCAGGTCAAGTGGATCAAGGAGATCGAGTTCGTCCGCGACTTCTCCGAACGCTACGGAGGCCAAGGCGGCTACAACGAGGACCACGAGTTCTACGGCTATCGAGACGAGATCTGATCGCGATGAAACACGTCCCGGAGGTGATGATCAGATGACCGTCCTTCACGCAGACGTCGGCCGTGACCGCGTCGAGGTGCAGGTGCGGCTAGACAAAGTCGTCCTCCTGGTGCAACAGCAGGAGGCGGGAACAGCACAGACGGAGCTGACGCCGGCGGACGCGCGTGCCCTCATGCACATGCTCGAAGACGCCGCGGCCGCGGCGGAGCGCACGCCCTCAAGCTGAGGTCGACCCGCCGGGTGGAGCGCAATCTGGCGAGAGGTCGCTGGTTCGAAACCAGCGCCCATCGAAGGCGGAGGTCGTTCTCCTCGATGCGCTCTCGGCGAGCGCGCATCGGCGTGTACGATGCGCCGGTGTTCCGGGTCGGCGGGGCCACGTGTTAGCCCATCA
>CAYRVF010000245.1:0-2619 GCA_964427535.1 uncultured Ktedonobacterales bacterium
ACCGGGTACTCGTAGGAGTACTTCGCCGCCCCGGTGACCTTCTGCACCCCGTCGAGTCGGTCCAGCGGGGCGCCGATGGCGCCGGAAGGTCGGGGGGAGCCAGACGAATGGTGTGCATCAACGGTCATGGCTGGGCCTCCTGTGCCGTTTCGGTTTCCAGCAGATCGAGCAGTGTGCGGACGATGAGGGTACGCGCGAGCGGCACCTTGAATGCGTTGCCCGGCAGCGGCTGCGCAGCAGCCAGTTCGGCGTCGGCCGCCCGCCGGAAAGTCTCTTCGGTGGCTGGGGCGCCGCGTAGCGCCGCCTCGGCCTGCCACGCGCGCCAGGGCTTGTGCGCCACACCACCTAACGCCAGGCGCACGTCGCGCACGACGCCGTCGGCCACGTCCAGCGCCGCCGCCACCGAGACCAGCGCAAAGGCATACGACGCGCGGTCGCGCACTTTGCGGTAGCGTGAGCGCACCGCGAAAGGCAGCGGCGGCAGCTCAACCGCAGTGATCAGCTCGCCGTGCGCCAGCACCGTGTCGCGCTCCGGCTCGTCGCCGGGCAGGCGGTGGAGGTCGACCAGCGGGAGGGTCCGCGCGCCGTCTGGCCCGAGGATATGGACCTGCGCGTCGAGCGCGACCAGGGCCACGGCCATATCCGACGGGTGCGTGGCGATGCACGCCTCGGAGGCGCCGAGGATGGCCAGCTCACGGTGATAGCCCTCCTGCGCCGGGCAGCCGGACCCCGGCTCCCGCTTGTTGCAGGGCTTGGTGACGTCCTGGAAGTAGACACAGCGGGTACGTTGCAACAGATTGCCGCCGGTGGTGGCGAGGTTCCGCAGCTGACCCGAGGCGCCGGCCAGCAGCGCCTGCGCGAGCACGGGATAGCGCGCGCGGATCGAGCGATCGGCGGCCAGGTCGCTGTTACGCACCAGGGCGCCGATGCGCACGCCGCCGTCCGGGAGCGGCTCGATGCGGTCGAAGGGCAGGCGGGTTACATCCACCAGCAGATCGGGTTGCCGCACCCCGAGCTTCAGGTGATCGACCAGGTTGGTCCCGCCGGCAACGAAAGACCCATTGGGCGCCTGGACGAGGAGCGCGACGGCACTTGCGGCGTCGGTCGCGCGTGCGTAGCGGAAGGGATTCATGGAAGCGCCTCCCTCGATGCCCGTGCACCTATTGGCGATGTCTGTGCCTGAACCTGCGCATGCTGGGCGAGGGCGACCTCCAGGATCGCCGGGACGATGTTGGCGTACGCGGCGCAGCGGCACAAGTTGCCGCTCATGCGCTCGCGGATCTCGTCGTCGTCCAGAGTGACACGATCGGCGGTCACGTCCGCGGTCACCGCGCTGGGCCATCCCGCCTCGACCTCCCGCAGCATGCCGACCGCCGAGCAAATCTGGCCCGGGGTACAGTAACCGCACTGGAAAGCGTCGTAAGCGATGAACGCTTGCTGCAGCGGATGCAGCTGCTCGCCGTCCGCCGCCAATCCTTCGATGGTGACGATCTCGGTGTCCTGGTGGGCGACGGCGAGTGCCAGGCAGCTGTTGACGCGCCGCCCGTCGAGCAGGATGGTGCAGGCGCCGCATTGGCCATGATCGCAGCCCTTCTTCGGGCCGGTGACGCCGAGGCGCTCTCGTAGTGCGTCCAGCAGGGTGGTCCGCGTGTCAACGGACAGACGGCGGGTCGCTCCATTAACCTGGAGGGTGATCTCAACGTCCATGGCTTGGCCTGCCTCCTCCTCGCTTCTCTGTTGCTGAGCGACTGATTATCGGCCTTCACGCGCGAACAGAATCTCCGTGACCGGCCGTGCGGTCTCTGTGCGTGCCCAGTCCCGCTGTAGCTCACACAGCAGTTGGACCACGCTCGTGGGTTGCGCACCGGCCTGGACGAGGCGGTCGAGCCCCGCCCGGTGTGCCTCGACGGAGGTGCCACCGACGGCATCCACGACGGGATAGACTTCATATCCCTCGCGCAGGGCATCGAGCGCGGGGAAGGTGAGGCACGCTTCCGTCCACAGCCCGGTCATGATGAGCTTCTTGCGGCCGGCAGCTCGAACCGCCGTGACGAACTCTTCGTCTTCCCAGGCATTGATGCTTGTCCGATCAAACGCATCGATGCCCTCGAGTACCTCTGCCAACTGACGGAACGTTGGCGGACTCCCGAGATTCTTGACGTTGACGGTGGAATGCACGATGGGCAGCCCATAGAGCTTCGCCACCTTGGCGACGGCCACGATATTCGCGACCAAGCTGACATGATCCGTCGAGGCGACTGCACTCAGTTGATTCGGCTGGTAGTCGATGATGAGGAGCGCCGAGTTTTGTGGCGTGAGCAGGTGGTCGTCCACCTGATCGCGAATCGGTTTGCTGGTCATGATCTCCCTCTCTTGTGCGGTGCGCATCGCACCACTGTTTCAAGAAGCTGACCGTCAGTTCAACAGGGTCGTGTCCTTGGTCCCGTCTCGCGCGCCGCCGGCGACGCGCCGTGTCCGAGACCATCTGCAGGCGAGCCGGCAGGCATTCTCCAACAGTAGGGCGTCGCGCGGCAGCGTCCAGCTCAGGGGAGCTCGTCGAAAAAGAGATACACGGCGGCAATCCGGCCGTCCCGGGCAATGATGAAATCCGTCCCGGCG
>CAYRVF010000246.1:0-2595 GCA_964427535.1 uncultured Ktedonobacterales bacterium
ACAGCGAACAGCGGCGCGATGACTTGCTCCGCGAGCATGTCGCGCTCGATCAGCTTCGGTCCGCGGGCAAGCTCGACGAGGCCGCATACCGCGAGCAACGGGAGCGACTGCGGTCGGAGCTCCGAGCGCTCGTCGCACCTCAGAAGGGGGACTTCGCGCCGGCTTCCTCGGCCGAGATCGAGATCCGCGACGACGCGGCGCAGGCGCCCATGCATCAGGCAACCGGCTCCGAAGGGCGGCCATCGCCCACCGAAGCCGCGAAGGGAGGGGCGCGATGAGCATGCCCTCCCTCCGCGCGTCGCAGCGCCTGGACGAGGCCGCCGCCACGGCGCCGACAGCGGTCGCCGTATCCGCTCTTCGCAAAGCGTACGAAAACCGGCCCGTCCTGCGCGATGTCTCGTTCGAGCTGCCCGCCGGCCAGACGCTGGCGCTGCTGGGACCAAACGGCGCCGGCAAGACGACCCTGCTGCGCGTGCTGGCCACGCTCGTGAGACCAACGGCCGGCGACGTGCGCATCGGCGCGTGGGATGCCGTCCACGACGCGGACGTGGTCCGCTCGCTCATCGGCTACGTCGGCCACACGCCCGGCGTCTACGAGGATCTCACGCCACGCGAGAACCTGCTGTTTTTCGCCCGCATGTACGGGCTGCGCGACGGCGAGGCACGCGCGGCGAAACTGCTGGAGCGTGTCGGACTGCGCGCGAAAGCCAACGAGCGCGCGCGGCACCTCTCGCGGGGGCAGCTCCAGCGGCTCGCGATCGCGCGCGGCATCCTCCACGAGCCGGAGCTGCTCTTGCTGGACGAGCCCGACACGGGACTCGACGAGCCGGCGATAGACCTGCTGGAAGAGCTCGTGCGCGCCCGCGAGGAGGCGGGGACGACGACCATCCTCACCACGCACCGCATCGAGCGCGGCTTCGCGTGGGGCGACCGGATTCTCGTCCTGTCGCGCGGCCGCGTGGCGCTCGACGCTCAAGCCGCGGAGGCGACACCGGAGCAGGTGCGCGAGCTGGTGCAACGAGGAGGGCTGCAGCGATGAGCTCGACGCGCCTCTTCTGGGACCAGACGCTCGCGATCCTCGCCAAGGACATCCGCGCCGAGCTTCGCGGCCGTCAGGTATGGCTGTCGATGGGCATGTTCGCGCTGCTCGTCCTCGTCATCTTCAACTTCGCGTTCGACCTGCAAGTGGAGAACAAGGCCGCCGTCGCTCCCGGTGCGCTCTGGATCGCCTTCGTCTTCGCGAGCGTCCTCGGCCTCGGCCGCACGCTCTCGGCCGAGCAAGAGCAGGGGCGCCTTGACCGGCTGCTCCTGTGCCCCGTGGACCGCAAGGCGATTTTCCTGGCGAAGCTCGCGGGGAATCTGCTGTTTATCACGGCGGTGGAGGTCGTGGCCGTTCCGGTCTTCGCGGCAATCTACGACCTGCCCGTGCTCACGTGGCGCGTCGTCCCGATCGTGGTGTTGGGCACGGTTGGCATTTCCACCGTGGGCACGCTTTTCTCGGCCGTCGCGGCCAACACGCGGGCGCGCGAGATCCTGCTTCCGCTGCTGATCTTCCCGCTGATCGTGCCGGTCGTGATCGGGGCGGTGAAGGCCACACAAGGGCTCGTCGTCGTCGTAGGCGACACGCCGTGGCTGGGCCTGATCGCGGCGTTCGATGTCATCTTCGTCAGCGTTGCATCTGTCCTGTTTCCCTACGTCATCGAGGAATGAGAGAAGCCTATGCGAGTCTTGAGCCAGTCCACTGGCGCTCCCGCGTCGAGCCGAACGGCCGGCGGCGCGCAACCCGCCACGGGCGGCGTTGTCGGCCTCGGGCGCGGATATGGCGATCTCGCGCTGGCCGTCGCGACCGGGCTTGCGATCCTGGCGGCCACGCTGATGGCGTTCCTGTACGCGCCCACCGACGCCAACCAGGGAGACGTCCAACGTATCGAATATTTCCACGTCGCCATCGCCTGGATCGCCTATTTGGCGTTCTTCGTGGTCTGCGTCGCGGGCGCGCTCTATCTCTGGCGGCGCGACGAGCGCTGGGATTGGGTGGCGCGCGCCAGCGCCGAGATCGGGACCGTGTTCACGACGCTGGTCCTCATCACGGGCTCCATCTGGGGCAAGGCCTACTGGGGCACCTGGTGGCAGTGGGACGCGCGGCTGACGACGACGCTGGTTCTGTGGTTCATCTATGTCGGCTATCTGCTGCTGCGCTCCTACACGGGGAGGACCGAGGCTGGCGCGCGTAATGCGGCAGTGTTGGGCATCCTCGGCTTCATCGCCGTGCCGATCAACTACCTGTCCATCTACTGGTGGCGCACGCTCCACCCCGACCCGCAGCTGCCCATCGGCAAGGCGCCGCAGGCGCCCGCCTCGGTGGTGGTCACGCTGTTGGTGGCCGTGCTCGCGTTCACGCTGCTCTATGCGCTGCTGATGGCGCAGGTCTACCGGCTCCAACGGCTGCAGACCACGATCGAGCGCCTGCGCTCCCGCGTCGAGCTGGAGGATTGAGAGGGATCATCATGTCTGGGACGAACACGGCATTCCTTGTGGCGGCCTACGCGATCTTCTGGGTCGCGCTGGTCGTCTATATCGGGTGGATCGCCTTGC
>CAYRVF010000247.1:0-2548 GCA_964427535.1 uncultured Ktedonobacterales bacterium
GTAAGCGTCCGGTAGACCACGTCCTGCCGCGACTTCGTTCGCCGAGGCAGGATGCCGGGCGTGACGCGAGGGCCGACGCGATCAGGCAGCGGACGACGGCGCGCTTCGCGCAGCGTCGAGGTGCTGCAACTTCTGCTTCCAGGCCTTGGGGCTGAGCTCGAGGACGTCGCGGGCGGGGTGGCTGGCGACCCGCATGATCACGTCGCGCAGGTACTCGAAGGGGTTGACCCCGTGCAGCTTGCAGGTGGCGAGCAGCGAGTACAGGACACACGCGGTCTCGGCCCCGTTCTCGCTGCCGGCGAAGAGCCAGTTCTTGCGGCCGACGGCCACGCGCCGGAGCTGCCGCTCGGCCGTGTTGTTGTCGAGCTTGAGGCGCGCGTCGTCAAGGAAGCGCGTGAGGGCGCCCCACTGGTTGCGCGCATAGCCGATGGCGTCTGCGATGGGAGCCTTGGGCAGCACGACGAGGGCCTCGGCGTCGAGCCACGTCTTGAAGGCCTGGAGCACGGGCGCGCAGAGCCGCTGGCGCTCCGCCGTCCGGCGCGATGGCGGCAGCTTCATCGCGACGCGGTCTGCCTCGTAGAGCTTCTTGATGAAGCCCAGGCCGACCAGGGCTCTCTCGCGGTCGGTCACCTGCGCGTCGAAAAACCTCCGCCGCGCGTGGGCCCAGCATCCGACCTCTTTCGCCGACGCGTCTTCGCCCGCCCCTTCGGCATCGCCGAAGAGGCGATCGTAGAGGTTGGCGGCGTCTGCCTGGATATACCCGGTATATCCTCGAAGGAATTCGCGTGGCCCGTCGCTCTTGCGGCGAGGCGTATATCGAAACAAGACGCATTCGTCGTCGGGCACGTACACCCAAACGTGGCCCTTGTGCGTCGAGCCAGGCGCCAGGATCGGGATCCCCGTGTCGTCGGTGTGGATCCGATGCGCGGTGAGCGCCGCTTTGGCCATCGCATCCGTGATGGGCCGGAGCAGCGACGCGACCTGCTCAACCCAGTCGCACATCGTCGAGCGGGCGATGTGCACGCCCTGACGGTCAAAACCTTCTTCGAGCCGATGCAGCGGCAAGTGGTCGCCGTACTTGCTCACGACCACGTGAGCCAGCAGGCCCGGCCCGGCTAACCCTCTGTCCACCGGCGCGGCGTCGGGGACCGACGCTACCACGACTCCCCCTTCTTCGCACTTGCATGCGGGCGCGTACTTGAGGCGCGCGATGTGCAGATGCACCAGAGAGGCCGGGCGGTAGTCGAGGCGGTCGCACGTCTCCTCGCCGATCTTCACCTTCGATTTGCCGCAGCACGGACACGAGCGTAGGGCCTCGGGCACGTCGATCTCGATGCGCTCGGTGGGCAGGTGCTCGGGGATCGGACCCCGTCCGTGCCGCCCTCGCGGTTTGGCGCGCTCGTCGTCGCCGGTGGCCTTGGACTGCTCCTCGTTCTCCTGATCGGCGATCGCCTGCGCGATCTCGGGAGGCACGACGAGCTTTGCCACCTCCGCGAAGGCCAGCTGCACCTGCTGCGCGTCGACACGCTCGCTCTTGTTCTGCGCCCGCAAGTGGCGCTTCACGCGCTCGAGCTCGATCGCCACCAGCTCGTAGAGCTTCTTGTACTGGTCGCGCTCATGGGCAGCCCGCTCGTGCTCGGCGCGTTCGCGGCCCAGCGCGGCGCTGAATTCCGCCAGCCTCGCCTCGAGCTCTTGGATGCGCGCGTCGCCGTCGGTCACCGCGCTCGCTTCTTTAACGCAGCGCGGGCCGGATGGATAGATCCATCACGTCGCCGGGGCGACTTCCGCGGCCGCCGTCTTGCGATGCATGACCCCGATGCTCGTCGTCGTCGCGCGCGTCAGAGCCAGCCCTTCGAGGATCTTCGCAAACTCCGTCGCTTCGATCGCGACGCTCGCGTCGCCCGGCCGCAGCGCGCTCGGAAAGCGGAAGACCCCCCGCTCCAGCCGCTTGTACAGCAGGCAGTAGCCGGTCCGATCCCACCAGAGCGCCTTGAGGCGATCGCCGTTCTTGTTGACGAAGAGAAACAGCGCTCCACTGCGCGGATCCTTGCCCAGGACCTCGCGTGCTGCAGCCGCCAAACCGTCAAACGACCGACGGAGATCCACCGGCGTCGTCGCGCAGTAGATCGGCATCTTCGCCGGCAGCATCAGGCGCCTCCCAGCACGGCGACCAGCCGCAGCAGCGTGGTCTCGTCGAAGCGCGGACGGACACGAATGACGTGACCCGACCGCGTGAGCACTTCCAGCGGCTCCGCCGTGACCACCTCGGCGGCCCTGGCCTGCACCGAGAGCTTCGCGAACGACACCCCGGCCACCGCGATCGCGGCGCTCGCCCGCAGCCGGCGCTTCCAGAAAGACAGCCGCTCCGGGCGAAGGCCTTCGCGCGTGGCGAACTCGCCCGCGCTCAGACCACTCGCCTCCCACTTCTCCAACCGCTCGCGCCAGTATCGCTCGTCGTGCCGCTGTCGCGCCATCCCGCGAACCTCCGCGCGCGAACCCTACGCGGACAGCTCCTCTCCCGGCAGAACGCGGTTCACCGGACGCTTAC
>CAYRVF010000248.1:0-2541 GCA_964427535.1 uncultured Ktedonobacterales bacterium
TGATCGATGGTCGATTTCCGGAGTACGGACGTGTAATTCCCGCTAATCCGGCCAGGAAAGTGGAAGGCGACCGCGAGGTGTTGCGAGCGGCTTTGCAGCGAACGGCCATCCTCTCGAACGAGAAGTATCGGGGGATACGGCTGACCGCGCGGCCGGATTTACTTGTAATTCAAGCACATAACCCTGAGCAAGAAGAGGCTGAGGACCAGGTCGAGGTCGCTTATAAGGGCGAGGAGGTCGAAATCGGCTTCAATGTGAACTATTTGCTGGATGCGCTGGGTGCGATCGATACCGAGAAAGTGGAAATAGGGCTCACCGACGCCAACAGCAGCTGCCTCATTCACTCACCTGGGGTGGTGCATACCCGCTACGTCGTGATGCCGATGCGTTTGTAAGGGCGCTGACGCAGAGGAGCTGCAGCGATGTCGGTGGACATGGCGCCGCCACCGGAGGTGGAGCATCACCATCATCACCGCACTGGACGCGGGTGGCTCGATGTTACCTTGGCCGTCTCAGCAGTCTTTATTTCGCTGATTTCGCTCTTTCTGGCCATTCAACATGGGCGGGTCATGGAGAAGATGGTGGAAGCCAGCACTTGGGCTTTTGTAACCGTCGACTTCTCCAACGCTGATCCGACGACCTTTACCCCGCATACTCGGCTCAGCGTGACGAACAAGGGGGTGGGTCCAGCGAAAATCGAATCCCTGGAGGTCTTCTACCGAGGCATTCCGCAGCCGGGCCCGCGCGCCCTGGTCAACGCCATCCTGAAACGGGAGGCGCGGAGGTCCACGGATACATCAAGGCGTATGTGCAGGGAGCCGTTCTGTCGGCGAAGGAGCAGGTGAACTTCCTCGACTTCAATGTAAATAATTATTCGCCTGAGCAATACACGGCGCTCACCCACGCGATGTCAACGTTGCAGTTCAGGGCGTGCTACTGCTCTGTTCTTAAGCAGTGCGCTGTATTCGATTCGCGCAGGGAGGCTCAGGATCCTGAGACCGTGAAGGCCTGTCCGGTACCCGATACTCCGTTTGCAGAGGACAAGTGATAACCGCCGTCCGCCGTGCGCTCCAGCAACTCGCGTTTGCCGTCTTGCAGCCGTCGCGCGAACGTGATCGGCCGCCGCTCGGTGGCTGTTGTATCGACATGCCGCGGGTTCGGTGACAACTTAAAACAGTGAGCCTCGCTGAGCTTATTGTCGATGACGTGCGCTGCATCGAGCGCGCCGAGTTGCGTCTGGATGCAGGTCAGAACCTGATCTTTGGCGGGAATGGCTCGGGGAAGACTTCCCTTCTGGAATCCGTTTTTCTTCTCGGACGTGGTCGTTCGTTTCGCACCCGCAACTCTGAGCGACTCATACGGCATGGCCGTGACCGACTCGTTGTGTTCGGGCGGACAGCACCCGACCTCGACCTCGTCGGCCAGGCCGCCGGGGCTCCCGAGGCTCCCGTGTTGCTGGGACATTCCCTCGGAGTCCAAGTCTCCCGTGATGATGGAACCGTAGCGCGAATCGGCGGGACGAGCGCGAGGTCGCTTACGGAGCTGACCCAAATCTTTCCCGTTCAAGTCATCGACCCTGGCATTCACAAGCTGGTTGAGGAAGGTGGACATCGACGCCGACGCTGGATGGACTGGGGCGTGTTCCACGTGGAACCGCAGTTTGGCGACTGGTGGATCCGTTACACCCGCGCCCTGAAGCAGCGGAACGCCGCGCTCCGCACTCAGCCCGATCAAGCGAGCGCCTGGGACCCGGAGCTGACGAGATGGGGCGAACTCATCGCAGAAGCCCGTCGACGCTTTGTCGAGGCGCTACTGCCCCATTGGCAAAGTACCGTTCTCGCACTGAGCGGCCTCGAACCTGAGCTGCAGTATTTCCGGGGTTGGTCGCAAGAGGCCGGCCTGGCGGAAGCCCTGACAGTATCCAAAGCTCGTGATGAAGCGAAGCGAGTCACCCATTCAGGCCCACATCGCTCCGACATCGTTTTACGCATGAATGGAAGGGCAGCCCGCGAAGTACTGTCCCGAGGACAGCAGAAGCTAGTGGGTGTCGCGATGACGCTAGCCCAGCTCCACCTTCTGCAAACAACAACCCAAACCAAGCCGACGCTCCTCTTGGACGATCCCGCCGCGGAACTCGACGGCGATCACCTGCGACGGTTCATAAACCAAGTAAAGCAGCTCCGCTCCCAGCTCATACTGACGTCGCTGGATCCTGAGTTTCATCTATTTGGCACTCCAGATCGCCTGTTCCACGTGGAACACGGACGCGTAAGGCAGGCGTGACTTCCGGGACGGGAGCGTCAGCGGATGCCGCTCACCCATGGAGTGTGCGCGGCGTTCCGGCTAGGGGCCATTGCTAAGGAGTCATGGCGAAGGATCTTGGGCGCGGGGTCCCGAACGAAGGGCTACGGCCAAGAGCTACGGCCGAGGGCCACGGCCCAGGAGTCATGTCTGAGGGGTCGGCCCAAAGGGGCCACGGCCGAGGGGTTATCGCCGAGGGGGCCAAGTGGTCCTGGCTGAGGGTCCTGGCTGGGGGTCCTG
>CAYRVF010000249.1:0-2429 GCA_964427535.1 uncultured Ktedonobacterales bacterium
ACTCGGCCCACGACGCGAACAGGCCATTGAGTCCCTCCATGAACGTGGGATGGGTATACATCTCGTCGCGCAGTGTCGTGTACGGCAGACCGAGCCGCATCGCGAGGTGGATGACCGCATTCATCTCGCCTGCCTCGGCGATGAAGAATGCTGTGCCCAGAATCCGGTCGGTCGCCGTGTCCACCACGGCTTTGAGGAAGCCCTGCGTCTCGCCTGTCGTCTGCGCACGGGGGATCGCAATCGAGTTGGCGACGAGCCGGGCTACACGCACCTTGTAGCCCCGGCGGCGCGCCTCCGTCTCCGTCAAGCCCACCCGCCCCAACTCGGGGTCGATAAACACCGCATAGGTGAGGATACGGTCGGCGGTCGAGGTGTGGTCGCCCACGCCGGTAATCTGCGCCTTGAGGATGCGCTCGTCGTCGAGTGAGACGTGGGTGAACTCGGGGCCGCCATTGACATCGCCTACCGCCCAGATGCCGGGTACCGTCGTCGCCAGATGCTCATCCACCGGGATGAAGCCGCGCTCGTCCACGGCAAGTCCCGTCGCCGCCAGGTCGAGGTCCGCCGTCACCGGTTCTCTGCCCGTCGCCGAGAGCACATGACTGCCCTCGACTGTGCGGTACCCAGGGGCGTCGGCCGTGCGCAGGTGGAGGCGCACACCGCCACTGGCGATCGGCTCCGCCCGCTCGGCAGATGTGCCCAGCAGCACCTCGATCCCCTCGCGCTCGAATGTTCGCCGCACGGCGTCCGCCACATCGCTATCTTCGCGTGGCAGGAGCTGGTCGCCGCGCTGGATAAGCGTGACCCGGCTGCCGAAGCGGCGGAACATCTGCGCGAACTCGACGCCCTCGAAGCCGCCGCCAACGATCAGCAGATGCTCCGGGAGCGTCCCCAGCTCGAGGATGGTCTCGTTGGTCAGCGGCTGCACCTCGCGCAGGCCCGGAATCGGGGGCAGCGCCGGGCGCGTGCCCGTGTTGATGACCACGTGCTTCGCGGCGAGCGTGCGGACGCCTCCCGCTCGAAGGCGAACCTGCACGGTCTTGTCGCCGACGAAGCGCGCCGCGCCCAGGATGAAATCGAGGCCAGGCGTGTGCGTGAACAGCGTGTAGTTGCCGCCGCGCATGAGGTCGACGACCGTCCGCTTGCGTTCCCGCACCGCAGCCATTTCGATGCCCGTCAGCTTTGCTTCGACGCCATAGTCGCTCGCCCGGCGCACCCAGTCGGCGACCTTCGCGCTCTGGACCAGCGTCTTCGTCGGGATGCACGCGACGTTGATGCAGGTTCCTCCGATCATCTCAGGGTCGCGCTCGATGAGCGCCACCGTGTAGCCCTGCTTCGCCAGGCCGATGGCAAGCGTCTTGCCACCTTTGCCACCCCCGATGACCATCAGGTCAAACTGTTCCTGCCGATTCTGCATCTCTTTGCACCCCTCTCGTGATGGTGTTGAGCGCGTTT
The DNA here is from genome assembly GCA_964427535.1 of uncultured Ktedonobacterales bacterium. GTDB lineage: Bacteria > Chloroflexota > Ktedonobacteria > Ktedonobacterales > JADMIN01 > CAYRVF01. The sequence goes on from CAYRVF010000249.1 coordinate 1,456, forward strand.
CCTCACATTGCTCACCCTGCCGATGGCCTTGGTGTCTGGCCACTCGCGTGCCGGACGCGAGTCGATAGGAGCGCGACGACCTCAGTCAAGACACGAAGTTCTCGACATTGGCCGCGAACTCTTTGGGGTACTGGAACAAGCATCCGTGCCCGGCCATCCATCTACGCCTTGACAGCGTCTACCAAGGCCGCCAGCGCCCGCCACGCATTGCGCGGCAGAGTGGCGAGGTCGTCAGTCAGCGCCTGAAGGCACGCATGATCGGCGCCGGCGCGCGGATGGTCCGCAACGCGCTCGCGGATCACCTGCGCGCCGGCGCGCCGGGAACCGACGCACTCGCGCCAACAGTGTCGTCGGCGATGCTTACCAGAGAGGTACACCGCGTGACACTTGTCTTGCTGTTTTTCCGCGCGCGGCAAATGCAAAGCATGTCCTCAGTGGCAGCCATGGACGTTCGGAAGCACGCTCCCCTATTGTCGGAGCGGCTTGAAAAAGGCACGGATCTCGTGTACCAGCGCCTCGGGTTGTTCGAGGGCGGCGAAGTGCCCACCGGCCGGCATGTCGCTCCAGCGCTGAATGTTGAAGGTCCGTTCGGCGATGCTGCGCACGGGTCTGACTATTTCATGCGGAAAGGCGGCTACTCCTGTGGGAACGTCGACGTGACCTAAGAGAGCGCCTGGCGTATGGGCGTTCTCGTAGTAGAGCCGGGTGGAGGAGTTGATCGTTTGCGTGACCCAGTAGATCATGACGTTGGTGAGCAGCTCGTCTTTCGTGAAGGCGCGCTCAACGTCGCCCTGGCAATCGCTCCAGGCGCGGAATTTTTCGACGATCCAGCCTGCCAGGCCCGCGGGTGAGTCATTGAGCCCATAAGCAAGCGTCTGGGGACGTGTCCCCTGGATTTGGCCATAGGCTCCTTCGTCCCGCTGGTAGTGCTGCCGTTGTGCGCGCCATTGCTGTACTTCAGGACTGTCGCCCAG
>CAYRVF010000250.1:0-2377 GCA_964427535.1 uncultured Ktedonobacterales bacterium
CCGACCAGGGCGCCGCGACGTACCGCTACGCGCAGGTGTTCGCGCTGGCGAGTTAGTGTGGTAGGGACGAGGCCTTTTACATCTAGACTTGCCGGCGACCTCACTGTAAATCTGCCATAAGTTGGACAGGTGGGCAGCGCCTGAAACAGGGTCGGCGCATGGCGCGACGCGGGCTGAAGCCCTGCGGGTAATGACCCAACCCTAATCCACTTCGGTCGTGGTGCATGGCAATCGGTGGGTATACTACCTACACGCTATGCCGCGTCGGCCCGAGCCAGGATTCCCGAGTGTGTGGCGGCGAGTCAGTCTCAGTTCAGGGTGAGCCTGCCCCTCTCGGTACTCATCCTGGATGCATCAGTCTCAAGAATGGACGTGGGTGCATATGTGGGCGATACATCTGTAGACATCCAGACGGTTGTGCTCGCGTTGACACTGATCGTGATCATCGTGTACACCGTCAAGACGGCGGCGTGCGCCTCGCGCCGCCGCTCGCACGGCTAGTGCTGGCAACCTGTCGCGCGAGCCGTGCGGACAGGCAGCGGATGCACGCTGGCTCTTTGGCCGGTTACGGTGATAGAACTATCGAACAGGCGTGAGGGGAGTCCAACGGACCATGTTGCTCAGCGGCGGGCGGGTTAGCACCGTGCGATAACGCCCCGTCCGCTGATTGGGCGGTGACTTCGCCTCCATGATGGCCTCCCACCGCCAAGGAATATTCATGTGTTGCTCCGGAAACTGGGGGTCCGCCGCTCTGCCTTCCAGCACCCAGAACTCGATGTCATCGGGCATAATAGTGACACCGTACCCGTCGGCAAGGTCGATGGCAGCCTGGATGACATCGGCAGGTACCTCGATGTCGGTTACTTTCCTTCGCATCTCACCCTTCCCTGCTGTGTGTAGTGCCCGCATGACACCGTATCAGCCTATCACGTGCCGACATGTTGCCATATGTAGCTGGCACAGACCAGGACACGGGAGAGCTGTCCTATCCGGATCTGTATCCACTGGTCTTCTGCTGGGAGGCGGACGTGCAACGCCTCCCGCCGCCCACTCTACCCGGTGCGTGCAGTGCTGCGCTGGTCAGTGCTGGCGACGTGGCGCGTCGGCGTGCGAAGGTCGCGACGAATGCGCGTCAGCTGGCCTCCGATGGGCAGCGCAGAGTACACTGTTACGGGGACGATGTCCCGGCCGGTTAGCCCGTGAATGGACTTGCCCATGCCCTCACGACGGAAGCCTGATTCCAACGATCAACATCAGCCGCCGCGCCTCGTGGTGCCCCGAGCGGAGGCGGCCGCGTAGATTAAAGCGCATCTCGACAAAGGTATTGCGCTCTGCGAGCAATTGCGCACTCAGCCTGCCCGTAACTACGATGAGCTGACGGACGCGGAAGGCAAGATGTGGCAGTGGGACGACTACACGCAGTCATTGCTTGAGGGACTGTTCGACAATCCGTCTGTCGCCGCGTCCACACACATGATCGCGATGGGAGGTGTCAGCGCCGATACGCCGCTGCCTCGCGGAATTGCACAGGTTGATCGGGAGTGGGGCTATCGCATTAGGTCAGTGGAATCCGTGCTAAACCGGATTGACACCTACCAGGAGTCGCCCGCGTCGCCAGGACCAACACTCAACCGGACCGCCAGCCCACATGCCGGTCGCAAGGTGTTCATCGTCCACGGACACGACAACGGTGCAAAGGATGCCGTAGGCCGGACTCTGGACCGGCTGGGGCTGCCGTACACCATCCTGCATGAGCAGGCGGACCGTGGCCAGACCATCATCGAAAAGTTCGAGCGTCACGCCGACGAGGTAGCCTTCGCGGTGGTCCTGCTCACTCCTGACGACTTGGGAGCGCCCAAGGACGACTGGGAACACCCGAAGCCCCGCGCCCGCCAGAACGTCATCTTCGAGTTGGGGTTCTTCTGTGGGAAGCTCGGTCGCGAGAAGGTGTGCGCTCTATACAAAGATGTTGAGACGCCCTCAGACATTTCGGGCGTCCTCTACACACCGATGGACACCAATGACCACTGGCGCTACAAGTTGGCGCACGAACTCGACGCCGCCGGACTTGACGTAGACATGAATCGGCTGAAAGGCATGTGACTCACGAATCGATTCAGCGGATGAGCGGCCGGGCAACGCCGCCGGACAGTTCTGGATGGCGTGTTACGGCAAGTGGTGTATGTGAACCGGCACGTGGGTGTGGTGGGGGGCGGCGCGGTGGTGCTCACTCTGCCTCTGCCCGCCTCGCCACCGTGATAGCCGCGCATGCCGTCCGTTGACCATCGTCGGCTCGCTCTACGGGGATGTGGTGAGCGGTACGCGAGTATAATAGGCGTGGGGGCGGGTGGTGGTGGTCTGCCTGTCTGTCCCATCC
>CAYRVF010000251.1:0-2357 GCA_964427535.1 uncultured Ktedonobacterales bacterium
GGTCGAGTTGCCTCCTGTCAGGGAGCCCCTATAGTCATGAATGTCTCCGCTAGCAAGATCTCCCGACATTCCAGAGTCTTCTATAATGGGCCGGTTTGGATCGATAGCGCGCGCCGCCTCAACCAGTTCAGTGCCCATCATCTTTCTATCACCTTTCGTAAATTCTTTGTTGATAGGCAAATCTTCACCCCAAAACACTTCGTTCATCGCGATCCAAGCAATAACGCTCGGGTGATTTCTTAGCAATTTTATAAGCGTGCCGAAGTGCTGCACAGCCCTCGTTGTGAATTCATGAGTTTTTGGAAACATCCAATTAAGATCATTGTCCTGAATGACAACGATGCCTAGACGGTCGCAGATCTCATAGAATTCTGGGTTTTCCGTGTGCACATGTACTCGAAAGGCATTGATGCCCGCATGAATCGCCGCCTGCAGGTCTCTCTCATACCGCGACTTACTCATATTGGAGAGATATAGGTCAGGCCAATAGGTAGTGCCACGTAAATACACAGACTTTCCATTAATAAAGAATCGGGTCTCGTCTTTGGTTCGACGCAACTCTACTGCTCGTACACCGAAGGTAGCCGATGTGGTCAACTTCACATTGTGCGACTGCGCAATTTCGACGACGGCCTCGTACAAGGGTTGAGCACCCCGATCCCAAGTAGTCCACAGCTTCGGCGAGTGGATGGAGGTCGTCTCAGAAAGCACGTTGGTCCCGTGTTCGAGCGTCACCGAGTTCGAATTCGTCGCAACTTCCTCCTTTGTGTCTGCAGCGCGTATGTGGATGATGTAGTCGACTGGCATCGGTTTGCCGTCGTTGAACACCTGCCAGACCGCCTGGACTGAGGCTTCCGTTGAAATGGTCGATAGTGAGGTCGTAATAGACGGAGATTGAGTTTCATGAAGGCTATCGTGAAAGATCAGCCTTATAGGTCTCCAGATTCCGACCGGATTGACGTCCCTCTGCACGAACCCATCCGCATGCTCATAGGATCCCTTCAGCAGATTTCGCAAGGTGGAAAACACCGGCGATGAAGGATCGCTGTAGTCATGATCCCAAGGAGACGACACCTTCACGACCAAAACATTTGGCTGGTCCTTCCGCAACAGTCGAGCGACCTCAAACTCAAATGGATCAGCGTAGCCCTCGTGCTCGCCAAGCAAAGTTCCGTTCAGCCAGACCTTAGCGAAATAGTCGACGCCGTCGAAGCGCAGCGTGGCGCCATTCGGAATTTCAGTCGCCAAGAACTCCAGGCGGTACCACCAGGGTGCATCGTTGAAGTAGCGCAGGTTCCTACCGAAATAGGGCTGCGGCGCCAGTAATAGTTGCAAGTGAGCAAGTCGATCGATCGGTTGCCAATCAGCAGCATACTGAGGGTCGTACCACCTATTGATTTCTCCAAGACCACGCACGTCCTGGACAATATGCCAGCCGTTTGTCAGGGCCATTTCCGTATGAGCGGAAACCACTGTGCCAGCTGTGGCCTCGTGAGCGCAGACGCCGAGCATCACGAGGAGGGTACGCATGATCGTCTGACTCATCAGAGGTCCTCTTCAATCAAATCGGGCGTCGCGTTATGACGACGAGAGCCCTCGATTTTGTACTGAAAAAAAACATCCCCACTTGGCCGACACTTTGACTATCCAGGTTGTGGGCACACTTCATACTTCGTTGGCATATTAAGTATGGGCACCACTGTGGTCAACGTAAGCTGAGTTCGCGAAGGCTATTTAGTAGTTCGAAACTAATCTTTGATGTTTGTGCCTTAAACGGGTCGTGATTGATCATCGACTAGATTCGTTGATCGCTCTCTACAGTCTTCGTAATTAAACTGGTCAGAGATCGCCAACCCGTGCTCCGTAGACCACAGAAGTATTTTCTTGGCCGTACCGAGTTTGCGGAACCCATGAACGCGCGTTGATCCCCTTGTGGTGTTTGAACCGCCCCGGGATTCCCGGAGGCTCCATTTCTTGAGAGGATTGGAGCATGGGAAGACCGAGTCAATTTTCACCTGAAGTGCGTGAACGTGCAGTGCAGATGGTTCGTGATCACGAGCACGAGTACGGGTCACGCTGGGAGGCAATCCGTTCGATTGCACCGAAGATCGGCTGTACGGCGCAGACGCTGCACAACTGGATCCGTAAGACCGAGCCGGCTCAGATTGCGGCAGCGTCCGATCAGGCACGCCTGAAGGAACTCGAGCGGGAAGTCGCCGAGCTGCGTCGAGCCAATGAGATCTTACGCAAGGCATCGGCGTATTTCGCCCAGGCGGAACTCGACCGCCGCGGCAAGTGATGTTGGCGTTCATCGACGCCCATCGTGAACAGTACGGGGTCGAGTCGATCTGCAAGCT
>CAYRVF010000252.1:0-2305 GCA_964427535.1 uncultured Ktedonobacterales bacterium
CGAATAGTCGCACACCTACACCTGAAACAAGACTGGCGGCGAGCACCCCGATAAGGGCACTCGCCGCCAGTCTTCGTATTGGAATCCTCCAGCTCACACCTGTCGCACTCGGCTGTCGCGCTGGCCCGTATCGCCCCAGTCGCCCTTGGCCTGTCGCTTCACCTCACGGCCCCTTCCCTCAAGGGAAGGGTGGAAGTGAGGTTCTGCCTCACGGTTAGGTTCCCCTACGCCAGCGCTGTCTCCGCCGGAGCGCTCGCAATCGCTGCCGTGGACCGGGCAGCACGCACACGCGGGTAACGCTGCGCCAACCCAGTCACGAGCAGCGGCAGGGCCAGCGACGCGTCGACGGGCAGCACGATGGCATGCGCACCCGTAACCTGGGACTCGGTCCCACCGAGCGAGACATATCCGTCGATGGCCGGAACCGAGAGCCCCAGCGCCGGAAGGATGTCGCGCGCCTGCGTAATGAACTGCCCGGCCACACCACTGCCGGTGCTGATCACCCCCACGCGCTCGAACGTGCTAAGCGTGCGCGAGAGCGCCAGCAGATCATCGGATGGGTCGAGCGTGAGCTGCGTGCCGCGCGAGCGCGCCGCGAGCAACGCACCGCCGAACGCGCTTGTGCTGAGATCGGGCGTGTAGATGCGGATGCCGGCTTTCGCGGCCGCCTGCAACAGTCCCTTGCGGGGTGCGATGGAGGGCAGAGCCTGCCCGAGCTGCAGCCACAGGTCCGAACCCGACTGCACGACATCCGCCGAGAGCGAGCTGACCACGTCGGCGAAGACACGCTGCGCGTGCTCGCGGCCCGGCTCCAGCGCGACCACGGCGTCACCGCGCACGTGATGCGGATAGCCCAGCGACTCATACAGATCGGCGAACAGCTCGTCCGCGCTGGCGATCACGACGTCCACGTAGCGGTGCTCGACGACGTAGACGAGCAGCTCGCGCATGCCCGCGGCGACCACCTGTGACGAGAGCGTCAGCGCAATCAGCGTCTCAGGCTGGCGCACCAGGCACTCCCACTCGGCGAGCGCGAGGCCGAGCTTGCGGCCCTGCCCGCTGGTCGTCACCATCTTATCCAGCAGCCCGCTGATCGATGCGGTAGGATTCACCTGCACCGGCTCGCTCGCGGACAGGGACTCGCCTTCGGTGCCCTGAGGGAGCTGTCCGCTCTGCGAGAGCGCAACCACCTGCGCGCCACCGCGCGCGGTCTCCGCGCCATAGGTGCCGATGTCGGGTGTCACACCGTATTGCGGCCACACCATGCGGCCCGCGCCGTCTCTGGAGCGCGTGCTGAGCCGCTCGAGCGCGGCGCCACGGCTATCGTCGAGGCCGGACGCGGGCACGTCGTCGGGAATCGCGGGCTCTTTGCTCACCACGCCTGCCGCGAGCCGCGCCTCCGCTGCCGCGATCAGCTCATCCGTGGCGCCGTCTCGGCCATGGTGCGGACCCTTGAACGAAAGACCGCGCTGCACCAGCATGCGGTCCATCTCCTGGACGTCGAATGCGTCTTTGATATATGAAATCGCCTTCTCATGGTCGAAGTTTTTGCACGAGAAGATGTCCATCGTGAAGTAGTCAAGCTCGGGGAAGGTGTGAATCGCGATATGGCTTTCCGCGATCACGACGAGACCAGAGACGCCGGAGTAGGCGGGGTCGGGTGCCTGGTACTCGAACATATACGGCCCACCAATCTTGGTCATCCCAATGGCGGCCGGGTAATCATTCAAAACCTGTTCGACAAGGATACGATCAGCAAGCTTCTGAGTGTTGCAACGAGAGCCATCAATAATCAGGTGCGGTCCAAACACTTCCATCTCCTTCAAGCGACACGAACGCCGCTAGCTGTCGCCGCTCTGGAAACAGCCGATATACCAGCTCAGGTACGTTCCGGCTAAGGTGCCGCGCGCGGTGGTAGAAACGCGCGGTCTGCAGTCTGTACTCATACAGACCCTTTCTGTGCATCGAACTCCCTACCCAAACAGCCACTCACCGCGACGGGTCGCACGGGGAAGAGTGACCGCAGACGGCATACACATGGTATGCGGCCTGAGGAGGCGGTTCAATGTAGACGACTACTCAGGAAACTCCCGAAAATGCCTAAGGGAATATACGTTCGGGCGGCGCAAAAGTCAACCGCTGGCGCGGTTGCTTATCCGGTTTGGGCATCCGCTGGCACGTGGTCTAGCTACGACTTGGGACTGCCAGCGCGGGGGAGTGTATGACATCCTATCAACGGTCGTGCGCGATGCAGCTCGCCCGAGAAATCCGCATCGCGCACGTGTAGTATACGACACAACTTTTG
>CAYRVF010000253.1:0-2262 GCA_964427535.1 uncultured Ktedonobacterales bacterium
TCATCGCCGCGCCCTCGCCGATGCGCCGCAGCGCTTCGCCGAGATCGCGCGCCCCACAGACGAACGGCACCGAGAACTCATGCTTGTTGACGTGGTACGCCTCGTCAGCGGGCGTCAGCACTTCCGACTCGTCGATGCAATCGACGCCCAGCGACTGGATGATCTCCGCCTCGACGAAGTGTCCGATGCGGCACTTGGCCATCACTGGAATCGTGACCGCATCTTTAATCTGCAGAATCAGCTCGGGGTCGCTCATGCGTGCGACGCCACCCTGCGCTCGGATGTCCGCGGGCACGCGCTCCAGCGCCATCACGGCCGACGCGCCGGACTCCTCGGCGATGCGCGCCTGCTCGGCGTTGACGACGTCCATGATGACGCCGCCCTTGAGCATTTCGGGGAAGTTGCGCTTGACCCGCGTGGTGCCGGTCTGGGTCTCCATCGAGTTGTGCCTCCTCAGAAGGTGGACCACGCGTGCGGCGCCCAGCGCGAACTCGCCCCGCCAATTGGCCTGGTCCAATGCGACGATTTCTGGCATTACACTATGCCATCTTCTGAGCGCATTGTAGCATACGGCGCCCCACGCGTGCCACGGAGCGCGGATCGTTCTTCCACTCTCAGCAGCGCCTCGGGAAGTGGGGCCTCATCCCCCTGCCCCCTTCCCCTCGCGAAGGGAAGGGGGGAGCTAATTTCGTGGCCTCCGGGCAACCATCTCGCCTTAGCAGCACGCGAAAGCCCCTCTCCCTGCGGGGAGAGGGGTTGGGGGTGAGGCCCCCAAACGGCAACAGATTCGATACTGTGCGCGCCAGGCATCGTCGCCCGTTTCAGTGTCCCTTCCCACCCAGCGAAAAGGGCAGGGGGTGAGGCTCTGCCAGCCGCTACAGGCCCATATCGACGTCGGACCCGCTGCCCTGCACGTACTCACGAATGAGGCCGATGAGCTGCCTGGGGGAGAGCGGCGCCTCGACGACACGGTCCGCCTGACGAACGGCATGCGCGGAGGTATGGCCGAGGGCGCGCGCGATGTCGACGACGGTGCATTGGGCGCGCAGCGTGGGATCGCTGTCGAGCTCGCGCATCACGCGGATACCAGCATCCGGCTCGGCATGGAGGCTCAGCAGCACGAGCAGGTGATCGGTTATATCGGACGCCAGCGAATGCACTTCCTCAAGGGTCACAGTCGGCTCGATGGAGATACCGGCGTCGGCGAGCAGCAGTCCGATGGTGGTTAGCTCGCTCTCATCATCGTCGAGGAGCACGATGCGTAATGTATGTGGAAGAATTCGATTGGTCATCGTTCGTCTCCCGCCTTTCCCCTGCTCGGGCGACCGTCGTTGCGTCGCATCTATCGCAGTAGCACGCCGCGCGCCACGCCCTACCGAGCCTCGGACTCCTGCTGGTGCGACGAGCCGACATGCGCCCGCAGCCCGTCGAGGTAATTCGTGAGCAGCCAGCGATAGCTCTGGTCGAGGTCGTAGGGAAGCGCGAACGAGCCCGCCACTTCAAGCGACGAGAATCCGTGGACGAGGCTGCGCAGAGCACGAATCGCATGGATGGCATCCTCGCCGTGCAGGCCATAGGCCTCCAGCACAAGCGCGACAACCTCGACAGCCGCTCCACTCGCGCGACGCAGCTCCTCCGTTGCGTCCGGCGGCACCTGGTTGACAAGCTGATAGAGGCCGGGATGGCTCTTGACGTACGCGCGGTACGCGTCCGCGATGGCGAAGATGGCATCGTCGCGCGATTTGCCGATCGCGGCGCGTGCGAGCGCGCTCTGAAGAAGGCGCAGGCTGTGTATCGCCAGTTCGATGCGTAGCCCGTCGAGTCCGGCGATGTGATTGTAGAGGGACGGCACCTGCACGCCGAGATCGGCCGCCACACGTGCTAGACTCAGCGCGCCCAGCCCCTCCGCATCGATCAGCCGCGCGGCCGCCTCGACGACCCGCTGCCTGTCCAGTCCGGCGCGCGTGGCCATGTGCGATATCCCCCTGTGAGCGGACCTGTCCCCGACTCTGGCAGAACCTCTCCCCCCAACCTCCTCCTCTTGAGGGGAGGGGCCGCTTATGAAGCAGGTGAGGCCTTTGAGCATCAGTCGTAGTTGGTTCAGAAACTGATAATTAGCTTCTAAGCTATTACCATTAGTTTGTCAAGGGCGAGGAACATATGTCTCGGTGCTATTAGGTGCGCTGGCCCGAGACATGGCAGTGCCCCGGACGTGCATATACGTCCGGGGCACTGCGCTGTTTGGGGGTGCCCGATGGGGTT
>CAYRVF010000254.1:0-2198 GCA_964427535.1 uncultured Ktedonobacterales bacterium
TAGGGCAGGCCGAGCGCGGCGTTGGCTCGCGCGGCGAGCAATGTGGCGCCGTCATCCACCGGGAAGATCGCGTCGAAAGGCTGCTCGCGGGCATACTCGATGATCGCCGCGACCGAGGCGTCGGGGTCGTTGAAGTCAAGGGGGAGCCGCACATCCCAGTATTCGTTCAGCGCTTTGGGCAGATCGAGGCCGCGCACGACCTCCACCCCCAGACGCTCCGCGGCCTCCACGAAGGCGCTAGCCCGGTAGGTATTCGGCGTCATGAGCAGCAGCAGCCGCTTGCGCCACTCTGCCGCGTCCTGAGCATCCTGAGTCGTCATCGTGCTTCCCTCCAGCGTCCGAGGGTGACGGTCAGCGGGCCGTCTAGGGCATGTCTGCAACCCCACGTTGAGCGTGCGGGTTTCAGAGGCGATCGCAGCTGTCTTGGGGTGCGGCCGCACATGGCCCCGAGCTACCCTCTGCGCACGAGGGGGCGTAGGTCGCCCCCTCTGTGATGCGCACATACCAGTGCGAATTCGTGAGTGCAGAAAAGACGTAGCCGCTTGCGGAGGTTTCTCCCGCCGCAACCGTACCACTCGCCAGTTCCGCACCGCCACAGCCGCCCGAGCGCACCGACCACGTGGCTGGTCCACTCACCGGTGTGTCGAGAGCCAGCGAGACTTTCGTCGCCGTGATCGGCTCTATGCGAACGATACCGAGGCCGGTGCCGTTGCTGCCAACGTCGGGCGGGTAGAGGTCGAAGAACTGGCGGCGGCCCGAGAGCGGATTGCCGCACGCGAGCAGCTTGGCATTGGGATCGTTGGGCGTGGCGAGCACGACGACGTTCAGCGTCGCGTCCTGCTGCACCGAGACGTCCACGCCGCCCGCCGCGTCTGGCCGCACGATGACGTTCTTCGCGTCCGGCGCGCGCCCCGCGGCATCCGTCGCAGGAGCAGTGTCGTCAAGTGGTGCGATGACCGGGCCAGTGCAGCTCCCCTGACGAAGCTGGGCGGGTGTAGTCGCGCCGGTGTTGGGGACAGCCGTCGAGGAGGGATAGAAGACCTGGACGTGGGTCGCGTACGTTGGCGTGAGCGTGGCATGGCCCGCGTAGGTGCCCGTCAATGTCGTCGTGGAGGTCTTGCCGAGCGGGGCGGCATACCCCTGTGTGCCACAGCCCGCCAGCGCGAGCGCGCCGACGAGCAGGCCCGCACCCACTATGGAAGAAAGGGTTCCTCGCCGCATCCCATCTCATCCCCTTCGATTGGAGTAGAGTTCCCGCACCCTCACCGTGTCACGAGCGCGCCAGCCGCTACACGGATGCCGCCGCCAGTGGCGTGAGTGAGCGCACCGCCGCCACGATCTCCTCAGCCGTCTTCGCGAACGTCACCGGCGACGGAGCACGCTCTTGGAAATCCGCGACGGTCACGTCGTCGAGGAAGCGCTCGCCCGCATTATCCAGCATGACGCGCGGGGCGAGGACGAGGTCGTCGGCGGTGAAGTCCGCGCAGGCGGCGCCCAGCGCATCAAGCACATCCTGCCCGCAAAGCAGTCCGGCGACCGTCACCTTCGGACCGAAGAAGCCGTTGACGACCGGCAGCACGCGCAGCTCCAGCTCGCCGACCCGCTCCAGGTCGGCGGCGATGCCGGTGATCACCGGGTCGGCCATCGTGCTCGTGACAATCGCGAGCTTGCGCGGGACGGGCAGCGCGCTCGGCAGGTCGCGGCGAGCGGACGCCCAGTCGTCGAGCAGCTTACGTGTCATGCCGACGCCGTTCTCGATCTGCGCGTAGCTGCCATAGTGACTGGCGGGCGGGAACGGCTCGCCGGTGATGTAGTACCACTCGTCCGAGAGATAGGCGAACGGTAGCCCATCCGCGCCCGGCTCGGCCAGGAAGCGCCGCTGCCAGCGCTCCACGCGGGCCATCACGTCGAGCGACTCCTCGCGAGTGAAGGACCGCAGCGCGGGCATGTCGCCGACCTTGAGCATGTTGTTGAACTTGGTGAGGCCAACCGGCACGACCGAGATCGATTCGACGATGGGACGCAGCGCGGCGAGGTCAGCGATGCTGCGGTCGAGCTCGTCACCTTCGTTCATCTCCGGGCAGAGTACGAGCTGCGTGTGGCAGGTGATGCCGATCTCGCCAAGCCGCCGGATCTGCTCGACAATCTCGCCTGAGCGCGGCCCATCCACCATCTTGCGGCGCAGCTCCGGGTTAGTG
>CAYRVF010000255.1:0-2174 GCA_964427535.1 uncultured Ktedonobacterales bacterium
CCGGTGGCTCCGCATCATCCGTGCCTTGTCAAACTTCCTGCAAGTTGCTCTAGGCGGAAAAAAACCCCTCTCCCGGCGTCAGCCGAGGGAGGGGTTGGGGAAGGGGTCGCCGTTACCCGAGCAGCGCCAGCGGCTCCTCGACGAGATCTGCCAGGGCGCTGATGAACTCGGCTCCACGTGCGCCGTCCACCACGCGATGATCGCACGAGAGGCTGAGCACCATCACCGGCTGGATGGCGGGCACACCGTGCAATGGAACGACGCGCTCGGCGATGCGTCCCACTGCCAGAATGCCCGCCTGCGGACCCGGCACGATGGCATTGAAGGCGTCCACGCCATACATGCCGAGATTGCTGATGGTGAACGTCGCGCCCGCCAGGTCATCGGGACGCTGCTTGCCCGCCTGTGCGCGCCGCACCAGCTCTCGCCGCCGCTCGGTGATCTCCGCAAGGCTAAGCGTATCCGCACCGTGAATCACCGGCACGACCAGTCCGTCGTCGGTGGCGACGGCAATGCCGACGTTCACCTCCGCGTGCCGCACGATGCTGCCCGATTGCCACGAGGCGTTCATGCGCGGATGCGTTCGCAGCGTCTCCGCAACCACTTTGACGAGCAGATCGGTGTAGGTGACGCCCTCGTGCTGCTTGCGCACGCCGTCGCGCCAGGCGACGAGCCGGCTGGCGTTGACCTCGCGCAGCAGAAAGAAGTGTGGAATCTGCTGCCAGCTCTGTGTCGTGCGCTCGGCCATGATGCGCCAGATCGGGCTGATCGACGACGAGGTCGACGCGGCACCCGATGAAGGCGCGACGACCGTCGCCGCACCATTTTCCGCACCCGCCACCGGACGCGCGGCCACCGCGACCAGCACGTCATTCGCGAGCACGGCGCTATCGGGGCCAGTCCCGACCAGCTCCGCGAGATCAATTCCATGCTCGCCTGCGAGTCTGCGAGCCTTCGGCGAGGCAGGCCGCAGCCGCGCGTCAGTTGCTGCTTGCACGCCTGACGCACCCCGCTGCGTTTCGAGGTACGCCAGGATGTCGGCCTTCTGCACGCGGCGCCCATCAGTCCGCACGGCGCGCAGATCGACACCATACTCGGCCGCCATACGGCTAGCAAGTGGGCTGGCCTCGACGACCGCGCCCGCGCCGCCGCCGACCGGGGCCGCCGCGCCGTTCGACGCGTGAGCTGGCGCTGCGATGGACGCTGGCTGCGCCGCCGACGGCGCCGGAGCGGTTGGAGAGGGAGCGGCAGTTGCCGCCTCTTCGGGCGAGAGTATCATCGCGATCGGCTGGCCGACGGGCACGTCCTCGCCGTCGCGCGCCGTCATACGGGCCAGGATGCCGCTGGCGCGCGCCTCCAGCTCGACCATCGCCTTATCCGTCTGGATCTCGGCGATGGCCTCGCCCTGGCGCACTGTCTCGCCCTCGACCTTGAGCCAGCGCACGAGCGTGCCGGTTTCCTGCGCCATCCCCAGCGCAGGCATAATCACCTGAGTCGCCATTCAACGTCTCCCTTGCGACGGGCGCATCACGCGCGGGCGGGCGTCACGATGGACTCCCGGCTGCCAGCGGCGGTGTTGCGGTGCGACTGCGCGTCGCGGATCGTCGGCAGCGGCCCCACCGCCGTGTGATAGCGCACGCCCGCGACCATCAACTCCTCCGCTGGGAAGCGCGTGATGACCTCGCAGCCGGTGTCCGTCACGATCAGCTGCTCCTCGATGCGCGCGGCCGACCAGCCATCCGACGCTGGCCAGAAGGTTTCGAGCGCGAAGACCATTCCCTTTTCGATGACTTCCGGATGGTCGAGCGAGACGAGGCGGCTAAAGATCGGCTTCTCCCAGATCGAGAGACCGACGCCGTGGCCGTACTGCAGCGCGAATGCGGCCTCTTCGTCCTGGAAGCCGAACTCGTCCGCCCTGGGGAAGGTCGCGACGACGTCACCCGTCGTGACGCCGGGGCGAATCATCGCGATGGCGGTATCCAGAATCTCGCGGCACTTCTTGTACGCGTCCACCTGGGCCTGCGAGGCGCTGCCCACCGCGAACGTGCGGTAGTAGCACGTGCGGTAGCCGTTGTAGCTGTGCAGGATGTCGAAGTAGGCCGGATCGCCGGGGCGCAGCGCGCGGTCGCTGAAGACGTGCGGGTGCGGGCTGCAGCGCTCGCCGGAGATGGCGT
>CAYRVF010000256.1:0-2139 GCA_964427535.1 uncultured Ktedonobacterales bacterium
GTCGCCATCGCCCGTGCGCTCGCGATGGACCCGAAGCTGATGCTCTTCGACGAAGCGACCTCGGCCCTCGACCCCGAGCTTGTAGGTGAGGTGCTCAAGGTCATGAAGCAGCTTGCCGAAGACGGCATGACGATGGTCGTGGTCACCCACGAGATGGGCTTCGCCCGCGAGGTCGCCGACCGCGTCATCTTCATGGACGGCGGCGTCATCGTCGAGCAGGGCGCGCCCGAGCAGCTCTTCGGCGACCCACAGCAAGAGCGCACGAAGAACTTCCTGCGCAAGATTCTGTAGCATCAGGAAACACGAACAGCCCCCTCTCCCAGCTGGGAAAGGGGGCTGTTCGCATAGGCGCCCGTGTTCTATGCCACGACGTTCGCCAGCCGTCCCGGCACATAGACGAACTTCTTGACGTCACGGCCGCTCATCGCCGCACGCACCTTTGTGCTGGCGAGCGCGAGTGAACGCACCTCGTCCTCCGAGATGTCGGGCGCGACTTCGAGCTTCTCGCGCACCTTGCCGTTCACCTGCACGACGACCGTGACTAGATCGTCGATCAACATGGCCTCGTTGTACGTGGGCCACGTCTCGACGTGGATGCTGCCCTCGTGCCCCATCTCGTGCCACAGCTCTTCCGTGATATGTGGCGCCATTGGTGCGAAGAGCACCAACAGCGTTTCGAGCGCGGCGGCGAAACGTGGATCGCGCACGATCTCTGGCGTCGCCTCACGCGCCTTGTTCAGCGCGTTGACGAACTCCATCAGGCCGGCGAGCACCGTGTTGTAGCGCATGCTCTCATACTCGCCCGTCGCCCGCGCGATCAACTTGTGGCGCAGCCGCTCGATCGCCGCGCCCGCCTCGGTCTCGCGCAGGTGGCCGTCCGCCTCTGCCCGTGTCTCCAGGCTCTCTGTCACGAGGTTCCACAGGCGCTGCATGAAGCGCCACACACCTTCGATGCCCTGATTGCTCCACGGACCGCCCTGATCGAACGGCCCCATGAACATCAGGTACGCGCGCACCGTATCGGCGCCATAGCGGTTCACGACGTCATCGGGCGCGATGACATTGCCGCGCGACTTCGACATCTTCTGATTGTCCGGCCCGAGCACCATGCCCTGGTGACAGAGCCGCGTGAACGGCTCGTCGATGTCGAGCATGCCCATGTCGCGCAGCGCCTTCACGAAGAAGCGTGCGTACATCAAGTGCAGCGTCGCGTGCTCGGGTCCGCCGATGTACATATTGACCGGCAGCCAGCGGTGCGCCGACTCCGGCGACCATGCCTGCTCCGCGTCGTGCGGGTCCGGATAGCGCAGGAAGTACCACGACGAACAGATGAATGTGTCCATCGTGTCGGTCTCGCGCGTGGCTGGCCCGCCACACACCGGGCAGGTCGTCTCGTAGAACTCGGGCACGTACTTCAGCGGCGACTCGCCCGTCGGCTTGAACGCCACCTCGTCAGGCAGCATCACCGGCAGCTGGTCCTCGGGCACAGGTACCGCACCGTGCTCCGGGCAGTAGATGATCGGAATCGGCGCGCCCCAGTAGCGCTGGCGGCTGATCAGCCAGTCGCGCAGCCGGTACGTGACGGTTCCCTTGCCTACGCCGTGCTCCTCGCACCACGCGATGACGCGGCGGATGCCCTCCTCGGCGGGTGTGCCGTCGAAAGGACCACTGTTGACCATCACGCCCTTGGCCGTCTGCGCCGTCTCCCACGTCGCGGGATCGCTCGGTGCCTCACCTTCTGGGGCGATGACTTGCGTGATCGGCAAACCGAAGGCGCGCGCGAACTCGAAGTCGCGCTGGTCGTGCGCGGGCACACCCATCACAGCTCCGGTGCCGTAGCCCATCAGCACGTAGTCGGCGATCCAGACCGGCACCTCGGCGCCGGTGACAGGATTGGTCACCGTGCCGCCCAGCGCGACGCCCGTCTTCTGCTTCGCCTTATCGGTGCTCAGCCGCTCGATCTCAGTCTCGTTGCGCGCCCGCTCGATGTACTCCTCGACCGCTTGCCGCCGCTCGGGCGAGGTCAGTCGTGACACCAGCGGATGCTCCGGTGCCAGCACGAAGTACGTCACGCCGAAGATCGTATCGGGCCGGGTCGTAAAGACCGGCACCTCAACCGTCTCGGTGCCGTCGCCGTTT
>CAYRVF010000257.1:0-2137 GCA_964427535.1 uncultured Ktedonobacterales bacterium
TCTTTTTGAGACGGTGCGTATCGAGCTCTCAGACCGGATTGCCGGAGATCTCCGCCGCGGAGCGGTATTCTGGGATCTGCACGCGAAAGACGCATATCGCGTGGAGGTGTTTGCTGCCTCGGTGAAAGATGGCCGCGGCAGTACGTTGCACAAAAGGCTCTTTGTTGTGCGATCGGAGCAAAACGGCTCCCTTCAACTCCGACAACCCACTCTGTTCCTTGACCTGATCGCCGCAACGCGAGGGACGCGGCCACCGACTCACCTTACATTGCCAGTGCGTGCGGCAGTCGAGGCGCACCTGGTCGAGCACGGCTTGAATCCCTTTCTCGCGGAGGTCGCCGAGCAGCGTGCGACCGAGAATCGGATGATCCGCGAGCATATCGAGATCTCGTTGCAGGAATTGATCAACCGCCAACAGATGACCCTCGCCGAGCTTCTGAATCGTCGCATAGAAGGAGAAACCATTGCGGGTCTGGAAGGCAACATCGCCCAAGCTGAGGCGCACCTGGACGAGCTCAATGCTCGCCTCGAGCAACGGCGCCGAGAGCTCGAGATGGAGCGCCACTGCACGATCGGCGACCTGCAGCACATGGGCCAGGCTTGGGTCCTCCCTCATCCCGAGCGAAATGCTCCGACAATCTCAGCGCTCGTGCGCGACGATGAGATTGAGACCACCGCAGTGCGGATTGTTGTCGAGCACGAGCGCCAACGAGGCTGGGAAGTGGAGAGCGTAGAGAACGAGAATAGGGGCTACGACCTGCTCTCCAAGAAACCGCATCCAACCGAGGCCGGCGTGTATGTAGGTGCCCGGTTTATAGAGGTCAAGGGTCGCGCGGCTGTGGGGGAGGTGGCGCTGACCGCAAACGAGTACCGAACCGCTCAACGGCTCGGCCATGACTACTGGCTCTATGTCATTTTCAATTGTGCAACCGAACCAACAGTGATGACCATTCAGAATCCGGCACGCTTGGGGTGGGAGCCCCTCGTGAAGGTTGAGCACTACCATGTGACGGCAAAGGCGATCTTGGAGGCGGCTCATGAGTGAGACGCGCCAGTACGCCAAGCGCCTTATTGAGATCGATCTGCCGATCCGGCGTATTTCCGTTCACTCGCGCGCTGAGAAGTCCGTTCGCCAGGGGCATCTCTCCACCTTGCATGTCTGGTGGGCTCGGCGACCTCTGGCCGCGTGCCGATCCGTTATCGCTGCGTCGTAGTGCCTGGACACGGGCGATGAACTGACGCCCGAGAGCTACTGTCGGGCAGCACGGGAGGCTCTGCAGCGCTTTGCAAAGGTCGCTTTCAACAAACGCAGCACACTGGAGCTACTTGGCAGCTCTATCGGGTCGTGGAAAGAGATCGCGAAGCAACCTAGCTCTGAAGCCAAAGTCGACCGGCAATGGCTGCGTAATGTGCTTCTGGATGTTGTTGCGATTGCATCATCGTGGTCCGCGGCTTCAGATCCTGACGTTTCGGAGCTCCTTGAAGCTATCACTCTCGCCGCACACACCGTGCTGCACTTGCCGGGTCCACGTCCTTTGGTGATTGATCCCTTTGCCGGCGGCGGCGCCATGCCACTTGAGGCATTGCGTGTCGGCGCTGATGCGTACGCCACGGATCTCAATCCCATTGCCGTGCTGCTCAATCGGGTTGCCCTCGAATACGCTCCCAAGCGCGGACACGATCTGGCGAACCAAGTCCGAAAGCTCGGGCTTCAGATTTCAACGCGCGTTAAACGTGAACTAGCCGACCTTTATCCCTCAGACCGCGACGGATCGAAACCCCTCGTCTACCTGTGGGCAAGGACAATCTCCTGCGAAGGACCTGCCTGCGGGAAGCCTATTCCCCTCGCGAGAACATTCTGGCTGACGAAACGAGAGAATTCCGCCACCGGCGTGCGCCTTGAGACGCCTGCATCGGGAAAGAACCTGACTTTCACCGTGTTGACAAAGCCGAGAGCCGATGAGGTCTCGAAGCCGACGGTGCAACGCGGTGCAGCGATCTGTCCTTGGTGTAAGCACACGACACCCGTCGAGCGGGTTCGAGCACAGTTGACGCGCCAACACGGCGGAGCCGATTCCGCGACACTGCTCGCAGTCGTTCTGGAGCGGCCTGACGGAACGAGGGCATATCGTGCGCC
>CAYRVF010000258.1:0-2106 GCA_964427535.1 uncultured Ktedonobacterales bacterium
ACGGCGTCATCATCGCCGGCTGGGCGACGAACTCGAAATACGCCTTCCTGGGTGCGATGCGCTCCGCCGCCCAGATGGTCGCGTACGAGATTGCGATGGGCTTCGCGCTCGTGGGCGTGCTCATGGCCACGCGAACCATGAACCTGGGCAAAATCATTGACGGCCAGGCAGGTGGCCCCTTGGCCTGGAACTGGTTCTGGCTCTTCCCGCTGTTCGTGGTGTATTTCATTTCTGGCGTGGCGGAAACCAACCGCGCGCCGTTCGACGTCGCAGAAGGTGAGTCCGAGATCGTCGCCGGATTTCACGTCGAGTATTCCGGCATGGCGTTCGCGCTGTTCTTCCTCGCCGAATACGCGAACATGATCCTCATCTCGGCGCTGACCGCGGTATTTTTCTTCGGCGGCTGGCTCTCACCCTTTCAAGGCTACCTCCCATCCGGCTTTTTCCTGGCCGAGCCCAGCTTCCTGTGGCTCGGACTGAAGATCAGCGGATTCCTGTTCCTGTTTCTCTGGTTCCGCGCGACGTTTCCGCGGTACCGCTATGACCAGATCATGCGACTGGGTTGGAAGGCGCTCATTCCGGTAACGATCGTGTGGATCGCCGTTGAGATGGTGCTGGCGGCCTATAAGATCGGTCCCTGGTCGCACTGAAGAGGCGTCAATGGCATTCAATCCGCTCAAGACCTTCCTCCTGCCCGAGTTGCTCAAGGGCATGGGCGTCACGGCGCGTACCTTCTTCACCCGCAAGTACACGCTCAACTATCCCGAGGAGAAGACCCCGCAGTCGCCGCGCTTCCGCGGCCTGCACGCGCAGCGCCGCTATGCGAACGGGGAAGAGCGTTGCATCGCTTGCAAGCTGTGCGAGGCCGTGTGCCCGGCGGTGTGCATCACGATCGACTCCGACGTGGCGCCCGATGGGACGCGCCGTACGACCCGTTACGACATCGACCTGTTCAAGTGCATCTACTGCGGCTTCTGCGAAGAAGCCTGCCCGGTGGATGCGATCGTGCTCACCCGTATTCATGAGTACCACATGGAGCATCGGGGCGAGAACATCATGAGCAAGGACAAACTGCTCGCAGTGGGTGAGCGCTACGAAGCCATGATCGCGGCCGACAAGGCCGCCGACGCGCCGTATCGGTAAGAAGGACACACACGAGTGTTAGTGCAGATTCTGTTCTACATCTTCGGGACCATCCTGGTCGCCGCGGCGCTGGGTGTGATCGTTTCACGCAACCCGGTGTACTCGGCGTTATCGCTCGTACTGTGCTTCGTGACCTCGGCGGCGATCTGGCTGCTGATCCAGGCGGAGTTCCTCGCTATCGTGCTCGTGCTGGTCTACGTGGGCGCGGTCATGGTGTTGTTCCTCTTCGTCGTCATGATGTTGGACATCAACCTTGACGAGCTGCGTGCCGGGTTCACGCGGTTTGCCTGGCTCGGGTGGATCACGGCGCTGGCGGTTATTTTCGAGATCGTGGGTGTCGTCTGGGCGCGCGGTGGCCTGGGCATCGATGCGGCGAAGAGTGGGGCGGACCTGCCGGCCGACTACAGCAACACCCTCGAGCTGGGTCGGATTCTCTATACGCAATACGTTTATCCGTTTGAGCTCGCTGCGGTGTTGCTGCTCGTGGCGATCGTTGCCGCGATTGCGCTGACCATGCGCAGCCGTGCGGGTCATAAGGTGCAGGACATCTCCAAGCAGGTCGCGGTACGGGCTGCGGACCGTATCCGCATCGTGAAGATGGAGGCGGAGAAGCGCTCATGATCACGCTCGCGCATTTGCTGACCCTGTCGGGGATCCTGTTCTCGATCTCGGTGGCGGGCATTTTCCTCAACCGCAAGAACGTCATTCTGCTGCTGATGTGCATCGAGCTGCTGCTGCTCGCCGCGAACTTCAACTTCATCGCCTTCTCACGCTACCTCGGCGATCTGCATGGCCAGGTATTCGTGTTTTTCATCCTCACGGTGGCCGCAGCGGAGTCCGCGATCGGACTTGCCATCCTGGTGGTGCTGTTCCGCGAGCGGCGCAGTATCAACGTCGAAGACCTGAACACCCTGCGGGGCTGAAGCACCGACCATGAATCCAACCCTGCTGGTTCTCATCCCT
>CAYRVF010000259.1:0-2087 GCA_964427535.1 uncultured Ktedonobacterales bacterium
GGTGTCGACAGCGCCTATATCATCGCAGCGATGAAGGCCGTGGGCGTCACCTCGCCAAAGGCTTTCACTATCGCTTTCAAGGAAGAGGCTTACAACGAGGGGCCGGCCGCTTCGGCCATCGCCCGCCACATCGGCGTCGATCACGTGATGGAGACGCTCAGTGTGGGCGATCTCCTCGCGCTCCTGCCGCTCTACGTGGATGAGTTCGACGAGCCATTTGCCGATAGCTCGGCCTTTCCTACCATGGCGGTCGCGCGGCTCGCCCGGCACCACGTGACCGTGGCGCTCACCGGTGACGCGGGCGATGAGCTGTTTGGAGGTTATCACTACTATCCACTGCTCCAGAGTCTTGCTCGCGCGGGCGCCTGGCCCGCCGGCCTCAAGCGCCTGTTGCGGGGGACCCTGGGATTGATGCCGCTGCACAAGGCGAAACTCCTGGCGGGGGCACTGGGTCCCACGACGAGCGTGGGGATTTTCAACTACCTGCGCAGCTTCTCGAAGGACTTCGGGTCATTGCTCGGGGACGATGTTTCCCCGATGACCGGCTCCTCGCAAGAGCTCTTCGAGACAGTAGCCGCAGGGTTCCCGCCAGAACTGACGAGCGGGGAGATTGGCATGCGGCTCGACATGGGGCTGACCCTGGTCGACGGTTATCTGCAGAAGGTGGATGTCGCGACCATGACATCGTCACTCGAGGCGCGCTGCCCGTTGTTGGACTACCGGCTCGTCGAGTGGTCCATGCGCCTGCCGGTGCAATACAAATTGCGCGGCCGGACCACGAAATACCTGCTCAAGAAGGCGCTCCGCCGCTATCTCCCCGAGCGACTCATATACCGTCCCAAAAGGGGGTTCGGCGTGCCCGTTGCCCACTGGTTGCGTGGACCGCTGCGCTCCTGGGCCGAGGACCTCTTGTATGACGACACGCTCGTGACGCGTGTGCCGTTGAACAAGGCGCGCTTGCGGGAAATTTTCAGACTTCACACGAGCGGCACACGGGACGCCCACCCTCTGCTGTGGGCGGCGTTGATGTTGCTCTGCTACCTGGCACACCACGAGCGCGGCTCGGCTCTACCGCCCCTCATCGCGCAGCGCGCCGCCTGATGACAAACACCCGGGAAAGCGTGGGCGGGCGTGTGGCCCGGATCGTGTTTGTCAACCGATACTTCTTTCCCGATCAGTCCGCGACCAGTCGCATGTTGTCGGACCTGGCGTTCCGTCTCGCCGCGCGCGGCCTGCGCGTTGCTATCGTCGCCTCGCGGCAATTGTATGAAAACCCGCGTGCCGCTCTCCCGGCGAATGAAGTTATCAATGGCGTTTCTGTCTATCGCGTAGCCACCGCGACGCGCGGACGCGGGCGGCTGCTTGGCCGTGCGCTCGACTACACGAGTTTTCACGCGGCAGCGGGCATGGAGCTCCTCAAAATTCTTGCACGAGGCGATGTCGTTGTCGCCAAGACGGACCCGCCTTTGATTTCGCTCGTGGTTTCACTCGTCGCCGCGATGCGAGGTGCGGTGTCGGTCAATTGGTTGCAGGATCTCTTCCCGGAAGTGGCTTGCGTGTTGACACCAGGGCTCATTCCGCCATGGCTCGCGCGCTGCTTGTCAGCCGCGCGTAACAGGTCGCTGCGGCGGGCCGCCATGAACGTTGCACTCAGTGAAGGAATGCGGAACCGGCTGTTGGCCTCCGGCGTCGACCCCCTGCGAGTGAGAGTGGTGCCCAACTGGGCCGATCCCGCGAGCGTGGTTCCGCAGATCACCAACACGAGCCTGACACGGCAGCGCCATGGGCTGACAGGTCGATTTGTGATTGGCTACTCGGGTAATCTCGGACGCGCCCACGACTTCGACACCCTGATCGGCGCCGCGCGGCTCTTACGGACAGACCCGCAGTTTGCCTTCCTGATTACGGGAGCAGGGGCCAAGGCCGATGCATTACGGGAGGCCGTTCGAGCCGAGGGTCTCACCAGCTTCATTTTTCAGGGATATCAGCCCGCGGAGTTACTCAGCGACAGTCTCGCTGCCGCCGATGTGCACTTTGTCAGCCTCCTGCCGGCACTGGAGGGCCTCATCGTGCCGAGCAAGATTTAC
>CAYRVF010000260.1:0-2050 GCA_964427535.1 uncultured Ktedonobacterales bacterium
GCGCACCGCGCGCGCATGGAGGCAATGCGGCGCGAACGCGAGGCCGAAGAGACTAACCGGAAATCTGAGGCGCGTGAGAAGGCGGCGGCGGTCTGGCAAGCAGCTGGCACCGCTCCTGACAATCACACCTATCTGCTCGGCAAGGGAGTGAAAGCGTATGGCTTGCGATTGCACCATGGCACGTTGGTTGTCCCGATGCGTGTCGGCGACGAGCTGCACAGCCTGCAATTCATCACCGATGGCGGGGAAAAACGGTTCCTGACGGACGGGCGTGTGCGTGGCTGCTACTTTTCTATCGGTGGCGAGCCAACCGGTTCGCTCTGCATCGCGGAAGGCTACGCCACAGGGGCGAGCATTCATGAAGCCACTGGCTATCCGGTCGCGGTGGCGTTCAATGCAGGCAATCTGTTGCAGGTAGCACGGGCGCTGCGCGTGACATATCCGACAGTGTGCTTGATTATCTGTGCCGATGACGACGTCAAAGTTGCGGGCAATCCGGGACTGACAAGGGGCCGCCAGGCGGCGAAGGCGGTCGGTGGGTTGCTTGCCGTGCCCGACTTCGGGGAGAACAGACCCGAGGGCGCCACCGACTTCAACGACCTGCACCGTCAGGCAGGATTGCAAGCCGTCCGAGAGTCAATCGAACGGGCGGTGATTGAGGTTCCCAACTTTGCGACAGCGACAGTTGCGACTTCTGCGACAGATTGGCATGAGCCCCAGCCGTTGGATCGGAAAGCGGCGCAGCCCGAGCCATATCCGCTCGACGCTCTGCCTGGCGCAATCGGTGCGGCGACGCGTGAATATCAAGCATACGGGCAGCAGCCGATTGCCTTGGTGGCGTCTTCGGCGCTGGCTGTTGTATCGCTGGCAACGCAAGGTTTAGCGGACGTGGCTCGTGATGAGTGCCTGCACGGGCCGTTGTCTTTGAACTTCCTTGTCATCGCCCAGAGCGGCGAGCGCAAGACTGCAGCGGATCGGGCGCTCGGTGCGGCGTTGGGCGACTGGGAACGCGAACGTGCTGAAGCACTCCGGGACGATATCAAACGCAACCGCGCGGCATTGGAAGCCTGGACTGCCGAACAGGAAGGACTGAAGGCAGCGATCAAGGCCGCCATACGCAAGAAGCCCGAAGAAGCTGAGAGGCTGCGGCAGCGGCTCACGGACCATGAGTTGGACAGGCCCATCGAGATCGTCGCGCCACGCCTGCGATACGAGGATGTCAACCCGCAGTCTCTCGCCTTCATGTTGGCGTCTGGACATCCGTCTGCCGCATTGTGGAGCGACGAGGGCGGACTGGTGACGGGGAGTCTGGGTATGGGTAAGGACTCCTTGCTGGGCTTCATGGCGGCGCTCAATCGGCTATGGGATGGCGGTGCGATTCATCATGACCGCAAGCAAGCGCAATCGGTTCATCTGGAGGGACGCAGGCTCACGGTCAGCTTGATGGTGCAACCCGTGGTGCTGCACGAGCTGGCTCAGCGCGGGGGCGGACTGACGCGCGGCAGTGGTTTCCTGGCGCGTTATCTTGTGGCGTCGCCAGTGTCCACGATGGGCGAGCGACTTTATCGGGAGGCGCCGCATGGAATGCCGAAGCTCAGAGCATTTCACGGCCGTATCCGGGAGCTGCTCGACGCACCCTTGCCGTTAGATCATGAAGGGCGGCTAGTTCCCCCTGTGTTGCGGTTGTCGGTCGCGGCGTTCGGTCTGTGGCGCGACTATCACGATACGGTCGAGCGTGAGTTAAAACCGCTTGGCGAATACGCAACCGTCTGCGACTTCGCCGCCAAGAGCGCGGAGAACGCGGCGCGTATCGCAGGCTGTCTCCATGTGTTTGAGGGGGCACAAGGATCCATTCCGCCCGAAACAATGGACCGGGCAGTTATACTCTCACGCTGGTATCTACACGAAGCGCTGCGCGTGTTGGATGTTCTGGAAGAGCCGGAAGCCTGGAGCGACGCCCGGCTGCTCGACGCTTGGCTTGCCAAAGTAGGTGACAGCCCCTCACGCGATGTGCTGCGGCTCGGTCCCGCCGCGCTGCGCGACAAGGCTC
>CAYRVF010000261.1:0-1441 GCA_964427535.1 uncultured Ktedonobacterales bacterium
TCCGTCGAGCTCGCGGCGTGCTTTGGACTCGAGCTCCGGCTCGCCTGGGTAACGCACTCGATCCGTGCCCGTCGCAGGCTTCAACTGTCCGACCCGAACGGCCATGTCAGCCACGCGGCTTTGAAAGGTGTCCAGACTGGTGAATGCATCTACGTCGATAGCTCCGACCAAGCCTCCCAAACGGCGATGCTGGCCCAAATCTCCGTACATCGCGGGAATATCTGGACCAGTCGGCGCGTCCGAGAGCAGTGCGCAGAACAAGTCGATGAAGATGCCGAGTCCCGAGCCTTTGTACTCCCCTATTGGATATAGGGCCTTTACGGCCCTCGGATCGGTGGTATCGCGACCTTCCTTGTCTACGGCCCAACCAGTAGGAATGGATACCCCTTCGCTGCGCGCGTTGGCTACGAGGTTCCATGGCACAATGCTAGTGGCCATGTCCAGGCACAAGGTCTTGCCTCGCGCTCCTGGCGCGGTGAAACACAGGGGGTTGGTACCGCTGAATGGCTCTGACGCGCCATAGGGCAATACCATCGGATCGACGTGCGTAAAGACGAGTCCGATCATTCCGTGCTGAGCGATCTGTAACCCAAAGGGAGCCAGCGCACCGCAGTGACTGGAATGCCGTACCGCCACCCAACCCGCTCCGCTCTCGCGCGCAAGGACAATCGCTTCATCCGAGGCACGGCGCATGACGAGGTGCCCCAGCCCATGATCGCCATCGACGAGGCCCACCGATTTACCCCGTCTCTCAAACCGCATGTTGGGTCGCGCATGAATGCTGCCCGCTTGTAAGCGGCTCACATAGTGGGGCAAGCGCGCTACCCCATGCGAATCAGTGCCGCGCAAGTTCGTCTCGACCAAGTGCCACGCTACGTACTGCGCATCGTCGACCGGCAGACCCTGGGTTCCCAGCACCTCCTGGGTGAAGGTTTGCAACTGTTTCGCGTGGACTCGAACGGTTTGGAAGTCCAACCTCATGTTCACTCGTAGACTGCTTTATTTATTGAGCGGATACTGGAGAGAGGCCTTGCCGAGGACCGCTGGAGCCGGGCTCTCGCAGATCAGCTGCCAGTCGATCGATCCCTTGGATCACGTTGCGGAGCACGACCTCTGTGTCGTCCTGTTTCCACAACACCAGAGCACCTACTGGGCCCACCCAACCGCTGTCCTGGATGGTGCGCATCATCCCAAGCTCGAGGTTGCCCCGCGATGGATAGACGGGAATGCCTTCGTGGTCGGCGGCTTCCAAGCCCACCAGGTTCACGACGCTGACATAAGGTTTGATCTTGGCCCATAGCTCGGGAAACTCCTTGGCGTCGTCGTGCCATCTATCGCGGGAGTGCGCAAAGTTATAGACCAAGCGCATATCATGGACCCCCATCTGATCGAGTTGGTGGATGATGGCGAGCTCGTTATCCTCGATTCCGAACCAACCTCG
>CAYRVF010000261.1:1451-2029 GCA_964427535.1 uncultured Ktedonobacterales bacterium
TGATGCGTGCAGCCTCGCGCGCTACTCGACGCATCTGCGCTTCGGGTGTTTTGGGACGGTAGTCATTTTCCGTGATCGCGAGTGCAGCGGCTTGCGCCTTCTTTTGTTCCTCATCCGTGAGCCTTCGGAATTCTTGG
The DNA here is from genome assembly GCA_964427535.1 of uncultured Ktedonobacterales bacterium. Taxonomy (GTDB): domain Bacteria; phylum Chloroflexota; class Ktedonobacteria; order Ktedonobacterales; family JADMIN01; genus CAYRVF01. The sequence goes on from CAYRVF010000261.1 coordinate 1,589, forward strand.
AGGTTGACGGAGAAGGGTAAGCCCTTCGGAGCAACTTCTTTCCACTGACGACGCATATCCTCTAATGAATTCGCTACCCAGATCTGAGGATGGATTTGATGGCGTCGGAAGGACTCCAGGGTTCGCCGAACTACGGGGACCTCGTCAGCATGGTCAGAATTGATCCAAAAATACCAAGCCAAGATGTCGATGTGATATTTCTGCATGGCCTCAATTTCGGCGTCCACGTCGAGCTGTGAGAGATTGATATCATCCTTTGCGTCCCAAGGGCTGCTGCTGGAGAGGTATGCGTAGTGTTTGATTCCCAGCCGCGCCAACATCTGAGCTCTCTGCTCAGGACTACGTTTCTTTGAATCGTAGGGAGCAGCCTCCCAGGCGACGAGATTGTCGTGCATCAAAATGGTTGACGGCAAAGGCGCCAACATCTTGGGTTGCGGCCAG
>CAYRVF010000262.1:0-1969 GCA_964427535.1 uncultured Ktedonobacterales bacterium
TCGCCCGCCGCGCGCAACGGGCCCGAGCGAAGCTCGTCTCCCTCATCGAAGAGGGTGACGCGGACGCCGCCGAGGACCTGTGGCGTCAATACCTCACCGAGGCGAACCGGGCGCTGCTCGCCGAGCAGGGCGGCAGCGTCATCGACCTCCTGAGCTGACGCGGCGGTTCGCTCGCTCGCCACGGCACCCCAACGTTCGGGCAAAGCCCTGTGCCAGAACGACAGTTATAGGTGGGTGGACGCGTTGCGGTTCACCAGATCACTCGGACGACCGCAATACCGATCAATACGATGCCCTTCGTCGCGAGACCGACGGTTCCGCGGACCTTGGCCCGGTGTGGCGACGCGCCACGCAGATGCCGCTTGACGCACTCTTCAGACATCTCGCGCATCCGCAGATCGGCTGCCTGTAGTAGTAGACGACAGCCAGCAACAACATGACGACGCCACCGACCTGAGCAAGAGCAGAGCCGACCGAATCGCCGATCACGCGGATCGCTTGCCGCACGTAGGGTTGGCGATCCGCAGCTATGCCCTGGTCCGGTTCGCTCTCCTCCAAGCGCCCATGCCGATCCAATACCAGAATACGAGCGCGATCGGGACGCCGACGAGACCGACCAGGTCACCGTGGAAGAGGCGCCATGCGCCGTTCAACACGGCCACTCCTGACATCAGCGCCGAGACCATCGCCAACACGATCCATCCTGAATGCCTGGGCGGCGGGCCTGTGACCACCCGCAGAGATTGCCCGCTCCCGCAGGTCGTCACCACGCCCCCAGCGTCGAGCAATGTCGCTCGAGCGTGGCAGCGCCTTGCGCTGATCGCGGAGATCTCCAGAGCTCCATCTCAGGTGCGTTCCCAGATCGAGATGTGCTTGGGGCTGTCATTCGTGAACGGTGAGCGGTGCCAGTCGGCCCAGCGTCCAACCAGCGTCATTCCAGCGATCTGGGCCATGAGATCGAGTTCTGCCGGCCAGGCGTAGCGGCCCGGGAACTCGATGCGCTCGGTCTGACCGTCTCTGAAGAAGTAGTGGTGCGACGCGCATCGCTGGTTCGTGATGTCGAAGGTGTCGAAGCCGAGATGATGGGGACTGATGTCGAAGGGCACGGCAGTGGCTCCGGGCGGGAACCGGCGTAGGTCAGGTATCCACAGCTCCATGACGAAGCGACCTCCCGGCTGAAGATGGCAGGCGGCGTTGCGGAACGTTTGCACCCACTCCGATTGCTCCAGGAGGTTGGCGATGCTGTTGAAGACGACGTAGACGAGCGAGAACGTCCCGTCCACAATCGTCTCCGCGAAATCGCCGACGGTCGTCGCAATCGCGTCCGCGCCCGGCTTGCGGCGTAGCCGGTCGATCATGTCGGCGGAGATGTCGATGCCGTGCACCGAAACGCCGCGCTGACTCAGCGGTAGGGCGACCCTGCCCGTGCCGATGCCGAACTCCAACGCCCGACCGCCACGCGCCTCGGCCGCGAGAAAGTCCGCCGTTGCGGCGAGTAGCCCGGGCTCGAACATCTCCGGCGAGTCGGCATCGTACGTAGCAGCAACTCGACCGACGAACCTGTTCTGGGGCATGAGCGGAAGTATTGATGATGTCGCTCAGACCTCGCGCAGAGTTTTGCCCGCTCCCTCTAGGCGACTTCCGAGAACGTCGTGCGTGGGCGCGCGTCGGCGAGGAGCTTGCGCACGAGGGGATCGACATCTCCGGGCTCGGCCGGCACATTCGTGATCGACGGTCCGCGGTGCCAGCCCTCGGCGATCGCGAGCACGAGTCCCGACGCCTCGATCACCTGCCCCGTGATGTCGGCCGACAGCGGAGATGCGAGCCACGTGACGACCGGCGCGACCCAGCGGGGGTCGAACTTCGACTGCACGTCATCGGGCAGGCCGAGATCCTCGGTGAGACGCGTGAGCGCGCCCGGCGCGATCGCATTCGCGGTGACGCCATAGCGGGCGAGCGCATTGGCGCA
>CAYRVF010000263.1:0-1968 GCA_964427535.1 uncultured Ktedonobacterales bacterium
ATGGCGGCATGAAAACGATCGCGGCCCTTGTCCTCCATGAAGCGGAAGATGTTCTCCAGCACGATGATGGCGTCGTCGATCACAATGCCCACGGCGAGAGTCAGCGCCAGCAGGGTGATGTTGTTCAGCGAGAAATCCATGCCTTTCATCAGGGTGAAAGTGGCAATGATCGACGCAGGAATGGCCAGGGCGGCAATCAGCACGGCACGCCAGTTGCGGATGAATATCCAGACCACCGCGCTCGCCAGGATGCTGCCGAAAATCAGGTGCTCGAGCAGCGAATGGACCGACGCCTTGATGAAATCGGAGATGTCATGCACCACGAGTAACTTCACGCCCGCGGGAAGATGTGAATTGAGCTGATTGACTAAAGCGCGTACGTGATCCGCCACCTGTACGGTGTTAACTCCCGACTGGCGCAATACGTTAATGGCAACGACATCTTTGCCTGCGCCGCCTTTTCGAAACAGGGCTGACCAGCTGCGCAGTTCCGCTGCCCCGTCTTCCACCTGGGCCACATCACGAATGCGGATGGGCTCTCTCCGCCACGCGTGCCCAGCATGACATCGGCGAACTGGTCCGCCGTAGCAACACGCCCCAGAGTCCGCAGGTCCAACTCCTGCGGGCCTAAAATCATTCTTCCGCCCGGGGCTTCAATGTTGTCGCGCTGCAGCGCATCGCGCACATCGAGGACCGTGAAATTGTGAGCTGTGAGCTTCTGTGCGTCCAGTAGGACTCTGATCTGGCGCGCCTGCCCGCCATTTAGCTCTACGCTGCCCACCCCATCTACCGTCTGGATAGCGCGGCGCACTTGCTTGTCGGCAATCTCCGTGAGTTCTCGCAGGCTAATGGGGCCGCTGACCAGAATCGTGAGTATGGGGTCCGCCTGCGGATCCTCCTTCGTGATCACCGGAGGCAGGGTCTCGCGGGGAAGGCGATTGATGGCGGCAGATACTTTCTCCCGTACATCCTGGGCCGCCCCCTCGATGTCGCGTTCGAGAACGAACGTGCAAGTGATATCTGCGTTGCCCTCGGAGGCGTACACGCTCATCTCGTCGATGCCGCTGACGGAAGAAATGGCATCTTCCAGGGGCAGCACGACGCCGGTAACCATCTCGTCCGGGGTCGCTCCCGGCAGTTGCACGTGGACGTTCACCGTGGCGGGATCGGCTTTCGGAAAAAGGTCAACGGCCAGGCCGCGGTAAGAGAAAATCCCCAACGTCACCAGAAAGGCGATCAGCATCACCGTGAATACAGGATGGCGGACGCAGATTTCAGCGAGCTTCATGCAGAGTTAACTTCGGTGCAGAACGTCAGCGTGACTCCGATCTATCTGGCTGGGCCGAATCCTGGACAACGTCGCCGTCGTGCAATTCCCCCGATAGCGGAGAGGCCACGCGGTCACCGGCTTTCAACCCCTCGGCGATTTCGAACCGCCAGCCTTTTTCATCCTGCATCTGGCCTGCCGGACGGACCTGCCGCTCTAGCACCCGGTTCCCATTCACCAGGAATACCTTGTACACGCCGTAGCGGTAGTTGACTGCCGCCGCCGGGACGAATATCGCCTGCTCCTCTTTTTCGCTGGGCACCGAAGCCTGAGCGAAAAAGCCGGGCTTGAGGCGTCCGTCGCGGTTGTCGACCATGGCTTCTATTTCAAAAGTGCGCGAGTCCTGCGAAACCGCAGGATTGATCCGGCTGATGGTGCCTCGAAATGTGGCCCCGGGGAACGCGTCCACATGCAAATCCACTTTGGTGCCGTCTTTGACCCATCCGGCCCATCGCTCCGGCACGGCCAGCCGTGCTCGCAAGCGGTCAGTCCGTACTACCACCATGACTGGACTCTGCACTTTCAAATATTCACCCGGATGAACATCACGGGATTTCACCGCGCCGGGATAAGGCGCGCGAATCGTCCCGTCGGCCAGCTTCTTTTCCGCCAGGCGTTCACTGGCTTCACTGGAAATCAGC
>CAYRVF010000264.1:0-1965 GCA_964427535.1 uncultured Ktedonobacterales bacterium
GCCCGCTGCCCGACGCACTTGCGGTACGCACTCATGACCCACTCGCGGGGATCGGACTCTCCACCTATGTCTGTGTGCTGCTTGGCATTGTCTTCCTCATGACGAACAAGCCCCCTCTGGCCACCTCTGTCATCGCGATGATCGTGGCGACGGTGCTGGGTCTGGCTTCAGGCTCGCTGCTCTGGTGGGCAACGCGCACCCGCTCGCGCGAGAAGGCGATGCCTGTGGGACGCGTGTGAGTCCAGGTGAGTGGGAGGCGGGCACTGCGTTCTGAGGCGTGCTGCCTTCCGGTATGCCTTGCCCGTGTGAAAGGACCCTCGCGTTCTGGGTAGCGCCCACCCTGATCGCCGTCCCATTCCTCGTGCGCTCGATCAGCCGCTTTGCGCCCAAAGCCGCTGTTCCTGCGATTCCTGCAACAGCGGCTCCATCTACGGTCCGCCCCGGCGCTGCAGACACGTTAGATGCACGCACCGGAGACGCCAGCACGCGCGCCGGTTCCTAAAGTTCCTGCCGCAGCTCCCTGTATGCAGGGAATCAAGAAGGAGGCATCTCCAATGACGCTGCTCCCCGCCTTAATCGTTGCCGCGACGGCGCTCAATGGCCTGTTGGCAGGGCTTAGCTACGATGGCGCTCTCGTCAAGCTGCCGACACGGCGCCGTATCGGCGCTGTCGCATATGCGACCTTTGCGCGCGGAAACGATCTGGGCAACGGGCTCTGGGTCTACCCCTCGACAGCCATCGGCGCTGCGCTCTTGACTGTGGTCGCCACGATAGTGGCCTATAGTGAGCACGTATCCGCAGCGCTGTTGGTGCCGCTGAGCATCGCCACGCTGACCAGCATCGGCCACTTCCTGGCCACAGCACAAGCGGCGCCCAACATGCTGCGTGTCGGCAAGACGCCCGATGACGAAGCCCTCTTATCGCCGCTGCTGGATCGCTTCGCGCGCTGGCACGCGGTGCGCGCGACCTTGCAAGTGCTCACCTTTTTCGTCCTGCTGTGGGCGCTTGTCGTCGCACGGTAGCTAGGTTGACGGCGGATGGACTCTGGGCGGAATGTCCGCACTGTCGTTACCGCGCAATCTCTAGCAATCGTAATGCGGCCCTTATGGCGAGCAGAGGAGAAGAGATGACCCCTGCTCGCCAGCCCACCTTGGCGTGTGGGTCCACTGCCGCCGTCGGTGGACGGGTTACTGTGCGGCGCGGATGCTCTCCTCGTCGCTCTAAAGTGTTGCGGTTTGTCGCTCTGCCAAGCGGCAAGTCTGCCAGGGAAGCAGAGCGCTATTCTACAACTACATGACGCGACGGTCTATTACGGCACATCGCCCTGACAGTGCTAGGCCGCGCTTGGCGGCTGCACGACGACCGAGCGCGCGACGAGTGTCGTGCCGGAGAGCGTTCCCGTCACCGTCACGGTGCTGCCCGAAGCCAGGTCGCTTGCGGTGCCGGTAGCGGTGGATAGAATCTTCGTGGACGGCGTGATGGTGAAGGTCAGCGTCTGCCCCTGTGCATCGTTGATGACCACATGGGTATCGCTGGCCGAGGCCACCGTGCCGCGAACGCCCAGCGCGTTGCCCCCGAAGCCAGCACCCCGGCCCGGCGTGCGCGTGGTGACACAGGCGGGATTGAAGCCTGCGGGCGGAGTGCCACTGGCGCCGCCGCCACGGAAGCCGAAGCCGTTCGCGCCCTGCGGCGTCACGACGATGCGCTGCGCGGTCGTGCCCGAGGCATCCGGGACCACCTGCACGGCGGCGCCCGTCGCGAGACTGGTCGCGCTGACGGTCACGATTTTGCTGATACGTGTGTTCGCGGTCACTTGCACCGTTGTCACCGTGCCATTGGTGCTGGTGACCTGAAAGGACGTCGCGGTTACATTGCTGATCGTGCCGGTCGCGCCACTCGTGGTCTGCGCTGCTCGCGTGCGCGTGCAGTTGGGTGTCGCGGTGGCGCTGCCCGTCGAAGCGGAAG
>CAYRVF010000265.1:0-1956 GCA_964427535.1 uncultured Ktedonobacterales bacterium
CAACCGCTCGCGGCTTTTGATCAGGCGCAACCGCGCGCATTGCTCCTGCAGTCTTTCCAGCTGTGCAGCGTTCATGGGATGACCTCCTCGGCCAATGGGGCCGTCAGCAGTTGCTCATAGCAAGCGAGATCACGGATCTCGACCTCTTCGTAGGACACCGGATCGGTGGTTTTGCCAGCCAGTCCATAGCGATGGCGGGTATTACGCGCGATGGCTCCGGGGCCGTGCTCCGGCAGGATGCGCAGCTGGTGCTGTCCGGTCAGCAGCGGATGCTCGGCAACCGTGTGGCCCCGGTGATAAATCCGTACCTGTCCTTCGATGGCCTGCACCTCCACGGTCTGCCCGATCAGATGGAAGGGCACGGAGTAGTAGTTGGTTTGGAAGCTCACCAGGGAGTCGCTGGCCACGATGCGACTATAGCGGCCTTCGTGGGCGTAGGAGGGATGGCCTGCAGTGGGCACCAGGTGGGCGCGTTCAGCCTGGAAGCGGTCAATGGGTCGCTCGTGCGTGGTACCATGAATGCGCACGTCAGCGATGGTGATGTTCCACTCCGCCAGCTGTTCGGAGAGATCTACCACATCGACGAACTCACGCCCGGGTAGGAAGTTGTATTTGAGGTACTTCACGCCTGACTCGACTTTCCCTTTGGTCTGTGCCCGATAAGGACGACACAGGCGCGGCTCGAAGTTCCAGTAGTCGGCGAAGCTCTTGAAAGTGGAGTTCCAGACCACACGGCCCACCGTGTGACCATCGGGGTGACAGACAGTGCGAGCCCGGTCGTACAGATGTTCGTGCGTGTGACCGCCGAAATGATCAAAGGCGCGCTCGTGCGCCTCGAGAAACTGGCTCATGCGCTCAACCGGTGCGGGCCAGTAGAAGCTGCGGCGACAGTACCCGAGAGTCAGAACGAAGAAATGTACCGAGCGGCGACCGCTGCGAAATGGCACTGCCGCTTGACCCCAGTCAATCTGACTTTGTTGACCCGGCGGAGTCTCGAACCGCATCTGGGTCAACTCCGCCACAGACTGCAGCTCGCGCAGAGGAGCGACAAAGCGCTTCACTGTCTCATAGCTACCCTCGTAGCCGCGATCCCGCCTGAGCTCCTGAAATAGGATCTGAGCCGAGTACTGCACCTGAGCAGCACGCTCCCGCAGGAAGTCCTGGTGTGCTGTCAGCAGCCCCTCCTGCCTTGGCGGCCGCTGATAAGGCTGCCACTCCGTCCGGCGAAGCCATCCCCTTACCGTTTTGCGGTCAATCTGTAGGCGCCGGGCGATCTCCGCGATCGCAAGGTGATCCTCGAAGAACATCCGGCGAATCTCTTCCCAGCGTTCCCGTCCGACCATACCCGCCTCCGCACTCGACTCGATCGGTGCGGATATCGTCGTACTGACTGTCGTCTCGTCCAACATCGTGCGTCCTCCGGCCACTCGGGAGGGGTGGGGAATTTTCAATTACCGCACGTGAGGAGTTTTGGGCGACCGATGACACCAGCCACTCGGCTCGCTCCGCTGCGGTCCACATCACCAGCGTGCGCGGTCCTCCAACGCCTCATTCTTCCCTCAGAACAAGGGTGCTGTCACGCTCAATCCCGAGCGGGAGTCGGTCGTCAACGCGGCGCTGGTGGAGGAGAAAGAAACGGCTTCGGCCGCATAACCCAGGCGGCAACTACGTTGACACGCACCGACATCCAGAGCAGCGTACTGAACAATCGCCGTGCTCCTTACTAGGATTAGTGCTGGCGATTACAGCATGTGATTGATCCGGCAGCCTTCCATCCCGAAGCCGGTGACGATCTCGGCAGGTTCAAAGTGGGAAATCCCGCTGGGGAAACTCCGACTCACAGTAAAAGCTTAAAACTTGTTGTAGATTTCATGCCCTTTTCGAAGCGAACCGTCGGCTTCAATAAACGCCATGTACAGACCAGAAGACGATCCAAAGCTAGCTCGATGGGCATCC
>CAYRVF010000266.1:0-1880 GCA_964427535.1 uncultured Ktedonobacterales bacterium
GCGACATCACCACCGGCGTGCCCTGGCTGTTCATCACCACGTTGCGGTTCTTGATGGTGACGACGCCTTCGTGGCTCGCCTCCACGCTCGACTGCTCGGCACCACGCTGTGCCGCGCCGCCGATATGGAACGTGCGCATGGTGAGCTGAGTGCCCGGTTCGCCGATCGACTGCGCCGCGATCACGCCCACCGCCTCGCCGATATTCACCGGCGTGCCGCGAGCAAGGTCGCGCCCATAGCAGTGCGCGCAGACACCGACACGGGAATCGCAGGTCAGCACCGAGCGGATCTTCACCGCTTCGACACCGGCCTTTTCGATCTGGTCAGCCGCATCTTCCTCGATCAGCGTATTGGCCGCCACGATGACCTCGTTGGTCACCGGATCGAGCACGTCCTCTGCCGCTGTGCGGCCGAGAATGCGCTCGGACAGCGCGGAGACAACCTCGCCACCGTCCATCACGGCGCGAACAGTCAGACCCCGCTCGGTGCCGCAGTCCTCTTCGACGATGATGCAGTCCTGCGCGACGTCGACCAGACGACGGGTGAGGTAGCCGGAGTTCGCCGTCTTCAACGCGGTATCGGCCAGACCCTTGCGGGCACCGTGGGTGGAGTTGAAGTACTCCAACACAGAGAGGCCTTCCTTGAAGTTGGCGATGATCGGCTGCTCGATGATCTCGCCCGACGGCTTCGCCATCAGTCCGCGCATACCGGCAAGCTGGCGCATCTGCGCCGGCGAGCCGCGCGCACCCGAATGGCTCATCATCCAGACCGAGTTCGTCGGCTGACCGACCTCCTGCTTGGAGATCTCCTTCATCATCGCGCTGGCGACTTCGTCGGTGCAGCGCGACCAGGCGTCCACCACCTTGTTGTAGCGCTCGCCAGCCGTGATCAGACCATCCTGATACTGCTGTTCGAACTCCTTCACCTCAGCCTGCGTGCGGTGGATCAACTCGTTCTTCTCCACCGGGATGATCAGGTCATCCTTGCCGAACGAGATGCCAGCCTTCGCCGCCTGGCCGAAGCCAAGACCCATCAGCCTGTCGGCGAAGATCACGCACTCCTTCTGGCCGCAGTGGCGATACACCGCGTCGATGACGTCCGAGATGTTCTTCTTGGTGAGCTGCTTGTTGATCAGCTCGAAGGGCACATTCGGATGCTTCGGCAGAATCTGCGCGATCATCATCCGGCCAGGCGTGGTCACCACGACCTCACGCACCGGATTGCCACCCGCGTCAATGGTTTCCCAGCGCGCCTTGATCTTGTCGTGCATGCCGACCGCACCGGCGTGCAGCGCATACTCGATCTCACCAATCGTGCCGAATGCCGGCGCATCCTTGTCCTCGACCGCGCGGAACTCGGGCGTATCGAGCGAGAGGTAGTACAGCCCGAGCACGATATCCTGCGACGGCACGATAATCGGCTTGCCGTTGGCCGGGCTGAGGATGTTGTTGGTGGACATCATCAGCACGCGGCCTTCGAGCTGCGCTTCCAGCGACAGCGGCACGTGTACCGCCATCTGGTCGCCGTCGAAGTCGGCGTTGAAGGCAGTGCAAACCAGCGGATGAAGCTGGATCGCCTTGCCCTCGATCAGCACCGGCTCGAACGCCTGGATGCCGAGGCGGTGCAGCGTCGGCGCGCGGTTGAGCAGCACCGGATGCTCCCGGATCACCTCTTCCAGGATGTCCCAGACCTCGGGCCGCTCCTTCTCCACCATGCGCTTGGCAGCCTTGATGGTGGTTGCGTGGCCGTACTTCTCGAGCTTCGAGTAGATGAACGGCTTGAACAATTCGAGCGCCATCTTCTTCGGCAGCCCGCACTGGTGCAGCTTCAGCTCAGGACCAACCACGATCACTGAACGGCCCGAGTAGTCGACGCGCTTG
>CAYRVF010000267.1:0-1878 GCA_964427535.1 uncultured Ktedonobacterales bacterium
CGGAGGAGGTGATCCCGACGGCGGTCTCGTTGGCAAAGGTTGAGGGGTTCTCCCTCGACGAAGTCCTCTATCCCAAGGGTACGCCCCGGACCCTGGAGGCCAACGGCCCCGAGAAGGTGAACCTTTATGAGAAGGAAGTGACGACATCGCATTCTTCAAGCTGTAGGGAACCTGGTTAGCGCTGTTTCCGCATGAACAATAGAGGAGAGATGATGAATACCGCTCAGGTTCTGGTCGAACTGCTCAAGGAATATAGAGTTGAGTATATCTTTGGAGTACCAGGCGATACCACGATGCCGCTCTACGACGCACTCTATGCCGCTCGAGGGGAGATCACGCACATCATGGCACGAGATGAGCGCTCGGCGGCCTTTATGGCCGATGCCTACGCCCGCCTGGCGCACAAACCTGGCATTACCGAGGCACCAAGCGGTGGTGGCGCAACCTATGTGATACCAGGAGTGGCCGAAGCGAACGGATCTTCGGTGCCAATGGTGGTATTCACATCCGATGTGCCGATTACTGATGAAGGTAAGGGAACACTCACAGCCATCGATCAGCAGCGCCTTTTGCAGGCCGCTACGAAGTGGAGTGCCGTGGTGAAACGACCGCAGATGCTTCCCGACATCGTTCGCAGAGCGTTCCGCGCAGCTACCAGCGGTCGTGGAGGTGCTGCCCATGTCGTCCTTCCAGAAGACGTGCTGATAGAAGAGGCATCGTCTACAGCGATCTATGCCGAGCCAGCATGTCGCTTCTATCCCTCCTATCGCACACAAGCGCCCAGCGACTCACTCGAGGAGATGCTAGATGCATTGCTGGCGGCACAACGCCCGGTGATCGTTGCAGGAGGGGGAGCGGTGCTTTCAGGTGCCTGGGACGAGATTACGCGGATCGCTGAGACCTTACATGTTCCCGTCGCGACGACCATCAACGGCAAGGGCAGTATCAATGAAATGCATGAATGGAGTGCCGGTGTTATCGGCGGTAATGGAGGCCGTCCATACGCCAATCAACTCCTGGCCGAGGCAGATTGTATCTTTTATCTGGGCACGAAAGTCAATTCGCTTGTTACCCTGAACGGCACGATTCCAGCGCCCGGGCAGTCCGTCAAAGTGCTTCAGATCGATACCGATCCAAATGAGTTGGGCAACAACGTGCCTACGGCAAGCGCAGCTTGTGGCGATCTGAAAGAGTCCCTCGCTGCGCTGTTGGGGATCGCGAGCAGCCGCAATATTACCGCACCATCGCGCCAGTGGTCTGTGCAGACTCTGGCGCAGCGCGCAGCGGCCTATTGGGTTGAGGTAGCTGAGCGATCAGCCTGCAACGATATGCCGATCGCACCTCAGCGCGTGATCGATGCCCTCTGGCAACATACTCCCAGCAACGTGGTGATGGTCGCCGACCCGGGCACGATGACGCCTTTCACGGCGGCCCAATTCCGCACCAGGCGTCCCGGGCGTTCCATCGTCATTCCACGTGCCCATGGGGGCCTGGGCTATGCCTTGCCTGCCACGGTCGGTGCCGCCTTCGCCAGGCCGCATGAACGCGTCGTTGGCCTGGTGGGAGATGGTTCTTTCGGTATGTCGGGAACCGAGCTCGCGACCATCGCCGGCCTACGCCTGCCCATCACCATCATCCTGTTCAATAACGGCAGCTTCGGATGGATCAAAATGTTGCAGCGGTTGTACTACGGCGAACGCTATCTTGGCGTCGATTTCACCAACAAAATGGACGCCGTTGGCATTGCTGAAGCATTTGGCATACGCGGAGTGCGAATCACCGATCCAGATCAACTGATTCCTGCCATCACCGATGCGCTGGCCAGCAATGAACCCGTATTCATCGATGTCCCAACGAAGTCGGAACTGGAAGAGGTGC
>CAYRVF010000268.1:0-1849 GCA_964427535.1 uncultured Ktedonobacterales bacterium
CCGCTTCTTCTTCGGCGACAGGCGTGCTGACTCCGCGCGCAGGTTGTTCGGACGCCGCCATTTCCAGTTCGCGGTTGCTCATCGAAAGCGTTTCGATCTGGCGCCGCAACCTGACGGCTTCGGTCTGCACTTTGGCGGAAGCGACTTCGGCGATGGCGCGCAGCGCCTCTTCCTGCTGGAATTCCGACGCCAGGTCTTCGTTCCTGCTCTCGGCGGCGCCGGCTTTCGCTTCGGCTTCGGCGGCCTTGGCTTCAGCCTCGGCGGCGCGCTCGCTCAGGCGCTTGATCGAAGCGGCGGCCTCGTCCAGCGCGCTTTGCTGGCTCTCGATTTTCTCGGTCAGGTATTTCGTCGCGCCTTCGGCGGCGCGCAAATCGCCCTCGGCCGCCGCGGCGCGCGCCGCGAGCAATTGTACCAAGTCGGAGGCTTCAGCAAGCGCCAACTCGTGACTGCGCATCTTCGCGTGCAGGCGTTCCGTCTCGCTTTGCGCCTCGCGCGCATTGGTTTCGGCCTCGGCGACCCTCCTGGCCAGCGACTGCACCGCATCCGCGGCCTCGGCGAAAGCGGCTTCGCCGTGCTCGAGCCTTGCCGTCAGGCTCTCGATCTTGTTCTGCGCCAGTGCTGACCTGACCTCGGCATCCTTGACCTGTCGCGATAGCTCCTGCGTCTTCGCTTCGGCCTGCGCAAGCGCCGCGGCGCGCGCCTCGAAGGCTTCGAGCAGGCTGCTCGCCTGCCCCATGAGCTGGGCGCGCGACAATTCGAGGTCCTGCGCCAGCCTGTCCTTGGCCCGCAGTCTGTCGTGGAGCTCGGCGAGCGCCGCCACGGCTGTGTCGCGCTCGCGCGAGGCAGCCTCGGCTTTGCGGCTAGCCTCTTTACTGTCATCGGTACGCGCGGCAAGGCTTCGGCGCAGATCGACCAGCTTGCTCTCCGCTGCCACGGTCTGCGCGGTCATGGCTTGCAGCTGGTTCCTCAGCGCATCCAATTCGATGCGGTGCAGTTCGATAGCGTCGCGCTTCGCCGCCGTCAGGCGGTCGCGCTCGGCCTCGGATGCAATCAAGGTCGCTTTGAGGGTGTCGAGCCGTGCCCGCAGCGCATCGGCCTCCACGCCGGTATCCCAGAGCCGACCCGACAGCCGCGCCCCCTCGACCACCGACAGATCAAGTGAATTCTGCAGCGAGCGGTTCTCGGTTTCGCGATACGACACATCCTCGTGCATCGCAGCCAGTTGCGCTTCGAGTGCGGCGATCCGCTTGTCTTTAGTGACGCCTTCCGCACTGAGCTTGCGGACGCGCTCGTTGAGCATCTTGGCGGCGGTGACTTTGACGTCGATCTGCTTGCGAAGCTCGGCGATATCTTCAGTAGACGGCGCGAGCACCCAGGCGCGACTCGCAGCCTGCGGCGGCGCAAACGGGACCACGGCCGCAAGATCGCCCTCGTCCTGCCAATCCTCGGGCTCCAGCGCTTCTGCGGTGAATGCCATGTTTCGCGAACGCCTGTTATCGGCGCGAGGGTGGACGAATTATGGTTAACGGGTGGTTAATTCGGGCCGCTGCGACCGCGAAATGAGCCCTCTGCGCCTGCCTCAGGGCGCCTCGCCGTGGCGATTTCGGTGGGCCACCCTGTGCTTGACGCCGCAGCGGGGAGGCGTGAGAACACCGAGCGCCGCGAGCCGAGGGGGCGATAATTCACCGGTGTGTCTCTCGCGCTACGCTGATCATGCGGAGCGCGGGGAAAGCAAGGACGCGAAGGGTGGGCAGCGATGCATCTTGAGACCCGGGTGCTGGTAACCGGCGGCGCAGGCTTTCTCGGCTCGCATCTGTGCGAGCGCCTGCTGGAGCAGGGTCACGACGTG
>CAYRVF010000269.1:0-1800 GCA_964427535.1 uncultured Ktedonobacterales bacterium
TCCTGTCGGGTACGCACGTCGATGGCGGCGATCTTTGGTGCTTGGTTTGACCGGCGCAAGTCCGAACATACGAGTTCAGATCGGCTCATGGCGCGATGAAGGATTTTCCAGTGAAGCGCTCTCGAAACCCAACGTGAACCCCGATCACCGCTCGTGGCGTAAGCACGTTATTGCTCCAGGTTATCTCCCGGAAGGCTGAAACAGTCGACGAGAATCTCGGGGCATAACCGGCTGATCTCGGCGACGGGCGTATAATAGGGCGCCAGGTGTCGGTACCGACGGAGCAACGACATGAATCCTCTGTTCGAGAGCAATCTCGGCGTGATGATGGGCAAGCCGGTAATTCGGGGGACCCGGATCACTGTCGAGCATATTCTCGAGAGGCTCGCTGCGGGGGAGACCGTCGAACAGTTACTGCAAGCGCATCCACGGCTTACGCGACAGGCTGTTCTCGCCGCAATCGAATTCGGAGCCTAAGCCCTCAGGACGGACGTCATTTACCCAGTGTCTGCCGCATGATGTTGGTCGCGAATGAGGGCGTCGACAACTCGATAGTTGATGCTCTTAGAGCCAACGGCCACACCGTCGGACACTCTGTTGAGGGAGGGTCAGGTAGCAGTGACAAAGACGTTCTTGCCGCTGCAAACGAAGTTCAGAGCCTCTTGCTCACCGTCCAGGCCGTCGTTGTTGCTGCGGATGCAATCATTGCCTCTCGTCGGTCGTTTCTGTCCGCGCTTGTCGTTCGACCACTTGTCTTACTCGGAACTCAGCGAAGTTTCGCCAGTGCATCGCGCATGGCTCGCTCTTGCAGCCGCGTTGTATCCTCTGCGGCTGCGGCACAGTCTAGTAGATCCGATAACACCTGTTTGGCGAGTGAAGTGGTCAGAGAAATCCGGCCGCTTTTCATGCGGCGCTTGAATTCAAACTCGTCAAGGTCGTCGAGGTGGCGCAAATCCACCCATGACTTTGCAGACAGCGCGTTGCCTATTACACCGAGATAAAAGCTCGGGTAGGGATGGCCGTGGTTGCACGGAGGTGTCTCCGGTCTTCCGTGGGGTCTGCTTGTCAACAGTCTCGCAACGAGATCGCCGGATGGAAGTGTAGCGAGAAGCACCAGGTACTTGGGCTCGAGATTCCCGGTTTCGGCGCTCCGATAAAAAGCCTCATGACGGTAGACGTGTCCGGATTGCACGCAGCGATGCCTTGGCTGCTCGGCCTAGTGACCGTGAGGGGCCGCAGCAGACACACCTTCGTATTCTCGAGCGGCTTCTAGTATTGCGCCGCGATTAGGGTCGGAATCTGAGACGGCTAGTGTGTATGGAATACGTTCGTTGTTTCCCTTGCCGCCGTCCCAGATAGTGTCCCAAGGTCCCCGATCTTGATGAGTAAATCCGATGAGTGGTTTGGTCAGCTCTTCTGCAAATTGAGCGCTGAGTTCATGCATCAGCCGAAGCTCGCGGCGCGTGAACAGCGAATCATCGAATGCGACCTTGGGCACTACAAGCTCGCGGATGAAGTCGATGACCTTCTCCGGAACGATGTCAATCGCATGGGCCATATCAGACTCCAATTCCTCCCATTCCTGCATCAGCTCAAGAGGAACTGGTCCCAGCTTCCAGGCTCGATAGTCGAGTCCTGTGACACTTCGGCCTGTCTCACGAAAGTGAGTGAAGTCGAGAAGGTACAGGAGTTTGAAAAGCTTAATCTTGCCGCAATGTCGCGTATTCGAGGCGAAATACACGATGACGTTGATGAGTTTTTCGCGATTGCGAGAGATGAGCATGTTGGGAGCAACCCCTA
>CAYRVF010000270.1:0-1798 GCA_964427535.1 uncultured Ktedonobacterales bacterium
TCGGGCGTGTCGTCCGGCCAGCCGAGCGTGCTGAACGGCCACAGCCACGAGCTGAACCATGTGTCGAGCACGTCGGGGTCCTGCTCGATGCGCTGGCTGCCACAGTGGGCGCACGCCGTCGGGTCCTCGCGGGCGACGGTGACCTGGCCGCAGTCCGCGCAGTACCACGCGGGGATGCGGTGTCCCCACCAGAGCTGACGCGAGATATTCCAGTCGCGGATGTTTTCGAGCCACTCGGCGTACGTCTTGCCAAAGCGCTCGGGGACGATGCGCAGCTGGCCGTACTTCGCGGCGCCTAGCGCGCCCGTTGCCAGCGGCGCCATGCGAACCCACCACTGCATCGAGATCAGCGGCTCGATCACGGTGCCGCAGCGCTGGCAGTGGCCGAGCGGAATCGTGTACGGCTCTTCTTTCTCGACCAGCCCCTGCTCGCGCAGCGCATCGAGCACCCGCTTGCGCGCCTCGTAGCGGTCCAGACCGGCGAACTCGCCCGCCTGCTCCGTCATCTTGGCGTCGAAGCCGATGACCTGGATGCGCTCCAGCCCGTGTCGGTTGCCGATCTCGAAGTCCGTCGGGTCGTGCGCAGGCGTCATCTTCACCGCGCCCGTCCCGAACGTCTTATCGACCGCCGCGTCGGCCACGATGGGAATGCGCCGGTTCATCAGCGGCAAGATCGCGTACCGCCCGACGACATCGCTGTAACGCGGGTCGTCCGGATTCACCGCGACGCCGGTATCGCCGAGAATCGTCTCGGGCCGGGTCGTGGCGACGGTGATGTAGCGTGTCTTCTTCTCGCCCGGCGCGCGCTCTAGGGGGTAGCGGACGTAGTACAGCGTGCCCGGCGTGTCCTCGTAGGTGACTTCGAGGTCAGAGATGGCGCTGGCGCAGCGCGGGCACCAGTTGATGATGCGCTCGCCCCGGTACGCCAGCCCCTCCTCATACAGCCGGACGAATACCTCGCGGACGGCCCGGGCAAGTCCTTCATCCAGCGTGAAGCGCGCGCGGCTCCAGTCGGTAGAGACGCCGAGCCGCCGGTGTTGGTCCTGGATGCGGCTCCGATAGCGGCGCACCCAATCCCACACGCGCTCGACGAATGCCTCGCGCCCGATGTCGTGTCGCGAGAGCCCTTCCTTTGCCAGCTCGCGCTCGACCACCGCCTGGGTCGCGATGCCCGCGTGGTCCTCGCCTGGTACCCACAGCGTCGGATCGCCACGCATGCGGTGAAACCGAATCATCAGGTCTTCGAGCGCTGCCGTGAGCGCGTGGCCGGTGTGCAGCGCCCCGGTCACGTTCGGCGGCGGCATGCTAATGACGAACGGCTTGCGCTGGGGGTCGCCCGCAGGCTTGAAGTAGCCGTTCTCCTCCCACCATCGATACAAGCGCTCCTCGACCGTCCCCGGCTCGTACGCCTTAGGAATCTGATCGAGACGGCGCGTTGCCGCCTGCTCACTAGTCATATCTGCACCTCTCACTGTGCCTGCGACGATCTGTGCTCGCGCAACAAAAAGAGCCTCCCCCGCCAAGGACGAGGAAGGCTCCCGTGGTACCACCTTGATTTGCGACTCGACTCCGCCACGGCCATCAGAAGATGAGGGCAGAGGAATCACCTTGGGCGCTGTAACGGACGCTATCCGCGCGGGTGCTGGCGATGCGCTCTACTTAATATGGAGGCATGCCATCCACGGGCCATCAGGCGACTTCGGCGGACCATCTCCGAGGGCGGCTCTCAACCTGTGGCCGTCCCATCTCTGTCGTGCGGTCTCCGCCTACTCCTCCTGGTCATAGCCTGCTTATTCTC
>CAYRVF010000271.1:0-1676 GCA_964427535.1 uncultured Ktedonobacterales bacterium
CGCGCGGCGATCTTCGGGGCGGTCCACTGAACCGCACGCGAGTACCTCTCCAATATAGGCGCCGGCGCACCCACCGGAGTCATGCGTTTGGGAGTGAGCATCGTCGTCGTCCGAGAGCAAAAGAGACCCCGCCGATCAGACCCGCCAACAAGCAATTGACCGCGAGCGCTTGCCCGATCATGGCGGGCCCGCCCAGGGCGCCGGAGAGCAGGCTGACCGTGAGCGGCGATAGTCCCAGTCCGCACAGCACCGAAGCCCCGGTCAGAGCCGCCATACACAGGCCGCGCACCTCGTTGGGCACAACAATCGTGAACAAGGTGGTCCCCGTCACGAGGATCGCGCTGACGATCGTCATGAAAAAAATGGCCAGGGTGATCGCCGTTGCGACCTCCGGCACTGTCGCGAACAAGCCGGCAGGGGTACTCAGCAACACCAGTGCGCACAGCGCCGCGATCGTACGACGTGGCCCACCGGTCCGCTGGCAATAGTCCGCGATCAGCCCCCCTAACAGCGGGCCGAGCACTCCGCTCACCCCCAGCGCAAGCGCCATGACTCCCCCTATCTGGTCCGGAGTGAGTGCGTAATGACGGGAGAAAGCGGGCGCCGTCCACGTAAACACCGCTCCGAGGGCAATCTCCAACATGACAATGCCCACAAACAGAGGCGCAATCACCTTGCGGAAACCCCACAACTCCCGAACGGAATCACGAATAGCCGGGTTGTGGAGGGTTACCCCCGTCCTGGGCGGCTCCCGCATGGCGAGCAGGGCCACGATCACCGGGATGATCGGACTTGCGAGCCAGAGCATCGTTCTACGCCACCCGCCTGGCGTTGCTCCCAACACAGTCAGCAGCTCACCACCCAGACCGAAGGCAGCCGCCATCCCGGCAAACTGGCCGATTGCGACCACCATGGTGCTGCGACCGCGTTGCGCGGGCGCGTAAAGGTCTCCGATGAGGGATGACGCGGCTATCCACGTAGCAGGGGCCGTCACTCCGGTCAGACAACGGGCGAAGAACAGTGCCCCAAAACCGCTCGCCAACGCAGTCAACACGCTGCCGGCAAACCCGAGGAGGGAAAAGACCCACAGCAACCGGACCCGGGAGCAGCGATCAACCAGAGCGCCGAGTGGTAGCGTGATCAGCACGACTGGCAAAGCCAATGCCACCCCCTGGAGCACCGCCATCTGGTTGTCGCTCAACGTCAACCCGACCCGCATGGCCTCCTGAAGTGGGCTAAGCGCGGTGCGGGCATAAAGGCCCGCTGCCGCCGCCAGCGTAATGAGCATCAACTGCCAACCGCGATGCGCTAGAACCACCTCGGGTGTACTCGATTCAGAAGCGGGTGTGTCCGAGAGCCGGCGGCTCGCGGTTGCGTCCACTGCCATCCTCAGAAGTGAGCAGTCAGGTTCAGACCAAACGTGCGCGGCTGAAGGATCGTGACCTGGGCCACGGTTGGACCGTAGTTAGTGTAAGCGGCGAGCTCGCCATGCTCGTTGAACACATTGTGTACGTACAATTGAAGCTGCATCGAGCCGAGCGTGTACCCATTCCGCAGGTCCACCGTCGTGTATGCCGGCAGCCGAAACTGTGGCAAAGCGTTCGGGTTGCCCACGTCGTTATTGAAGCTCGCCATCCGATCTGAAATGTAGCGGAATCCCAGGCCGAACGTCGGTC
>CAYRVF010000272.1:0-1662 GCA_964427535.1 uncultured Ktedonobacterales bacterium
GGCGACCTTCGGCAGCGCGCTCACGTGCTTCAACCTGAGCTGCCCCGTCCTGCCCCCCCTCGGCGACGACGCGAGCACCGACTGACTCGCCCTGACGAACGGCGCTGGCGGCGAGTCCGCGTGAAACGACGCACAAATCGGGTAGGGGCTGACGGGATTCGCCCCGTCAGGCCCCTCCCACACCACCGGACGTGCGGGTCCGCATCCGGCGGTTCGGCGAGTTGAGGTTATGCAGCCAGCCTGGGCAGGCCCAGGGCGTCGAAGTGGCTCGCGGGCAGAGCGATGTGGATGCCCATCCCGGAGTTGTGCCACCAGCGGCGGGTGTTCACGGCGATGCTCTTGGCGATCTGGTCGCCGAGCCCGCGGGCACGCAGCTCGCGATACACCGTCGTTCCACGCTTCCACTGCTTGAGCTGAAGAGCGCGCAAGCGATGGCGGATCCACTCGTCGAGCTCGCGGAAGACTCCCGGCGTGTCTGCCGCTTGGAAGTACTGCTTCCAACCGAGCAAGTAGCCGCGTAGCTCCGCGATGACTGTCGGAATGCTTCGGCCGCAGTTGCGCCCCGTTATCGAGCGCACCCGCTGCTTCATCGCCCTTGCTCGCCACCCGCCGTTTGATCTCGCGTCCCTTGGCGACCCAGAAGCTGAAGCCGAGAAACTTGCGGTCCCACGGGCGGGCAACCGCGCTCTTCGACTCGTTGACGCGTAGACGGAGCTTCGCGAAGAGGCGCCGCAGCGCCTCCATCACGCGCTCACCGGCGCGCCGCGACCGCACGTACACGTTGCAGTCGTCGGCGTACCGGACGAAGGCGTGTCCGCGCTTCTCCAGCTCCTTGTCGACTTCGTCGAGCAGCACGTTGGCGAGCAGCGGCGAGAGGGGGCCGCCCTGCGGCGTCCCCTCGTGCCGTTCCATCACGACCCCGTTCGCCATAATGCCGGCGTCGAGGTAGCGGCGGATGAGTCTCAGCATGCGCTTATCCGCGATGCGTTTGCCGAGCCTGCCCATCAGCACGTCGTGGTTGACGCGGTCGAAGAATTTCTCGAGGTCCACGTCCACCACCCAGCGGCGGCCCTCCTGGATGTACTTCTGCGCCTCGCACACGGCGTCGTGAGCGCGGCGTCCAGGACGGAAACCGTGGCTGTGCGATGAGAAGCTCGGGTCGAATCGCGGCTGCAGGACCTGCAAGATGGCCTGCTGGATAAATCGGTCGAGCGCCGTAGGGATGCCGAGCTCCCGCACCCCGCCGTCGCTCTTCGGGATGAGCTGGCGCTTCACTGGCTGGGCCTGTACGTGCCCGCGAGCAATTGCTCGCGCAGCGCCGGCCAGGTCGCCCGCAGGTGGTCGCGCAGCTCCTCCACCGTCATCCCGTCGATGCCGGGACTGCCCTTGTTCTTCTGCACGCGCTTCAACGCCAAGACGACGTTGCCGCGTTCGACGACGCGCTCCATCAGGCAGGCGCCGTCGTCTCCTGAGCGCTCGTCTCCGTGTGCCGCCGTCGGCGCTTCACCGCTCCGCCCTACTCTCGGGGCTTCACCCCTGCCCTCGAGCGGCAGCTCCAGTTGCCTGGACTCCTGGTGCTTGGCGTCTACGAGGTCCACGGTCGTATCGCTCTCCTCGTCGTTCGGCCCTTTGCGCCGTCAGAGGCTTCCGAGGTGAGGGCGC
>CAYRVF010000273.1:0-1635 GCA_964427535.1 uncultured Ktedonobacterales bacterium
ATCGAGCTGGCGCCGATGTCGACGCCGACGAGGTTCTTGCCTTCAGCCATACGTTCCGCCCAGACGTAAGTGTTGCAGACCGTCGGAGAGGCCGTCAAAAAAGGGGGCCTCGCAGGCTCTGCCGGATGGAGGTATGAGGCCTCCCGATGTTCGCTCTCGCTGTCGCGCTCCTTTTCGGCGACGTTCAGCACGTCGTTCAGCGGGGCCACACCATCGAGGCCATCGCCCATCGCTACCACGTGACCGTGAAGGCGATCGTCGACGCCAACCACCTGAAGGACCCCAAGCACCTCAAGCCGGGGGAGGTCCTCACGATCCCCGGCGTGGATTCGCCCAAGAAGAAGGGCGAAAAGGCCGACAAGGGTGAGAAGGCCGAGAAAGACAAGGACAAAGCCGGCCATGACAAGCCGGCCCACCCCGGGACCACGGCTGCGCTCATGCCGACGCCCGAGCCGCGTGGGCCCTACGAGAGCGACGTCCTGCACGCCGAGCGCCTGGGGGAAGAGTTCCGCGTCCGGGTGAAGGATTCGCACGGCCACATTCCCCCCAGCGCCCTCGCGGCGTTCGAGCGCATGATGCGCCAGGGCAACGCGACCCATCCGATCGACCCGCGCCTCGTCGCCCTGGTGAGCATCGTCTCGAGCCATTTCGGCGGGAAGACGATCGAGGTGGTGAGCGGCTATCGCGCCTACACGCCCACCCAGTACACGGCGCACTCGAACCACAACCTGGGCCGCGCGCTCGACTTTCGCGTGCGCGGCGTGTCGAACGAAGCGTTGCGAGACTTCTGTCGCACGCTGCGCAGCGCCGGCTGCGGGTACTACCCGAACAGCACCTTCGTGCACCTCGACGTACGCGAGACCAAGACCTACTGGGTCGACTGGTCGCACCCCGGGGAACCGCCGAAGTACGACAAGCCCGACGCCGCGGCCGACGAGGGAACGAGCGACGTGCCGTCCGACGAAGGAAAGGACGAGGAGGGTTCTCCGCAACCCACCCAGGGTCAGGACTGACCACGATAGCGGGTCATCCATACCCCATGCTTGGGTCGTCAATTATGCTAACGCTTTGACACAGTAGGGCTTTCAGCTCTGGCATGACGGCCGCAATACGGCTGCGCCATGCGCACCCACGAAGAGCTGTCGCTGCACATGCCGCTGGTCCACCAGGTCGTCGCCCGCGTTCTGCGTCGCCTGCCCCCCAACGTGCTGCGCGACGACCTGCTCGCGGCCGGCGCCATCGGGCTGCTGGATGCTCTGCGCCGGAGCCCCGAGCGCGGCCCCCAGTTCGAGGCTTACGCCCGCATCCGCATCCGCGGTGCCGTCATCGACGAGCTGCGGGCTCAGGACTGGCTCTCGCGCCGCGCCAGGACGCGAGCGACGCGCGCCCAGGAGGGCACCGGCCCGGCGGCGGACTGCAGCGCGATCGTCGGTTTCGACGACCTCCCCGAGGTCCAGTCCGCGTCGCTCGTGGACGCGTCGAGCGTCAATCCCGAGGAAGAGGTGGAGCAGCATTCAGAGCGCGCCGCCCTGGAGCGCGCGGTGGCTCTGCTTCCGGAGCGCGAAGCGAGCATCGTCACGTGGCACTACTTCGAGGGCGTGGCCTTCAAGGACATCGCGGTGCGCCTCCGCGTGA
>CAYRVF010000274.1:0-1633 GCA_964427535.1 uncultured Ktedonobacterales bacterium
TGAGAGACCTAGCTCGCTCGTCGCCCATTCGTGCTGCTGCTGGAATGTCTATAGGTATTGTGGTGCTGTCCGTTTGTGCTGTGGTTCGATTCTACTCTGGTGAGGACATCGTATTACCCTTGTACGACAACGTGATCGTCGGGTCCGGTGTGGGTCCCACGATGTTGAGGGACACTTTTCTGCTTCACCTTGGAAATATGAGTCCTTTACCCCGTATTTTTTGGCGCGTTGCTACTGCAATCGGTCTTCTCGGGGGCGTCTGCTTGATTTCAGCCGCCTACGTACGGTTGAGTGGGGTCGTACACAAGATGAGGGCCCGCGAGCTTACTGAGCCTACCGATTGGGCAAGTCTCTTTCTCAGCCTGTGTACTCTTGCTTATCTCTTGCTCATTCTCCCATCCCCGTTCTTTTTTGATCGATACGTAATTCCGATACTTCCGCTGATCGCAATCAACATTGCTATGGGATCAACGAAACTTCGCGAACGCGCTACAGGTCGATCAGTGAATCCGACGCTCGTCGGAGCGTTCGTGCTCGTCTCCATCGTCGCCGTATTTTCGGTGCTCACAACGCGGGATTATCTAACGTGGAACCGAGTGCGCTGGCAAGCGCTTACTGAGTTGATGAATAAGGATCATGTCCAACCAGAAGAAATCGATGGCGGCTATGAGTTCAACGGCACCTACCTGTTCGATATGAACTACAAGCGGGATGAAAAGCATAGTTGGTGGTGGGTGAGAGGGGACACTTATCAAGTTGGGTTCGGGCCTGTTCCGGGTTACACCATCGTCAGGAAGTATAGGTACTACCACTTAGTGCCCCCGCATATACAGGACATTGTGGTCCTTCGGCGGGATCGTCAGGGTGATGTGGAGAAGTGATGAAGTCAGAGGTCGAAAAGCGGTAGTCGCCTTTGGGGATACCGAGCGCTGACCTCGTCCCAGAAATGTTGGGCAGTCTGGAATTAGACTAAACTCACCGTCGGGGGTCCTCAGACGAGGAAAGACGACGATGAAGAAGATCCGGTTTAGCGAGGAGCAGATCACCTACGCGCTGCGGCAGGTGGAGGGTGGAAGCGCCTGGTGGCGGATCTGACGCTCGACAAGAACATCCTTTCGGAGGTCGTGCGAAAAAAGCTTTGAAGCCGACACGACGGCGTGAGCTCGTGCGCTGGATCAGCACGCACTACCAGATCGCCGTGGTTCGATCGTGTCGGCTTGCAGGGCTGTCCAGGACGGCGTGGTACCGACCTGGTCGAGGTAGGGATCACCCGGAGCTGAGAATGCGGAATTGGGATATGGCGGCCCGTCGGCCTCGCTTCGGCTACCAGCGCATTCACGTGATGCTGCGGCGGGAAGGCTGGCCGGTGAACAAGAAACGCGTACGGCGGCTCTATCGGCTGGAAGGACTGCAGCTGCGCACGCGGATCCCGCCGCCGCAAGCACATGTGCCTGCATCGAGGGGTGGTTCCTCAGGCGAAGCGTACGCACGAGCGCTGGAGCATGAATTTTCTATGGTCCGCTCGGCATGAGCAACTTGTTTGTTCAATACTTTCGGTTGAAGACGATCCGCATTTATCTATTCGGCTTCGGGTGAGCGCCTCTCGCTCGAGCCATCAGGGTCAGTCGCACAC
>CAYRVF010000275.1:0-1573 GCA_964427535.1 uncultured Ktedonobacterales bacterium
ATCCCACGTATAACAACAAGGCGGTGGCGCCGGGGACGGGTGCGTTCCTGCTGCCGCCGACCAGCCCCTACTATCCGGCCGCCTGGGCCGCCGCCAACCACGTCGGCGGCCAGCCGCTCAACCTCATTTATCGCGACTTCGCCAACGGCCTGCGCAACACTCTCGATACCGCCAACACCATCCGCCTCGTCGGGGGCGTCAAGGGCGATACGGCCGGCTGGGATTACGATGCCTCGTTGTTATACAGCCAGATCCAGGTGACCGAGAACCTGGAGTCCGGCTATCCGCTGTACTCGAAGATCATGCCCCTCCTCGACCAGGGCAACATCAACCCGTTCGGACCGACGAGCGATCCCAACGCGCTGGCCGCTGCCCAGGGCGCGACGTTTAACGGCCAGGACTTCAAGTCCAAGACCTCGGTGACGAGCCTGAATGGACGCCTCAGCCGGGAGCTCGTCCAACTCCCGGCAGGGCCGTTGGCGGCGGCCGCGGGTGCGGAGTTGCGTCGCGAGACGTTCGAGTACGACCCGGCGGCAGCGGTGCAAACAGGGGATATCGCAGGTCAGGGAGGTAATCAGTTACCGGAGAGCGCTACGCGCGCCGTGGAGTCGGCCTACCTCGAGCTCGACGCCACCCTGTTGAAAGGGCTGGAGCTCGATGTCGCGGGACGCTACGACCACTATCAGGGCATCGGCAGCACGGCCAATCCCAAGGTGTCCCTGCGCTGGCAACCTGAAGAGTGGGTTTTGTTGCGAGCCGCGGCAGGCAAGGGCTTTCGCGCTCCGTCGTTGACCGACCTGTACGCCTCCCAGGCAACCAGTGTCACGGCCAATGGAACGCGCGACTGGATCCAATGCCCGACGTTCAGCGCCAGCAATCCAGCCTGCAGCTTTCAATTCACCACGGTCACGGGCGGCAACCCGCATCTCACGCCGGAGAAATCCCAGTCGTTCACCTTGGGAGCGGTTTTCGAGCCGATCCGGGATTTCAGCATCGAGCTGGACTCGTTCTGGATCTATCTGAAGAACTCGATTGCTGTCGGCGGCTTGAACACCGCCATCATCATGCAAAGCCCCGCCAGCGAGCAACAATTCGCCAGCTACATCAACCGCGACCCCGCCGGAAATATCATCTCCATCAGTCAGACCAACGCCAACCTCTTCAAGGTCGACGTGAGCGGACTCGATATGGACCTGAAGTATCGCCTCGACCTGGGCCATGCGGGCCGGTTCACGTTGCTCGGCAACGGCACTTACTTCTACCGCTACGTGAGTCAGAATGCCGATGGAAGTTGGACGAGCCAGGTCGATCGCGGCTTGAACACCGCGGGAGGTGTCATCTCACGCTTCCGCTACAACGCGACCTTGGCGTACGAGCTCGCGGACTGGGGCCTGTCGCTCACAGAAAATTACCAGAAGCGCTTTCACGACAGCGCCGCCAGCATCAGTGGGCAGACGCGTTTTGTCGAGCCCTACCAGACGATCGATTCCCAGGTCTACTATCAGGGCCTGAAGGGCATCAAGCTCAGCCTCGGAGTCAGAAACCTGTTCAACCGGACTCCGCCCTACGCCAA
>CAYRVF010000276.1:0-1561 GCA_964427535.1 uncultured Ktedonobacterales bacterium
GGGAAGCTGACCTTGCAGGGAATCACGCTCTATCACTACGACATTTTTGGCAGACTGATCAGTGAAACGTCAGTCGGCGGCCAGCCCTCGCGCGACTACGTCTGGTCAGGCGCAGTGCCGGTCGCGCAGGTCAATCACTGGGTGCCGCTGGGAGATATGCTGCAACTGGCCCACTGCTCGGTCGGATCGGACGGGAAGATCGACTGGGTGACCTACCTGCATAGCGATATGTTGGGTACTCCCCGAATCGGCACCGATGTGGCGCAAAATGTCGTGTGGAGATGGGATGGGGAGGCGTTTGGGGAGACGGCTCCGAATCAAGCTGTTCCCAACGGGACATATCCCGTCTATGTCAACTTGCGCAATCCCGGGCAGTACTTCGATCAGGAGACTGGGCTGTTTTTGAACGGTGCACGCTACTACAACCCGCAGATTGGCCGATATAGCAGCAGTGATCCTTTGGGGTTGGGCGGCGGCTTGAACACGTATTCCTACGTCGGGAGCACCCCTCTCAACTACATTGACCCAACTGGCAGATGCCCATGGTGTGCCGTAATCGGCGCGGTAATCGGAGGAGCCGCGGGGGGCATTACAGTGTATCTAGAAGGCGGCAGCGGGTGGGATATCGCCGTCGCGACCGGGATAGGCGCGGCATCAGGAGCGGTTGCTGGCTTCACCTTAGGGTTCGGGAGCACAGTGGCGGCGGGTGCCGCGGCAGGTGCGGTAGGCAACATTGCAGGACAGTTATATCAGACTCAAACTGTAGATCCACTGGAAGTCGCCAATTCGGGGTTGGCTGGTGCTGGCGGTGCGGCGTTCGGGGCTGCCATGGGCGCCGCAGGCGCCTCGGAGGCCGCCGCGGCGCCATGGGGAGGTGTCTTTGGAGCAGCGATGCAAGGCGGGGTGGACTGGACGACGTACACAAACGAACATTACATCTCGCCACCCGGCTCGGAGTCTGCGTGCCCCTAGAGTTCGGTGCTGCAGGGGTCGCTCAGGAGGCGGCGATCCCTACGAAAGCGCAGATGCTCACCAGAGAGAGTGATTTTGTATGCGCATCATGGTAGACGATCCGACGCGCCCAATGAGCCCTCTATTGAGTGTTGGTCTGGCCTATCTGGTAGGCATAGGTGTGGTCGGATACATGGCAATCTGGATGTGGATCAGCCAGCGTAGTGCGAGGGCACGATGGCCGAAATGGCTGACTCAGCTTGCACTGGGACTCCATGGTCTACTCGGTCTCTCGGCCTTCACTGTGGTCGTACCGATAATGCTTCATCGGCTAAAGCCTCAGATGGCTACCTCCACGGGGATCGGGATCGCGTTTGCCCTGACGTGCTTCGTGTTGATTTGCCTTGGAGCACTCATGGCGAGGGATTTGAGCGGTTGGTTTCGCTCTCGAGAGAGCGATGCCCCACGGAACGATGGCGATGGGAATAGCTCTGGGACTTCGCTCGATTCCGCGCGGTGACAGGGGGATCGAGTCAAGAACCGATCGGCTGAGCGATCGGCCCATTGCCACCGAGCTGGGGATTGAGCGAATTTGAACGCTGGGTGGAAA
>CAYRVF010000277.1:0-1556 GCA_964427535.1 uncultured Ktedonobacterales bacterium
CCTGCGGGCTCCTCACGGCGATCGTGACCGTCGGCGTGATGCTCCTCGGCTCACCACTTCTCCGCTGGGCGCACATAGCCAGGCCAACCGCCATCCTCGTCTGCCTACTCGCGCTGGCTCCGATACTCTACAACTTCAGCTTCCTGCTCAGCCTTCGCTAAGCTAACCCCGACATACGAACCGGACACGACACCGGACACGACACCGGACACGACACCGGACACGACGTGGCCCCCGCCGTTCTGCGCGACGAGGGCCACGTGCGAACAGAGATGCTGACTGACCGGGCTACTGGCTACAGACCGGCTACAGACCGGCAGCCTTCAGGGCGTCCACCGCCGCTTTGGCCTTTACATACTCATCAGGGATGACGGGCGCAGCCGGCGGAGGAGGCGGTGGCGGTGGCGTCTGCACGGTGTTGAGCAGCCGTTGCAGGCCGGCGACGACGCGCGCCCCGTCCCACCGGCCCGCTGCCGTCCCACAGGCACACCTCGCCGCTCTTATACGCCACATACGACGAGAAGTCACAGCCAGTGACGTACGATTCGCCCCCCTGGTAGGCGTCCGCAGTGACGCCCCGCTGGATGCGCGCGGCATTCAGACCCGCGCCGATGTGGTTGCCCGCGTCGTCGTGCGCGCTGCCATCGGGTAGCTCAGTCCACACAGCTCCACCTCCTCCATTCAGATACTGAAACAGCGCATCCCAGGGATACGTCCCAGGGCAGCGACTCCGGTTGACCGGATCAATTGAGTAGTGTCCGGTGATCCCTCCCTGCGCATCGGCCCAGCGCCTCGGGATGCCCCACCGCTCGCACAGATGCTTGACGAGCGCGAAGCTCGCTTCCTGCTGGGCCGAGGTGAGCGCTGCCGAGTTGTCGAGGCTCGCCTTGCAGTGCTCGATGCTGAACGACTCGGTATTGGGTTTGCCGTCCGGCGCAGCGTCCCACCACGTGTCGTGGCCCGCGCTGAGCACGCCAGTGCCCCACGCGGCGCTCGTCTCCGACACGTACTGCCCAACCCGGCCGTCCTGCCCCACGGCGTAGTGCGTGGACGTGCCCCGCTGGTTGAAGGTCGTGCCCACCGCCTCGATGGTGGCGTCCCCTGCCGTGCCGTGGATGACGATGTAGCGCGGCTTGAACCCTGAGGGCCACCCGTCGTGATGATCGCTCGGCAGCCACTCGGCCGGCGCGTACTCCTGGCTCATGCCCGTCACCTTCACCCTTCGCTACCATCTGTCGCTCGCGGATTCTTCACCGCATCCGCCAGCCTGACAAGGTCCGCTAGGTATGCTTGGGTCCGTGCCATGCCCGCGAATTCGCCATGCAGCAAAGTCTGCCACGTCAATCTATTGAACACATCCTTACTGCGGTTCGATGATAAGTTTCGCTCAAAACTGACTCTGCCAGCTTGAATAACCCAACGAATCTCAGACGGTCAAGACGGCGACCAAGTTCGAGCGGCAAGTCCCAACGGCGCCGGATCATACAAAAACAGACGAACCTATGAGAGAAATGCGTGAATGGACAACGTCTCGCTTACAGCAGGAACCGGACTCG
>CAYRVF010000278.1:0-1536 GCA_964427535.1 uncultured Ktedonobacterales bacterium
GGAGCTTCTCGCCGGCACCTGGCAGAGCATCACGCACCCGGATGACCTTGAGGAGGATGTGGGCTACGTCGCCGCCCTTCACGCCGGCGAACTGCCCCACTACACGATGGACAAGCGCTATGTGCGCAAGGATTGCAGCATCGTCTGGGTCAACATCCTCATCTCGCTGGTGCGCGAGGCCGACGGCTCCCCGAGCTACCACGTCTGTGTGGTGGACGACATCAGCGCGCGCAAGCGCGACGAGGCCGAGCGGGCCGAGCAGTTGGCGCGCGAGCGCATGGCCAATCGGGAGCTACGCGCATTGCAGGCCATCACCGACACGGCTCTCGCCCACCTTGCCCCAGCCGACTTGCTGCACGAGCTTGTTGACCGGATCCGGGATGTCTTCGAAGTGGACGATGTGACGATTCTCCTCCACGACGAGGGGAGCGGCGACCTGCGAGTCGCCGCCGCGCGAGGCGTCCAGGAGGAAGGTGTGGCTGGAGCGCGCATCCCCATCGGCGCCGGGTTCGCCGGTCGCATCGCCGCCTCACGGGCACCATTGGTCGTCGACGACCTCGCGACTTTCGACGCGGGCAGTGCGCTCCCCAGCAGCGACCATATGCACTCCGCCGTCGGTGTGCCACTGCTCGTGGAGCAGCGCCTGCTGGGGGTACTCTACGTTGGCACCGCCGCACGGCGCCAATTCTGCGAGGAAGACATACGTCTCCTGGAGAGTATGGCGACGCGTGCCGCCCAGACCATAGAGCGGTCGGACCTCTATCAGGCCGAGCGCCAGGCGCGCGCCGAGCTGGGGGCAGTCTTCGACGCAATGACGGAAGGGATTTTCGTCTACGACGCCGAAGGGCGCGTTGCCCGAGCCAACGCCGCCGCACGGTCCATCCTCGGGATGGTCGTTCCCAAGCAGGACCCCGACGGCCAGCTCCCAGCGCACGAGCGCGTTTCTCACATGAGGCTGCGCGACGAGGCGGGCAACGCGCTCCCCGAGGAGCGCTGGCCCATCACGCGCCTCCTGCGTGGCGAGACC
The DNA here is from genome assembly GCA_964427535.1 of uncultured Ktedonobacterales bacterium. Classification (GTDB taxonomy): domain Bacteria; phylum Chloroflexota; class Ktedonobacteria; order Ktedonobacterales; family JADMIN01; genus CAYRVF01. The sequence continues at coordinate 1,028 of CAYRVF010000278.1, forward strand.
ATCCACAGCGAGAATGCCCAGACCGTGCGAATGGCTGCCGTCGCGGGCCGAGACCTCGCCTTTGCCATCAGCGGCGCCCCGCTCTGGGGCACGGACGGACGTGTTGTGGGGGCGGTCGGCATCTTGCGCGACGTAACCGAGCGCGAGCGCCTGAAGCGCGAGGCAGCCGAGCGCGCCGCTGAACTCACCGCGGTCGTGGAGACGATGCCGGATGCGGCAGCGCTCTTTGGTGCGGACGAGCAGGTGCTGCTCGTGAACGCCGCCTTCCGCACGCTATTTGGGCTGGATGAGCGCCCTGGCTTCTTTGCCCAACCCGTCGAGGAGCGGCGGCGGCTGCTTGAGATCCGCGATCCCCATGGGAACCTCCTACTCTCCGAGCACTCGCCTTTCGAGCGCGTGCTACACGGAGGGGAAACGCTCAAGGGTGGGCAGGCGGTCGACATCCAGACGCGGACGGCTGACGGGCGCACGATTGACGTGGAGGTCGTAGGCAGTCCTGTCCGTGGCAT
>CAYRVF010000279.1:0-1512 GCA_964427535.1 uncultured Ktedonobacterales bacterium
CGTGATGCGCAAGATCATCAACTCGACCTACATCTCGCTGGACGGCGTCGTTGAACAGCCGCACGAGTGGCCGACGATTGAGCGGCCACGTGACGAGCGTGGCGGACAGATCCAAACGGACCTGCTCATGGCCTGCGACGCGGTGCTTATGGGTCGGCGAACGTACGAAGGCTTCGCGCCGGTCTGGCAAAGCCGGTCCGGTGATCCCTACTCTGATCGTATCAACACGATGCCCAAGTTCGTTGTCTCAACGACGCTGAAGGATCCTGACTGGGCGAACACGACGGTCATCGCAACCGATGTCGCAGCGCGCATCGGCGAGCTCAAGGCGCAGCCGGGCCAGGACATCGTGCAGTACGGCTTCGGAGCCGTCTCGACGCTGCTGATGCAGCACGGCCTCCTGGACGAACTCCGGTTGTGGATCCATCCGCTGTTCGTCGGCACGGGCACACCCGACGACGTGTTGTTCCCGAAAGGGCCGCCGACCCAGTTCGAACTTGCCGACACGACGATTCTGCAGAACAGCATGGTGATCCTCACCTACCGGCTTGCATAAAGGCGAGCTGGAAGGTTGACCGGATGCGCAACGTGGGGTTTATATACAGGGGTTTGCGAGCGACACGATAGAGCGTTGCTAGAATAGGGGCACAGGGTTCGAGACAGGGCCACATGCCGGTCACGCCTGTGGGTAGGGGTGCCACAGATCCGCGCGTGTGGGTCGAGCAGACGTGTCTGAGGACCGCACCTGCGTCGAGGCGGGTTGGGCGGCACGAGCACGAGCACGAGCACGAGGGCGAGTATGCCAATAGAGCGGGCGGCAAAGGCAGATGCAGCAGATACAGTGGATGTTAGCCGGGAGGTCGTGCCGCCCGCGCTCTGGCGGCTCTTTGTGCTCATCTGGCTACTCTTCCTCTACTATCCACTGCTCAACCCATCGCAGGCGCATCCCGCTTCGCTCCAGCTCGTTCTGACCCTGACCGGCACGGGCCTCTTCGCAGCCCTCTACCTCTACCTCGCCCTGCCCCTGCCGTTCCGCGCGGCGGCTCCTGCCCAGCTTAGTTGGCGGGCGCACCGCCTGCCGCTGGCTCTCGCCGCCCTCCTCGCGGCCGATATTGTCCTGCTGACGCTCCTTGCCGGCGCTGACTGGCTCTGGTTCTTCATCTTCGTCAGCATCGCCCTCGGTGCACGGCTGCCTGCGCGTCCCGCCATCGCGGCGGTCGCGGCGGTGGCCGTTCTGACGGTGGCGGTTGGCGTGGGACCGTTTGGCTGGGTGTATGCCCTGCGGGTAGCGCTTCCGGTGGCCGTGGTCGGCCTCGGCATGATCGGGGTAGGACAACTCGTGCGGACCATCAGCGCGTTGCGCGCCGCCCGCCAGGAGCTTGCCCGGCTGGCCGTCGCGGAAGAGCGCCTCCGCTTCGCTCGTGATCTCCACGATTTGCTGGGCCAGAGCCTCTCAACGATCACGCTCAAGAACGAGCTGGCGCGCAGCCTCGTGCGCACCCAGCCAGAGCG
>CAYRVF010000280.1:0-439 GCA_964427535.1 uncultured Ktedonobacterales bacterium
CTTTCTTTCCTGGGAACCGTTGTGTGGCCTCCGCTCGATACTTACGGCTAGGCAGTGGATGTACATCTTGCTAGCCCGCCTTATGCATGAAAGCGGCGCTGTTTGCAGAAAGAAGGGACGGTGTCGGTCTTTTCCGGAGACGGCCACCGTCTGATCCCGAAAGACGACCACTGTATGGACAGAATAGATCCCACATGAATCCGACGAATATTCCCCGCCCTCATCGCACTGATTTTCTGCGCGGGTGTTGTTTGGTGGTTAATCCTCTTGCCGGATCAATATCGACTGTTGGGCAGAGACACAATTGCCGGTGCGGCATTTCTAACAAACTGGACCCTATACAAGGACTCGGAATGGTACTTCGCGTTCGATGCAAATCCACTCACACATCTGTGGTCACTCGGGATAGGAGAGCAGTTCTATCTACTCTGGCCAGCCG
>CAYRVF010000280.1:449-1509 GCA_964427535.1 uncultured Ktedonobacterales bacterium
CATCAACTCCACACGGTCGCCGGAACCGTCAACCGCGTTGAACAATTCTTGGTTGCATTTGCGAAACGTTTTCCTCCATCGAACGCTAATTTCCTCTTGTATTGCTGCTACCTCCTCAACTGTATTGAAACTGAGAGTCGGGTATTGTGTCTCGTAAACGTAAACCGGGTCTGATGTGTTATAAAGGTGATGGAAGGAATGAAGGAGAGAAAGCTCGCCGTCAGGTGCGATGTAGCGGCCATTTTTCCATAGAGCGTTATGGAGGTCGCGTAGCGACTTCTTGAGCCGGGATAGCGCGAACCGGAACACCGATTGGTCATGTAGACCGATGGGATGATCCTCGCCATGCTTTGAGAAGTCGGCCGATACGCATTGCATTGTCTCATTGACCAGCAATGAGACATAGGGATTACTTTCTCGCACGGCCGGAAGAAGTCCCGACCCTTTGAGGCGATTCGCCACTAGCTCATCTATGATCTCGGCTTTCGGGAAAAACACATCGCCCCACGCGATGACGACGTCTTCGGACAGGGTCGTTTCCACCATTTGCTCCGCCGTGAGAATCCCGTGAAGCGTGGCGTGGCCATCACCCAGTCCTGACTGAATTGGCACATTCAACGCCGCTCTTGCGAGCTCCGGGTATTCCGATCGCAGTCCGCAAAAATAACTCTGCCACTGTTCCTGTACGAGAGCATTCGTTACAACAAATACGTTGTTGAACTTGTGGCCGATTTGTTGCAGGGTCGTGGTGAGGTTGGGTTCATGAGCAATCGGCACAAGCGCCTTCGGCACGTTGGCGCGCATGCGTGAGCCATTGCCGGCCGCGATGATATACAGATCAGCGCCCGGCATTCTTTTTCAAATGCGCCAGGAGCGATCGGATGAAGAACCCGGTCTCGGCGGGATCCCTGACGCGTAGGCACCTAACTCCCTTTCCTTCGGCGGCAAGTTCCTCAATATCGCGATCGTTTCCCGAATCAAATTCATCGCCGATGTATGTGACTATCCGAAGAGTCGGATGCCTGTCGCGCAAATGCTTAACTGCATGACTCTTTGATAG